>JAJTDF010000011.1 GCA_021294835.1 Planctomycetaceae bacterium
AATGACGCGCGGGCGAGTCACTCAAATCCGTGGCGGACTGACGCCTGGATTCTGTCATCCGAAGTGACGCCCGGATAGTGTCACTTCATCTGTGAGATTTCAGAGGGGAGAAGGGTGCGGTTGGCGCGCGCAGCGGTGCGCTGGGGGCGGGGGCCTGGGGGGAGGGTTGAGCGGGGGGTTGAGCGGGAACTCTGGATGATCGGCATCAGTCCATGCGGATGCGGGACCAGAGTTGGTCGAGGCGTTTGCCGGAGACGGGGACGGCGGTGCCGAGTTCCTGGGCGAAGGTCTGGACGCGGAACTCCTCGAGCATCCAGCGGTACTGCTCCAGGGCGGGGTCGGGGCCGTGGGAGGCGTCGCGGTTGCGGCAGGCCCAGAGGAAGGCCTCCTGGCGAGGCTGGACGTCGATCATGCCTCGCTCGTCTTTGGCGAGGCCCTCGCCGGAGCCGGTGAGTTTGCGGAGGCGGGCGGAGATGGCGGCGAGGTAGCGGGGGTATTGGGTGAGCCAGGCCCAGGGGACGCGGGCGATGAAGCGGGCCTCGAGGAGGCGGTCGAGCTGCTCTTTGATGTCCAGCACGGCGGCGGCGTGGGCGGGGGCTTTGGCGGACTCGACGGCCAGGAGGGTGCTCTGGACGGTCTTGAGGATGCCGGCGACGGTCTGGCCGACGGTGTTGGCGGAGACATCAAGGTTGGCGCGGCCCTTGTCGAGCCGGGCGGTGAAGTCGGCCTCGAGGCGGACGACGGCGTCATCAGGGAGGAAGGCGAGTTCGGCGACGCGCTGGACGAGGGAAGTCTGGAGTTCCTTGCCGTCGCCGAAGGTGGCGTAGAGCATGCGGAGCTGCTCGAGGTCGGTGATGTGCTTGACGGCGCGTTCGAGGTTCTCGCGGGCGCGGATGACAAACAGGCGGCGGAGGCCCTCGCGGTGATTCGCGGCGGCGGCCTGCGGAGTGGCGAAGACGCGGAGGCCGACGCGGCCCTGCTCTGAGGTGAGGGCGGGGTAGCCGCTGAGCTTGAGGCCCCGGGCCTGGACGTCGATGCGTTCGGGGAGGTCGCCGAAGTCCCAGTTGTTCAGGCCTTCGCGGTTGTAGCGGATGGGGGCCAGTTCGGTGACCGAGCGGACGATGCGGTCGCGGAGTTGGCGGCGGAGGGCGGGCAGGTCGCGGCCTTCGGCCAGGAGGTGGCCGGCGGCGTCGGTGAAGCGGTAGGTGAGGGTGAGGTAGGGCGGGAGGGCGGCGAGGTCGAAGTCGCGCTCGGCGACCTCGACGTCGCCCAGGGCCTTGCAGCAGGCGACCAGGGCCTCGGTGAGGGAGTAGCCCTCGGCGGCGGTGAGGCGGGCGCGGGCGATCTCGGCGAGGCACTGCTCGGCGAACTGCGGGGGCGGGACGAAGTGGGTGCGGACGGCCTTGGGGAGGGAGCGGACGAGGGTCTCGACCTTCTCTTTGAGCAGGCCGGGGACGAGCCACTGGCCGACGCGTTCGTCGGCGGCGCCGGCGGCCTCGACGGGAAGGGTGGCGGTGATGCCGTCGGCGGGGTGCTGGGGGTCGTTGACGTAGGAGAGGCTCGCGACGCAGGAACCGTCGGCGGCCAAGGCGAGGGTGTCGGGGAAGTCGGCGGCGGAGAGGGCGCGGGCGGCGTCGGAGAGGACCTCGCGTTCAGAGAGGAAGAGGACCTGGGGGTTGCTCTTCTCGACGTGCATGCGCCAGCGGACCAGGTCCTCACCGGTGAAGACGTCTTTGGGGAGGCGGTGGTCGAAGAAGGCGTGGCGGACGGAGGCGTCGGCGAGGAGATCGGCGCGGCGGTAGCGGCGCTGGAGGGCGTGGGCGCGGGTGAGCAGGTCGCGGTTGTGGCGGGCGAAGGGGGCGTTCTCGCTGGAGCGGAGATGGCCCTCGACCAGGGCGCCGGTGATGAACAGGTCGCGGGCCTGGGCGGGGTCGATGGAGCCGAAGTGGACGCGGCGGCGGGAGGCGAGCTCGAGCCCCCAGAGGGTGACGCGCTGGAAGCAGTTGACGCGCTCGGTCTTCTCGTCGTAATGCGGATCGGAGTGGGAGCGCTTGAGGAGGTGGGCGCCGGCGGCCTCGACCCAGGCGGGCTCAACGGCGGCGCAGCAGCGGGCGTAGAGCTTGGTGGTCTTGACCAGTTCGGCGGCGACGACCCAGCGGGGGGCCTTCTTGAACAGGCCGGAGCCGGGGAAGATGGAGAACTTGCCGCCCCGGGCGCCGGTGTACTCCTTCTCGGTGGACTTCTCGTCGCGGTTGCCGACGGCGGAGAGCAGGCCGGCGAGCACGGCGCGGTGGACCTGCTCGTAGGTGGCCTGGCGATCGTTGAGCGGCATGGACAGTTCGCGGCAGACATCAGCGAGCTGGCGGTGGATCTCCTGCCACTCGCGGAGGCGGACGAAGGAGAGGAAGTTCTCGCGGCAGAGGCGGCGGAGGCGGGAGCCGGAGACGGCGGCCTCCTGCTGGGCGAACCACTTCCAGAGTTTGAGCAGGGAGACAAAGTCGGACTGCTCGTCGCGGAAGATGGCGTGCTTGGCGTCGGCCTCCGAGGCCTTGTCGAGCGGGCGTTCGCGGGGGTCCTGCACGCTCAGGGCGGCGGTGATGACCAGGGCCTCGCGGAGGCAGTGCTCCTCGCGACCGGCGAGGATGATGCGGGCGAGGCGGGGGTCGATGGGGAGGCGGGCCATGTCGCGCCCGGCCTTGGTGAGGCGGCGGTCTTCGTCAACAGCGCCGAGTTCGAGCAGGGTGTCGAAGGCGTCGTTGATCAGGCGGTTGTCGGGGGGCTGGACGAAGGGGAACTGAGAGGGGTCGCCCAGGCGCAGGTAGAGCATCTGCAGGACGACGGCGGCGAGGTTGGTGCGGAGGATCTCGGGCTCGGTGAAGGCGTCGCGCTTGGCGAAGTCCTCTTCACCGTAGAGGCGGATGGCGACACCGGGGCCGAGGCGGCCGCAGCGGCCGGAGCGCTGGGCGGCGGAGGCCTGGGAGATCTCTTCGATGGGAAGGCGGTTGACGCGGGTGCGGGGTGAGTAGCGGCTGATGCGGGCGAGGCCGCCGTCGATGACGTAGCGGATGCCGGGGACGGTGAGGCTGGTCTCGGCGACGTTGGTGGCGAGGATGATGCGGCGACCGACGCCGGCGAGGTGGGGCTGGAAGACCTTGAGCTGATCAGCGGCGGGGAGGCGGGCGTAGAGGGGGATGACCTCGATGCGTTCGGTCACCGGGCCGGAGGCGGCACCGCCGCGACCGGCCACGCCGTAGCCGGCCTCGGCGAGGATGTCGGCGGTCTCGCGGATCTCACGCTCGCCGGGGAGGAAGACCAGGATGTCACCATCGCCGTGGCTGCACAGTTCAGCGACCGAGGCGACGACGTTGTGCTCGAGACGGTCTTCCATCTCGTCGATGTCGTGGTGCTCGAAGGGGCGGTAGCGGATCTCGACCGGGTAGGTGCGGCCGGAGACGTTGATGATGGGGCACTTCTCGGGGCCGCCGAAGTGGTTGCTGAGGCGCTCGGGGTCGATGGTGGCCGAGGTGATGATGACCTTGAGGTCGGGCCTTTGGGGGAGGATGCGGTGGATGTAGCCCAGGAGGAAGTCGATGTTCAGCGAGCGCTCGTGGGCCTCGTCGATGATGATGGTGTCGTACTGCTCGAGGAGGCGGTCGCCCTGGGTTTCGGCCAGGAGAATGCCGTCGGTGAGGAGCTTGACCAGGGTGGTGGCGGGGCTGGTTTTGTCGGTGAAACGGTACTTGAAGCCGACGACGGGGGGGAGATCGGGCGAGATGGGCGCGGTTGGCCCCCCACTGCTGCCGCCGGCCTCGGCCTCGGCGGGCTTGGGGCGGGCGCCGCCGGGGGCGGGGACGCCGAGTTCTTCAGCCAGACGGACCGCGACCGAGCGGGCGGCGATGCGGCGGGGCTGGGTGTGGGCGATCATGCCGGTGACGCCCCGGCCGAGTTTGAGGCAGATCTTGGGGAGCTGGGTGGACTTGCCCGAGCCGGTCTCACCACAGACGACGACGACCTGGTGGGCGGCGATGGCGGCGGAGATGTCGGTGACGCGCTCGGTGATGGGGAGATCGGGCGGGAAGGTGATGGCGGGGACGAGGGCGCGGCGGGCCTCGGCCTTGGCGATGGCGCGGGTGGTGTCTTGCGCGAAGCGGAGGACGTGCTCGCCGACGGGCTTGCCGGCGTAGGCGACGGCGCGGATCTCCTCCAGGCGCTTGTGGAGGCGGGCGCGGTCGGAGATCATGCAATGGCCGATGCGCTCGCGAAGGGGGGCGAGCGGGTCGGGCTTGGAGGGATCGGGCGGGGGCGCAGGGGGCAGTTGTGCGGAACGCTCGCGGCGTTCGCCCTTGCGTTCACCTTTGCGATCGCCCTTACGATCACCGCGGCGGTCGGACTTGCGATCAGATTGGGGGGAGCGCGGCTGGTCGTTGCGGCGGCCGCGGGGGGCGGGCTGGCCGGGCGTGCCGGGGGCTGCGCCAGCCGCGGCGGGGTCGCCGGAACCACCCCCCACACCACCACCACCGCCACCACCACCGCCCCCCCCGCCGCCCCGGCGGCGACGGCGGCGCCGCTTGCCGGAGGTGGGTGCAGCGGTGGGATCAGCGGGATCGGCAACGGCGGGTGCAACGCCATCGGCTGTTGCGGCACCTTCGGGAGCGTTGGCGGCGGCATCGCGGGGGCCACCAGTACCTCCCCCACCACCGCCACTCCCTCCGCCCCCACTACCTCCGCCACCACCTCCACCCCCCCGGCGGCGGCGACGACGGCGGCGGCCGGCGGGGTGCGCAGCGTTTGTGCCTTCGGTGCCAGCGGGGGATGCGGCGGGTGCGGCGTCAGCGGCGGCGGGCGCGGAGGATGGCTGCGGGGCCGGCTGGGGGGCGGGCTGCGGAGCGGGCGCGGCGGGGCTGCTGGGGGTCGAAGGGGTGTCGGAAGGGGTGCTCATGTGCCGCGGGTGTTCCCAAACAGATGGATGTGGAGGCGTGTGCAGTATCGCCAGCCATGGCGAAGGACAAGGTCGAGGACGGCCTGGCGGGCCTGTGGGCCGGGCTCAGCGACGCCCTCGGGCATGGCGAGCACATCGGCCGGTGCGATGGGGGAGCCGGCCTGGGCGAGGGCGGAGAGGAGGTCGAGGATTTCGCGTTCGTCGGAGGGGAGGGAGGCGGGGTTGACGACGAACTTGAGTTGCAGATCGGCGTTGGCGGGGTGGGAATGGATGGAGGAGATGAGGTCGGCCAGGACGGGGAGGTTGAGGCGGCGGGCCTCGTGACGGACGGCCCAGGCGCCGGAGGGGTCGCGGGGGTCGGCGACTGGGGTGCTGTCGGCGAGTTTGGGGGAGAGGCTCAGGAGGTTGCAGACGGCCAGGGCGCGGGGATTGGCGACGGTGCCGGCGGTTTCGATGGTGATGTGGAAGCCCCGGGCGGCGAGGGCTTCGGCCAGGGGGCCCAGGGCGGGGAAGAGCATGGGCTCGCCCCCGGTGAGGACGGCGTGGCGGATGGAGGGGCCGGCAAGCTGGGTGATCTGGGCGAGGAGCTGGTCAACGGTGAGGGTGGGGCCGTCGGGGTTCCAACTGGCGTAGGGCGTGTCGCACCAGCGGCAGCGGAGGTTGCAGCCGGAGAGGCGGACAAAGACGCTGGGGACGCCGGTGAGTTTGCCCTCGCCCTGGACGCTGGCGAAGACCTCGCTGACGCGGAGGCGCGTGGGGTCGGCGGCGGCGGCATCGTCGGCGATGGCCGAGGCGGGATGGACCGGCAGCTCGGGCATGGGAAGGGGGAGTTTAGATGGGCACGGGGGTGCGGCGGCCGGTTTTCAGAGGTAGCGGGTGGGATCGGGGATGCCGGCCTCGGCGAAGCCTCGGCGGCGGATCTGGCAGGCATCGCAGCGGCCGCAGGCCAGGGGGGAGCCGTCGGAGGCGGTGGCGGGGTCGTAGCAACTGTGGGTGAGGTGGTAGGGGACGTTCAGGGCGGCGCCGGCGCGGATGATCTGGGCCTTGGTCATGTCGGACAGGGGGGCGTGGACGGTGAAGGCGCGGCCCTGGGTGCCCAGCGCGGTGGCGAGGGTGGCGGTGTGGGCAAAGGAGCGGATGAACTGGGGGCGGCAGTCGGGGTAGCCGGAGTAGTCGACGGCGTTGACGCCGGTGAAGACATCGACGCAGTTGCGGGACTCGGCGAAGGCGACGGCCATGGAGAGGAGCACGAGGTTGCGGGCGGGGACGTAGGTGACGGGGATGTCGGCGGCCATGGCGCGTTCGTCGCGGTCTTTGGGGACGGCGATGGTGTCGTCAGTCAGGGCGGAGCCGCCGAAGGCGCGGAGATCGAGGGTGACGATCTGCCAACTGGCGGCGGAGAGGGCGGAGGCCAGTGCGCGGGCGGCGAGCAGTTCGTGCTTGTGGCGTTGGCCGTAATCGAAACTCAGGCAGTGGCAGACAAAGCCCTGGGCGCGGGCCATGGCCAGCACGGTGGCGGAATCGAGGCCTCCGGAGAGCAGGACGGTGGCGGCGGGCGGGCCGGGGGGAACGGGAGGGGCGGTCATCGCGCCAAGCCTAAACCGCCGCCGGGGCGGGCAGCGGAGCGGGGCCGGAGCCAGCGAAGCGGTGGCGGCGGTGTGTGCGGCGGGTTGGGGCCGGGCGGATGGTGCGGATTGTGCAGATTGTGCAGATTACTTGGCAGCGGCGATGGCGGCGAGGACGCGCTGCTCTTTCTCGGGGGAGATGCCGGCGCGGAGCTTCTGATGGGGAGGCAGGGTGGGAGGCTGCTTGCCCTCGCTGCGGGCCTGCTCGACCACGTCCTTGCCGACGCGTTCGCGGCGTTCGACCTCGCTGGGCCACCAGGCGAGGGTGTCGCGGACGGTCTCGGCCAGGGGGCGGAAGGTGAGTCCGGCGGCGATGGCCTTGGCGTTGACCACCTTGGCGACGTGGCCCTCATCGGGGCTTTCTGGCTGGGGGACCCAGGCGGGCATCTCGGCCCAGGGGGCGACCTGATGGGCCTGGAGGGTGGGCCAGTCGGCCCAGACGGGCTTGGCGGCGGCGGGGCCGGCGGCCTTGACGCAGGCGTCGATGAGTTCGCCGAAGCCGGTAGGCTGGGCGGGGCCAACGGTGTTGAAGGTGCCGACGGTGGAGCGTTCGGCGAGGAGGAGGAGCCAGGCGGCCAGGTCGCGGGCGTCGATGCCCTGCACGGGATCGGTCGGTGAGCCGGGGCAGAGCATGCTGGGCGACCAGGTTTCGCCCGGGCCGGCGCCCAGACCGGCAGCGCGGACGGGCCAGTAGGTGAAGCGGTCGGTGTTGTCGCCGGGGCCGATGATCAGGCCGGGGCGGACGACGGCGACTTTGTCGGGCGAGGCCATGCCCTCGACGGCGGCGCGTTCGCAGGCGGCCTTGAGACCGCCGTAGTTGCGGCCGCCGGCCATGTCTTCGGTGGTGGGGTCGTCGAGGGTTTCAACGGGGGCGTTTTCATCGAGCACTGCGGGGTAGGGCTGGCGGAAGACGGAGATGGTGGAGACGAACGAGTAGTGCCTGACGCGGTTGCGGAGCAGCTCGGCCGAGGCGCGAACGTGGCGAGGGTACTGGCCGGAGAGGTCAATGACGGCGTCCCAGCGGCGGTCGCCCTCAAGGGCCTTGAGGCCGTCGCCCACCTTGGGGTCGCGGTCGCCGACGAGGCGCTCGGTCTGGTCGGGGATGCCGCCGATGCGGCGTTCGGTACGGCCCCGGTTGAAGATGGCGACCTCGTGCCCGCGGCTGAGGGCGAGGCGGACGAGGTGGGGGCCGGTGAAGGCGGTGCCGCCGAGGATGAGGAGTTTGAGCTTGGCGCTGGGGGCGGCCGGGGCGGGCTTGGCGGGGGAGGCCTGGGCGGAGCGGGCGGCGGCGGTTCGCGGGAGAGCGGCCAGAGCGCCGCCGGCGGCAACGGCGGCGAGGGTGTTCAGACCGTTTTCAAGAATCTGGCGGCGGGTGACGGGCATGGGGGTCTCCTGGGAGGGGTCGCGCGGGCGGTGCCGGCCGGCGCAGCATAACGCAAGCCCGGCGGGGGAGCGGGGTGAACCGGTGGCGGGAGGCTGGATGCGCGGGAAGGCGGGTTCCGTCAGGCCGGGCAGCGAATCAGGCCTTGGGGACAGGGGTGAGCGACTTGCTGAGGATGAGGCTGAGGTAGTTGGTGTAAGGCCACTTCCAGGTGGCGACGATGCGGTAGCCGCTGCGCTGGTAGAACTGGCGGAGTTGCACGTCGGGCTCGGCCATGGAGAGGCCCAGTTCGGTGTTGCCCAGTTCGGCGGCGCGGCGTTCGACGGTGGCGAGCAGCGCGCGGCCGATGCCGGCGCCCTGGGCGGCGGGATCCACAGCGAGCTGGGAGAAACTGGCGACGCCGGGACGGGTGAACCAGTCGGGGCCGTTGTCGGGCTCGATTTCGTTGAGGATGATGACGCCGACGATGGCGCCGTCGAAGGTGTCGGCCGGGGTCAGGCCGGAGGTGTCGATGGCCAGGGAGCACTCGCCGGAGTGGATGCGGCGGCGGGTGACCGAGTCGTCCTGCCGGCCGGCGAGGGGGCGGAGGCCCATCTTGACCTGCTTGGCGTAGGCGCGGTGGAGCAGGGCGGTGATGGCGGGGACGGGGTCCTGCTCGCTGAGGCGGCGGACGAGGATGGTGCGGCCCCGGTAAGGACGCAGGGCGTCGGCCGGGGCGGCGGAACCGGTGACGGCCGGGCCGGTGACGGCCGGGCCGGAAGGCGGCGCGGAAGAGGTGGCCCCGGCGGCGGCGGGGGCTTGAGGGTGCTGTGTGCTGGTCGGCCCGATGTTCATATCCCCTGTGATCTCCACTGCGGCGGCGGGCGAACGCGGCCCGCCGAAGGGTGTATCGTAAATCCGACTGCATCATTTTGCAACAAATGCATAAAAATAAATCCCCTTGTTGCGCCAGCTTCGCCCGATTCCGCCGGCGGAGAACCGGGGCAGACTGGCGGGGGGTGCGGGTGGATTCGGGGGCCTCGGCGGGGAAAGCGGGGAGGATGGGCGTGTTCACTGACGGCACGGCGGAGCGTCGGCCCGTACCCTCGGGTATGGCTCATGCTGAACATGCCGCGGGCCTGCCCGGGCGGAGAAACCCGGCGGAGGACCATCTGGAAGCAGCGCGACACGCGGCGGCGGAAGGGGCGATCCGGCTGCGGGTGCGGTACTCGGAGTGCGACCCGATGAACGTGGCGCACCACGCGAGCTATCTGCCGTGGCTGGAGATGGGGCGGACGGAACTGCTGCGGACCAGCGGGGTGAGTTATGCGCAGTTGGAGGCGGCGGGGGTGCTGCTGGTGGTGGTGAAGATGGAGTTGCGGTATCGGCGGCCGGCGAAATACGACGATGTGCTGGAACTGCGGACGCGGGTGGTGCCGGGGAGCCGGGTGAAGATCCTGCATGAATATGAGCTGGTGCGGGTGGACGACCCGAACCAGCCGCAGGGGAAAGCGGACGGGGAGAGCCTGTTCACCGCGAGCAGCACGCTGGGGTGCGTGGACCGGGCGGGGAACATTCAGCCGCTGCCGGAGTGGCTGGTGGTGCGGTGAGGGGCGGAGTGAGGGGGCGGGTTATTTGGTGGTGAGCAGAACGACGCCCCCGAGGATGAGGGCGACGGCGATGACCTTCTTGGGGGTGACCGGCTCGCCGAGGAGGGTCCAGCCGATGAGGGCGGCGGTGGCGGGGGCGACGGTGAAGGCGATGGGCTTGACGACGGAGATGTCGCTGATCTTCAGGGCGCAGTAGAAGAGGATGGGCCCGGCGGCGGCGGCGAGGACGCCGGAGCCGATGATCATCTTGGTCCAGACGCCGGGGCCGGCCTGGTACCACTGGGCGGGCTCGCTCTTGAGCAGGGGGACGGCGATCCAATACGCCATGAGGACCAGGGGGAGGGCGACGACGGCACGGACGCCGGCGATGGCGAAGGCCCCCACTTCTTTGCCGTGCAGGACGGACTTGGCGCAGACCTCGCCGATGCCCCAGCACAGGCCGGCCCCGATGGCAAGCAGAATCGCGTTCATCATCCACCGTAGCCGACAGGCGCGGGGGTGGGAAGTTGGGCGGCAAGCGGGGACGAAGGGTGCGGGAGGGGCTTGGCGGGGTGGCCGGCGCGAGGCCCGCATCTACCATCGGGCCGACCTATGCCCAAAGCCTCCTCCAAGAAGGGCCCCCTCCCCGCACCCCCGCACCCCGCTGTTGTGGTGGAGGTTCCGACCGACGCGGCGGTGGACCTGCCGGCGCCGCAGACGGCGGCGGCCGTTGCTGAGGCGGCGGCTGCGGAGGTGACCGAGATTCCGGGCGAGGCGGAAGCGGCGGCAGTGGTAACGGCAAGCGAGGGTGACGCCGTGGAGGCGACGGATGTTGCGCCTGCCGCGCCGGCGGTAGCGACGGCGGCGGTGACGGTGACACTGACGATTCCGGCGGATCTGCCCCAGCAGGTGGAGGCGTTGCTGCTGACCAGCGGGCGGGCGGTGCCGGCGTTGCGGCTGGCGGTGGCGCTGGGGCTGGCACCCAACGAAGAGGCGGCGGAGGCGATGGGCGGGCAGGCGGGCAAGGCGGCGGCCAAGCAGAGCGGGAGCGGGGAGAAGGGCGAAGGGGAGGCGGGCGGCGAAGCGACGCCGCCCCCGCCCAAGCGGCGGCGGAAGGCCAAGGCGGGCGCGGAGCATGATCCGGCGGCGATTATCGCGGCGGCGGTGGATGAACTGAACGGGGTGTACGCGAAGTCGGGTCGGTCGTTCCGGGTGGAGGCGGTGGCGGGCGGGTACCGGCTGATGACTCTGCCGAGTTACGGCGCGGTGGTGGCGCGGTTTCAGAACGCGCAGAGCAGCGCCAAGCTGTCGCGGGCGGCGGTGGAGACGCTGGCGATCATCGCGTATCGGCAGCCGGTGACGCGGGCGACGCTGGAGGCGATCCGCGGTGTGGCGTGCGGGGAGATCCTCAAGACGCTGATGGAGCGGCGGCTGATCACCATCGCGGGGCGGGCGGAGGAACTGGGGCGGCCGATCCTGTATGCGACCAGCAAGGGCTTCCTGGAGGCGTTCGGACTGTCGAGCCTGAAGGACCTGCCGACGGTTGCGGAGGCCGGGCTGAAGCCGTGAAGCCGTGAAGCCGTGAAGCCGTGAAGCCGTGTTGCGGTGTGCCGCGGCTATGGGGACTTGGGCGTTCTGGCAGGCGGCCCGGGCAGGCATGGCCGGCTTGACCTTCGGCAAAGGGCCGGAATGCTGGTACACCTGGGGTGATCGGGAGCGAACCGGGGCAGCCATCGGCCTGCGGAACGGAGAGCATCGGGTGTGGTTGTCAGACGCGACTGGCGCAAGTTTCCGGGCTGAACCGGCCCAAGCGGGCGAGGGGTGCCCGATGCGGCATGCGGCCGCTGGATCATGCTGATGGCGGGCGGCATGCCCGAGCGGGGATGACGTGCAGCACGAAGCGGGGGGCGGGAACGGATGGAAACGGCTAAGCGGGCGGGGTGGCCATGCCCCGGGCCTGGAGCATGATGCGGCGGACGGCGTCGCGGAGGGCCTGGGCCTCGGGCCAGGGGCCGCCGATGTGCACGGTGACACCCCAACTGTCGGGGCGGCGGTATTCCAGGCGATAGCGGGCCTGTCCCTTCTCGGGGGCGGTCCAGCGGGTGAGGCCGGCCTTCTCGCCGGCGGCGGCGGCCGACTGGAGCAGTTGGATGACCTCAGTGACCTGGGCTTCGGTCAGCCCGCCCTCCCAGAGGACGCGAGGGACGTCCATGCCGTCGGCCCCCATGGAGGTTTGCGGGCCGCTGAAGGCCAGGGCTCCGTCGGTGGAGAGGCGGTAGCCCTCGACGCGGTTGGAGGCGCTCTGGACCACGTTCAGGTCAAAGCTCCAGCCGCCGGTGGGGGCTCCGCGGACAGTCTGGATGGGGGCGTTGGTCTGCCCGGCCCAACCGCCGGAGGCGGCGGCGGGGGAGTCCTTGCCGGCACAGGCGGCGAGGCCGCAGACGCCGGCCAGACAGGCCAGCAGCAGCGCGGCGATGGCCCGGCGGCGCACCACGGGGCGGGGCAGGCGGAGCGGGACTGGGGTCGGGATGGCCATGGTGCACCGTACGCCGGCGCGGGCGGGGGATTGGCTGGGGGGTGCGGGGGGTGCGGGGGGTGCGGGGCGGTTGGGGTTCTGGGGAGGATGGCCCGCCTGGCAGAGCCGACTGAGGGGGAGGCTGCCCCGTACCCTCTGTGCCCATGAAAGTCTCTGCCGCGTGGATCAACTCGTACCTGCAGCCGGGGGACCTGTCTGCCGACCAGATGGAGCAGGTGCTCACGTTTGTGGGGCTGCCGATTGAATCGATCGAAGCGTTGCCGGCGCGGGCGACGGGGGGCGGGGGAACCGGAGGCGGCGCGACGACGGCCGATGCGCGGCTGGATGTGGAGGTGACCAGCAACCGGGGGGACTGCCTGTGCCATGTGGGGCTGGCGCGGGAGATCGCGGCGGCGACGGGGCGGAGGTTCGTGCCTCCGGCGGCGAAGGCGGCGCTGCCGGCGGGGGATCGGGCGGGGGCGGAGGCGACGCTGCGGAACGAGGTGCCGGAGGCGTGCCCGCTGTTCACGCTGCGGCTGATTCGGGGGGTGAAGGTGGGGCCGAGCCCGGCGTGGCTGGCTGAGGCGCTGACGGCGGCGGGGGCGAGGCCGATCAACAACGTGGTGGACGCGACGAACTTTGTGCTGCTGGAGATGGGGCAGCCGAGCCACGCGTTTGACCTGGCCAAGGTGGCCAAGGGGCAGGACGGGCGGCCGGGGATCATCGTGCGGACGGCCAAGGCGGGTGAGAAGATGACGCTGCTGGACGGACGGACGATCACGCTGGCGGGGTTTGAGACGGTGGTGGCGGATGAGTCGGGGCCGGTGTCGCTGGCGGGGGTGATGGGCGGTGAGGGGACATCGGTGACGGCGGGGACGACCGAGGTGCTGGTGGAGGTGGCGACATGGGACCCGGTGGCGGTGCGGTCGGCGGCGCGCAAGCACGGGATCCGGACGGATTCGTCATACCGGTATGAGCGGACGGTGCCGGCGGCGAGCATGGCCCCGGCGGCGGACCGGCTGGCGGACCTGATCGTGCAGATCGCCGGGGGGACGGTGGTGCCGGGGATGCTGACGGCGGGCAAGCCGGTTGCGCCGGCGACGCAGATCAGCCTGCGGCCGGGGCGATGCCGGGCGGTGATCGGGGCGAACTTCAGCGACGAGCAGATGCGCGGTGCGTTGACGGCGCAGGGCTTTGCGGTGGCCGGGTCGGGCGAGAGCCTGACGGTGACGGTGCCGGCGCACCGGCCGGATGTGCGGCTGGAGATCGACCTGATTGAAGAGGTGGCCAGGACGGTGGGGTACGACCGGATTCCGCTGCACGGGCGGGTGAGCGTGTCGGTTCGGCCGGCGCAGACGACCGAGCGGGCGGTGACGGAACTGAGCCGGGTGCTGACGGGGGCGGGGTTCTATGAGACGGTGACGTTCTCGTTCACCAGCGCCAAGGCGGCCAAGCCGTTCTTGCCGGTCGGGAGCGGGCTGCGGCTGACGGGGGTGTCGGAGGAGCGTCGCGGGAGCGAGAACATCTGCCGGCCGTCGGTACTGGCGGGGCTGCTGGAGTGCCGGCGGGCCAACCAGGATGCGAAGGTGCACGCGCCGGGGGGCGTGCGGCTGTTTGAGATGGCGGGGGTGTTTGCGGACAAGCCGGGGGCGAATGGGCCGGGGGCGAGCGGGCCAGGGCCGAGCACGGCGGAACGCGCGGTGCTGGCGTTGCTGGCCGACGCCCCGACGGCGCCGGGGCTTTCGGCGCATGAGCGGCGGCAGGCGGCCTTTGCGCTGGCGAAGGGGACGCTGGTGACGGCGGCGGAGACGCTGCTGGGCGGCGGGCGGCTGACGGTGCGGCCGGGGCCGACGCCACACGCGGGGTTTGAAGCGGCGGCGACGGCACAGGTGCTGGTGGACGGGGCGGTGATCGGGCATGTGGGGCTGGTGAGCGCCGAGGTGCAGCGGCTGTTTGATCTGGAGTGGGCGCAGGTGGAGGGCGAGGCGGCGGGGCTGTCGCTGGCGAACATCGAGAGCACGCGGTTTGTGACGACGTATCGGGGCAAGCCGCTGGCGGCGGGGAAGAAGTCGGTGACGCTGCGGATGGTGTTCCGGCACCCGGAGCGGACGCTGCGCGACGACGAGGTGAACGCGGAGGTGGAGCGGCTGGTGGCGCGGCTGAAGACAGTGCTGAAGGCGGAGATCCGCACGGCGTGATCGCGTGGGTGGGGTGCGGCACGGGGGATGACCGCAGATACCTAGGATGGCTCTGTATGTGTGCAGGAGCCGACGATGCCGACTGAACGCGCGGGGACGAACCAGGCCCATCCGGCGGTGCTGCAGGGCACGCTGGAGATGATGATCATGACGGTGCTGCGCGGCGGGGAGCGGCACGGGTATGGGCTGGCCAGGGAGATCGAGCGGCGGTCGGGCGGGGTGATCAGCGTTGAGGAGGGCTCGCTGTATCCGGCGCTCAAGCGGATGAGCAAACGCGGGGATGTGCAGGGGGAATGGCGGCTGAACGAGACGGGGCGGCGGGCGAGGTTTTATCGGCTGACGGCCTCGGGGCGACGGCACCTGGCGACGCAGACGGGACTGTGGGTGCGGTTTTCCGGGGCGGTGAATGCGGTGCTGCGCGAGAACGGCGGCGGCGAGGGGATTGCGGATCTGTAAAACATACGTAGTCATGCGATGCATTGACACATCGACATGCGATGCTTGCGATCACCTGAAGCTGCGTGTTGCTGTCCGTCGTGGCGCGGCTTGATCGGTCGGGGTCGCGCACTAAACTCGCAACCCGGCCATGGACTCGGCCGATAGAAGCGTCACGGATTGCTCGACGATCGCCTTCCATCCCCTGCGGAGTCCGCCATGAAGACCAAGGCCCCGAAGAAGCCCGCCCCCGCCAAGAAGACCGCGTCCAAGGCGTCGCCCGCCGTGAAGAACGGTTCCGCGAAGCTCGCCAAGCTCGCCAAGTTCGCCAAGCCGGCCAAGAACATCGCGGCGAAGGCGGTCGCCTCCAAGCCGTCTCCGGCGAAGACCAAGTCGTGGATCGGCGACCATTCGACGCTGCACGCGTTCACCGCGGGCATTCCCAAGGGCGAGACGCCGATCATCTACGTGAACGGGCGCATGGTGCCCAAGGCCGAGGCCTCGGTCTCGGTGTACGACCACGGCCTGCTGTACGGCGACGGGGTGTTCGAGGGCATCCGCGTGTACCGCGGGAAGATCTTCAAGTGCGGCCAGCACATGGAGCGGCTGTGGCGCTGCGCCGAGATGATCCGGCTGCGGATCCCGGTTTCTCGCGATGAGATGGTGCAGATCATGCGGGACTGCATCGCGGCCAACCACATCGAAGAGGGGTACATCCGGCTGGTGGTGTCGCGCGGGTATGGCACGCTGGGTCTGGACCCGCGCAAGTGCCCGGTCGCCGGCGTGATCTGCATCGCCGACCAGATCGCCCTGTACTCCAAGGAGCAGTACGAGAAGGGCATGCGGATCATCGTGGCCAAGCGGCCCCGCACGCCGATCCAGTGCCTGGACCCGCGCATCAAGTCACTGAACTACCTCAACAACATCCTGGGCAAGGTCGAGGCCATTGATCAGGGCTGCGACGAGGCCATCATGCTCAACCTCGACGGCTACGTCGGCGAGTGCACGGGCGACAACATCTTCATCATCCGCAACGGCCAGGTGTTCACGCCGCCCACCGAGGCGGGCATTCTGGAGGGCATCACCCGCCGCTTCGTGATCGACCTGTGCACCGAGGCGGGCATCACCTGCAACGTCAAGAGCATGCTGCCTGAGGAGGTCAAGTCCGCCGACGAGGTCTTCCTCACTGGCACGGCTGCGGAGATCATCGCGGTCACCCAGATCGACGACATCCGCATCGGCTCGGGCACCGAGGGCCCGGTGACCCGCAAGCTGCGTGAGGCCTTCCGCAAGGTTGTCACCTCCGACCACGTGCCCGAGGATTGAGCCCGGCCCGGACGCTGACTGCAAGACGGATGAATTGACCGCCGCGGCCTTGCCAGGAGAACCAAGGTCGCGGCGGTTTTTCGTTGGCCGGGCGGGCAGGTGAGCAGGGGGCAGCCGGTGCCGGCAGCGAAGCTTCTGGTCACCCCTGCCCGCGTCACCAACGGGTTTGCTGACGGCGGCGAAACGACGGCCGCCGGTTGGCCTCGCCCCACTGCGCCCGCCACCCCCACCCCCACCACCCCCACCACCCCCACCACCCCCCGCCCTCCCGCCCCCCCACACCCTTCACCACTGCCCGCCCTTCCCCCGGTCGGCCACCCTCCCCCTTCACCCCCATCTCTCACTCCCACCCACCCGTTTCCGTGCGGAGTTCACTGCGTTTCAACTGCCGATGCCCGCTCTTGGGCGGTTGCGGACTGCTGACCCGGCGGCGTCCGGACCAGCCGGCGGCCATGTGCCGACACGCCGGAAGCACCTGAAGCCTTGTGCGGGCACACTTGGACCGGCCCAGGCGCCGGCCCGCGGGGCCACCACCCAATCTTCATAACGCAATCCGCAGCGCAGTCCGCCAAAAAAACTCAAAGAAGCGTGCAAACGTGCTCGCCAGAGCGAATAGCCCGGAGGCATATGCGGCGTGACTTTGACGCTGCCGAGGGCCGACTGCGGTGGGACGGGGTTGGCACGCTCAGGGGAGCGTGTATCTTTCGGACGGACTCCGACCGCGGCTGGCTGCGTCACCACGCCGGGCGAGAGGAGGTTTGGTTGGCACAGGCCGCGGCAGAGGATGTGCAGCGGAGAGGGTCGCCCGGTGCGTGAGTGTGTATCCAACGCGAAGTCGGCTGCGGGAACGCTGCGCGAGGAGGGCGAGGGCGACGGCCGGTTTGTCGGGGTGGACGCATCGCTGCCGGCGCTGGCACTGGGGCATTGTGCGGATCAGCCGGGGGCACACACACTGCAACCGACGGAACTGGTGCACGAGGCCGGCGAGCGGCTGGCGCGGTGTCCGACGGGCACGCCGGCCGATCGCGAGCACGTGGCGGCGGTGGTGTTGCGAGCGATGCGGCAGTTCGTGGTGGATCATGCGCGGTGCAAGGCGGCAGTGAAGCGCGGGGGAGGCGGGCAGCGACCGGGACGCGTGAGATGCTGGCTGCACGCCCGGCGTGTGCCGGAGGGGCGGTGGCTGGTGGTCGTGCGGCTGCTGGCGGTGATGCTGGCGGCAGCGGCGACCATGGCCAGCACGGGCGGGTGCCGGCGGGAGGCGGGGACGGCGGCGGCGGCGGCGAACGCGAATGCCGGCCCCCGGGTGGTGGCGCTGGGGCCGGGGTTGACGGACATGCTGCGGAGCCTGGGGATGGGCGGGAAGCTGGTGGGGCGGCACGGATTTGACGCGTGGGCGGATGCGGCGTTGCCGGTGTGCGGGGACCAGACGGGGCTGAACTTTGAGAACCTGCTGCGGGTGCGGCCGACGCACGTGTATGTGCAGTGGGGGCAGCGGACGCTGCCGCCGGCGCTGGTGGATCTGGCCGAGCGGGAGGGGTGGCGGCTGCACAATGTGCCGCTGCTGACGCTGGCGGATGTGCGGGCGGCGGCGGAACTGATGCACGGTGAACTGGCGGGAGGGGAGTTTGCGAGCACGGCGTTTGCCAAGCGGTGGGATGCGGCGTTTGCGGCCGAAGGCAGGCCTGGCCTGGCCGGCGCGGGGCGGGTGCTGCTGCTGCACACGGTGAACCCGCCGGCGGCGCTGGGGCCGGGCTCGTATCACCACGACACGCTGGTGGCTTTGGGCGGCAGGCCGGCGCTGACGACGGGCGGGGCGTATCAGACACTGGATGCGGAGGCGGTGCTGCGGCTGGCTCCGGATGCGGTGGTGCTGGTGCAGCCGGCGGCGGCGGGGGGGGCGGGGGCCGGGCAGAATGCCGCGGATGAGGTGGTGGTGGGTGCGGGGGCGGCGGCGCATCTGGGGCCGCTGGCGGGGCTGGCGATTCCGGCGTTAGCGGGGGGCAGCGAGCCGGGCGTGCCGCCCCGGGTGGCGCGGTTCACCGGGTCGATGACGCTGATTCCCGGACCGAGCCTGGCGGGGTTTGCGGAGCAGTTGCGGGGGGTGCTGCGGGGGTGGGCGGGGGTAGGCGGGCACCGGTGATGTGGGGGGCCAGAAGAGCCCGGCGGAGCCACCGGGGCGGGGGTCGGCCACTACCCTGCCGCCCTCATGAGCCAGCCCCCCCTCACCCCCCCGACCGCCACGACCGGTTCTTCCTTGCCGTCCGGATCCGGGCATGACCCGCTGTCGCTGCTGAAGGCTCGCTTTGCGGAGGGGATCGCCAAGGCGTTTCCGGGGCAGGCGGGGGCGGACCCGTCGATCGCGGCCAGCCGCAACGCGCAGTTCGGGGACTATCAGTGCAACGCGGCGATGGCGCTGGGCAAGGCGGTGGGGCAGCCGCCCCGGCAGGTGGCGGCGGCGCTGGTGGCGGCGGTGGATGTGGGCGACCTGGCCGAGCCGCTGACGGAGAAGTCGATCGCGGGTCCGGGGTTCATCAACATCACACTGAAGGCCGACGCGCTGGCTCGGCTGCTGACGGCGGTGGACACGGCTCATGCGGGGGCCGAGCCGCTGCCGGAGGGGCAGCGGCAGACGGTGGTGGTGGACCTGTGCGGGGTGAACCTGGCCAAGCAGATGCACGTGGGGCACCTGCGGTCGACGGTGATCGGGGACACGCTGGCGCGGGTGCTGGAGCGGCTGGGGCACCGGGTGAAGCGGCAGAACCACGTGGGGGACTGGGGGCTGCCGATTGCGATGGTGACGGCGCGGCTGATGCGGCTGGCGGCGGCGGGGCAGGTGGACCTGGGCCGGCTGACGCTGGATGATCTGAACACGGCGTATCGGGCGGCGCAGAAGGAGTGCTCGGGGGAGTTTGAGGCGCTGGAGATCGCCCGCAAGTGGAAGATGGGGCCGAAGATCGAGGCGGAGATCGACGCGACGCTGGACGGACCCAAGGCGGCGACGGAGGCGGCGCGGGCGACGCTGGTGCGGCTGCAGAACCATGACCCGGCGGTGATGGCGGTGTGGCAGCGGCTGGTGGACGTGACGATGGCGGCGTGCCTGGAGATCTGCCGGCGGCTGAACGCGGACGTGCGGCCGGAGCACTCGGCGGGTGAGAGCACGTACTCGGGCGACCTGGCTGAGGTGACGGCGTTGTTCGAGAAGTCGGGGATCGCGCAGGTGGACGACGGGGCGCTGGTGGTGCGGCTGAATGACGTGGGGATCGCCGAGCCGCTGCTGATCCGCAAGCGGGACGGGGCGGCGCTGTATGCGACGACCGACCTGGCGGCGGTGCGGCACCGGGTGCAGCGGCTGGGGGCGCAGCGGGCGGTGTACGCGGTGGATGCGCGGCAGAGCCTGCACTTCCGGCAGGTGTTCGCGGCGGCCCACAAGGCAGGGTTGAGCCGGACGGCGACGGGGGAACAGGCGGTGCTGGAGCACGCGGCGTTCGGGACGATTCTGGGGGAGGACGGGACGCCGTTCAAGACGCGGTCGGGGGAGAGCTACAAGCTGTCGGACCTGCTGGACGAGGCGACGGCGCGGGCGGGGGCGGCGGTGGCGGCCAAGAGCCCCGACCTGGCGGCCAGCGAGCGTGACGCGGTGGCCAGGGCGGTGGCGCTGGCGGCGATCCGGTACACCGACCTGTGCACCGAGCGGACCAAGGACTACGTGTTCTCGCTGGATCGCATGCTGGCGTTTGAGGGCAACACCGGGCCGTATCTGCTGTATGCGGTGGTGCGGGTGGCGAGCATCTTCCGCAAGGCGACCGAGCGGTTCGGGGCCGGGGCGGTGGCGGCGGCGGAGACGGCGCCGTTTGTGCTGGGCCAGCCGGCGGAGAAGACGCTGGCGCTGCAACTGCTGCGGTACGGCACGGTGGTGCACGAGGTGGCGCGGGCGAGCGAGCCGAGCCGGCTGTGCGCGTATCTGTACGAGACGGCGGGGGCGTTCTCGTCGTTCTTTGACCAGTGCCCGGTGCTGGCGGCGCCGGACGAGGCGACGCGGGCGGCGCGGCTGCGGCTGTGCCGGCTGACCCAGCGGGTGCTGAGCGACGGTCTGACGCTGCTGGGGATTCCGGTGGTGGAGCGGATGTGAGGGTGGGGAGCCCGGGGGGACGCCACGGGCGTCGGCCCGCTATCCTTGCTGCATATGTCGGCAGCACCCCGATTCCCGCACCAACTCGGCTATGCCGGCTTGCGGATGACCGCTGACGACTATCTCTCGCTTGGCGAGACCGCTGACCGCTACGAACTGATCGACGGAGTAGTTGTCATGTCCCCCAGCCCGAGCCCACAGCATGGCGACGCGGTCGCGGAGTTGATCTACCAGTTGAAGGCGTTCGCCCGCTTGCAGATGCCCGGGGCGAGGGTGCTGGCGGAAACCGATCTGCGGCTCGCTGACACGCTGGTGTACCGACCGGACGTGATGGTGTTCGCATCGACGGGGCAGCCGGCGCGGGCGGCAGCGCGGCTGCAGTCACCGCCGGATCTGCTGATCGAGGTGCTCTCGCCGTCGAGTATGCAACTGGATCTGGTGACCAAGCGGGACGATTACGGGCGGTTCGGGGTCCGCGAATACTGGGTGGTGGATCCGGCGGATGGAGCGGTCCGCTGCTTCCGGCTGGAGGCGGGCGTGCTGCAGGAAACAGCCGCGGGCGGCGATCGCCTGGCGTCGGCTGCGGTGGCGGGTCTGGTGCTGGATCTGACCGCGCTGCGAACGGCGCTGGGCCGGTGAACTACAGCCCGACGGTTGGCGGGCTTACACCCGGACCATCTTGGCGAAGTCCTTGTAGCGGGCGTCGAGTTCGCCCTTCTTCAGCCGCTGCAGGCGGGTGAGGGTGAAGCTCTCGATGTTGAAGCTGGCGACCACGGTGCCGTGGGCGACGGCCTGCTGGATGATCTCGAAGCTGCCGACGTTCTTGACCTTCACGCCGCCGGGGCCGCTGGCGGCCTGGCTGGCGATGTAGCCCATCATGCCGCCGGCGAAGGTGTCGCCGGCGCCGGTGGGGTCGATGACCTCTTCGGCGGGGTAGGCGGGGAGGGCGGCGACGCCGTCCTTGTGGACGATCAGGCAGCCGTGCTCGCCCTTCTTGACGATCACGAACTTGAGGTCGTGTTCCTTCTGCAGCAGCCGGGCGGCGGTCACCGGGTTCTTCTTGCCGGTGTACATCTCGGCCTCGTCGTAGTTGAGCACCAGGCCGTCGATCTGCTTGAGCAGCGCGTCCAGATCGGCGCGGGCGCTCTTGATCCAGAGGTCCATGGTGTCGGCGACGGTGAGGCGGCGCCTGGGGAGCTGCTTGAGGAAGTCGATCTGCACGCCGGGGTGGCTGTTGGCGAGGAAGACGATCTCGCTGTCGGCATAGGCGGCGGGGATGGCCGGCGGGGCCTCGGCGAGGACGTTGAGCTCGGTGAAGAGGGTCTCGCGGCTGTTCATGTCGGCGCTGTAGCGGCCGCCCCAGGCGAAGGTCTTGCTGCTGCGGCGCTGCTCCAGGCCGGTGGTGTCGACATTGGCGAAGGCCTTGAAGACGTCGGCGTACTGACGGTCGAAGTCGCCACCGACGGCGGCGACGATGCGCACCGGGCAGTGGAAGCTGGCGGCGGCGGCGAAATAGGTGCAGCTCCCGCCCAGCACGCGCTCAGCGTGGCCGTGGGGGGTGTAGACGGTGTCAATACCGACGGTGCCGGTGCAGATCAATGGCATAGGGGGCGAGGATATCGCCTGCGGGTGGCGGGGCCAACCCCTGAGCGCAAGGCGGTGAGCCGGGGGAGGGGGGTGGGCGCGATCGGGAAAACGGTCGAGTCCGAATACTCCGGGGATAATCACCCCGCCAGAGCCAGACACCCCCATTCGCCCTCCCCACCTCCACACCCCCGCGCCCCCGCCCCCCCACTCCCCCACTCCC
The DNA here is from genome assembly GCA_021294835.1 of Planctomycetaceae bacterium. Taxonomy (GTDB): domain Bacteria; phylum Planctomycetota; class Phycisphaerae; order Phycisphaerales; family UBA1924; genus CAILKP01. Next base: position 21,924 of record JAJTDF010000011.1, read on the forward strand.
CCACTCCCCCACTCCCGCCACCGTGCCAAACTCGCCCGACCAACCCGCACGCCCCGCCCCGCCACCGGCGACGGTCAACGCTCCGGCTGAGCCGGCGTGGATGGCGCGGCTGCGGGCGCTGGCGGCGGAGTGTGCGGCGGTGGAGGCCCGGCTGGCCGATGCGGACGCCGGGCTGGACCACCGGGCGGTGCGGGAACTGTCGCAGCGGAAGGCGACGCTGGAGCCGGTGGCGGCGGGGCTGCGGGAGTACGACCGGCTGATGGCGGATGCGGCGGAGTATCGGGGGGCGATGGGGCCGGGGGGCGATGCGGATCTGGCGGCGCTGGGCCGGGAGGAGTTGCCGGGCACGCTGGAGCGGGCGGAGGGGATTCTGTCGCGGCTGAAGGCGGACCTGGTGCAGAGCGAGGACAACCGCATTGGGTCGGTGATCGTGGAACTGCGGGCGGGGACGGGGGGTGATGAGGCATGCCTGTGGACGGCGGACCTGCTGGACATGTTCACGCGGTACGCGGGGCGGCGGGGATGGACGGCGGAGACGCTGGACCTGGTGAGCGAGTCGGACGCGGGCGGGGTGCGGTCGGCGGTGTTGAACCTGCGGGGGCCGGGGGTGTGGTCGGCGATGCTGTTTGAGGCGGGGGTGCACTCGGTCAAGCGGGTGCCGGCGACGGAGACGCAGGGGCGGATTCACACCTCGACGGCGACGGTGGCGGTGCTTCCGGAGCCGGAGCAGGTGACGGTGAAGATCGACTGGAACGAGGTGGAAGAGAAGGTCACGACCTCCCAAGGACCCGGCGGGCAGAACGTCAACAAGGTGGCCACCGCCGTGCAGTTGCATCACAAACCTTCTGGGATCGTCATCCGCATGCAGGAGAGCAAGAGCCAGCAGCAGAACCGCGAGCGGGCCCGCCGGCTGCTGCTGACCAAGTTGATGGAGATCGAGCGGCAGCGGGTGCATGCCTCGCGGTCGGCGGCCAGATCGGCCCAGATCGGCGGGGGCGAGCGTTCGGAGAAGATCCGTACCTACCGGTACAAGGAGGGGATCGTGGCCGACGAGCGGCTGCCGGATGAGTACGCGCTGCGCGACCTGCTGGCGGGGGACTTTGCGGCGTTGCACGCAGCACTGATCGAGCAGCAGACCCAGCAGCGGCTGGCGGAGTTGTGAGTCACCGTTCGGGCCCGCATGCCGGCGGTTGGTGAACCGCCCGGGCCTTGCGGCCTGACCCTGTACACCTGATCGACACCTTGCAGGAGCATCATCATGGCCGAGACAGTGCCGGTTGCCGTGGCCCAGACGGGCGGTGGGTCAGCGGCGGAACCCAACGCCAACCGCCTGACCTCCATCGATGCGGTGCGGGGCTTTGCGCTGCTGGGGATTCTGTTTGTCAACATTCACTTTTTCGGCAACCCTCTGGGGGAGTCTCTGACCCCCGGTCCACCGGCCGGGGGCTCGACCTTGGACCTGGCAGCATGGTGGTTCACGAGCACGCTGTGCACGGGGAAGTTCTACCCGCTGTTCTCGATGCTGTTCGGGGCGGGGCTGGCGATTCAGTTCACCCGGGCGCAGACGCGGGGTGAGGGGTTCTGGACCAGGCCGGCACGCAGGCTCGCGGCACTGAGCCTGATCGGGCTGGTGCACGGCCTGCTGATCTGGTACGGCGACGTCCTGTTCATGTACTCGCTGGTGGGCTTTGGGCTGCTGCTGGCGGTGCGGCTGAAGGTGCGGTGGCTGCTGGCGGGCATCGCCGGGCTTGGGCTGGTGGGGCTGGCGTTCTGTGCGCTGGCGGTGTTGATGGGGAGCCTGGCGAACCAGGCGGCGATGGATGCCGGCAACGCGGCCTCAGCGGCGGGTTCGACGACGGTCCGCACGCCGCTCTCGCCGGGAACGCCGTCGGACGGGGCGGCGGAGGGCGGGGGTGATGGGGACCCGGGGGATGGAGTCGAGCCGGATGGAGTCGAGCCGGATGGAGTTGGGCCGGGTTCAACCGATGCAGGCGGGGCCGGGATGGGTGGGACTGCGCCGGGCGGGACCGAAAGAGATCGAACCGGCGCGGGCACCGAGCCGGATCCGGCCGGGACCGGTGAGGCCACCACCCCCGAGCCGGTGCGGACGCCGCTGCAGCGGTTGCTGAAGGGATTCTCGGAAGGCCAAGTGAGTGATCCGAGTTCGCCGCTGTGGCAGGAAGCGGAGACGGAAGCGTTCCGGGATGGGCCGTTCAGCCAGGCGACTGCGCTGCGGGCGTTCAACTTTCTGGCCGGGCTGGTGTTCTTCGGATTCTCGGGTGGGTGGCAGTTGCTGGCCCTGTTCCTGACCGGGGCGGTGCTGGTGAAGTCGGGCGTGCTGGCGCCGGGATCAACCACGGCGCGGACGTGGGGGTTGCGGTTCGTGCTGCTGGGGCTGTGTGTGGGGCTGCCGGCGTCGGTGGCGCACACGGCGCTGATTGAGAACACCAGCGGGCTGCTGGGGTTCGTGTCGCTGGTGTGCCTGTTCTATGGCGGGCCGTGCCTGTCGCTGGGCTATCTGGGCGTTGGCGTGCTGCTGCTGCACGACCGGGCGGGCCGCCCGCCGGCGGTGGCGGGGCTGCTGGCCTCGGCGGGGCGGGCGGCGATGTCGTGCTATCTGCTGTCCAGCGTGACGGCGACGTTCATCTTCTACCACTGGGGGCTGGGGCTGTTCGGCTCGCTCTCGTATGCCACGCGAACGGCGATGGTGCCGGTGATCTTCATCGGTATCGCCGTGCTGGCGCACCTGTGGCTGTCGCGGTTCCGGTTCGGGCCGATGGAGTGGCTGTGGCGGACGGTGACGTACCTCAAGCCGCAGCCGATGGCCCGCCGGGCCGATGCGGCGGGAGAGTGAGGGGCGGCGGCCCGTGCCCAAACAACAACCCCCGGCGAGCGCGGGTGCGCCCGTCGGGGGGTTGTCATCAATCCGAGGCCAAGCACCGCCGTAAGCCGAGTTCTGTGTCAGCCGGTGGTATCCGTCTCGCGGCGCAAGCGCCAGGAGGCGGACCTGCCGGTCGCCATGGTCATTTCTCTGGGCCCACCGTTGCCGATGGGCTCAAGCGGTCTACCCGTGTGCATGCCGGCCGGAACCAGCCGTTCAAGCCGACGCCGCCTTGCGACGCCGCCGACCCGACGCACACTGCGTGACCTTTCACGCGGTGGGGTTTGCCGTGCCCCGACTGTCACCAGCCGGGCGGTGGGCTCTTACTCCACCGTTTCACCCTTACCTGATCCCGACGCGGTTGCCCGCGCCGGGCCATCGGCGGTTTGCTTTCTGTTGCACTTTCCCTCTGTTACCCGCTGGCCCCGAAGGTCTCCGCGGGCGGGTGGGTGTTGCCCACCACCGTGTCCTGCCGTGCTCGGACTTTCCTCCGCTGCAGGCGGGCGTAAAGCCCGTGCCGCGGCGACCACGCTGCAGTGCCGAATGCCTCTGAGGTTGTCAATGCCGGGGCGGTGGGAGGGGGCGAGCGGTGCCCCGGCGGGGGGATTGTTGGGGGGCGGGGTGCTCGGCAGCGGTTTGGGGAGTGGAACATCGCCGGGTGGAGGGCGAATATGCTGTGGCTGAGCGGATGGGGTGCGGGGGATGGCCGGGGCGGGGGTGAAGGGGGAGGTGGAGGGGGGAGGGTGGTGAAGGGGGCGGGCAGAGCACCGGAGCGAGCGCATGCGCAAGGACATCACGTACAACAACATCATCGATTCGGACGAGGCGCGGGTGGCGCAGGCGGCGGCGGACGCCGGTGCGAACCTGCCGGCGGACCAGATCGACGCCAGGCGGTTCTACATCACGCAGCACTTTCACAAGTACACCCGCGAGAACCACGAGGTGTGGCGCGACCTGTTCACGCGGCGGTGGGCGGTGCTGGAGGAGCAGGTCTCGCAGACGTTCATCGACGGGCTGAAGATCCTGCGGCTGTCGCCGGAGCGGATTCCGCTGCTGGTGGACACGACGCTGAGCCAGGACTGCACGATCACCGGGGGCGTGGTGCTGCCCAAGGGCACACGGCTGGAGGGGATCAACCGGTACCTGGGCGAGGTCTCGGACTGGGCGAGTTACGGCGTGCCGGGGTATCTGCCGGCCAAGAGCTTCTTTGCGTGCCTGGCGGCGCGGCAGTTCCCCACCACGGTGCTGATCCGGCCTCGCGAGGTGATGGACTATCTGCCCGAGCCGGACATCTTCCACGATGTGTTCGGGCATGTGCCGCTGCACGCCAGCCGGGTGTTTGCGGACTTCCTGCAGACCTACGGGCGGGCGGCGCTGCTGTGCGAGGACCCGATCCACATCGAGCGGCTGGGGCGGCTGTTCTGGTTCACGGTGGAGTTCGGGCTGATCAAGGAGGAGGGACGGGTGAAGGTGTACGGCTCTGGGCTGGTCTCCAGCCATGGTGAGGCGGCCTACTCGCTCACCGGGGCGTGGGAGAAGAAGCCTGATGGCCCGGAGAGCGCCAAGCCGTGCAGCGAGCGGCCGGTGCCGGAGTGGCGGCCGTTTGACATGGAGCGGGTGTGCAACACGCCGTTTGATATTGACCATTACCAGCCGATTTATTACGTGCTGGAGAGCTTTGAGCAGTTGCGCGACGCGATGAACGAGTACGCCGAGCAGGTGATCGGCTCGGCAGCGCTGAGCCGCGTGACGGTGGGCGCGCACTGAGAGCCTGCGACAGGACGTGGGTTGATGTGAGCGGGGAGCCCGGGATTGCTGTGCCCGAACTGCCAGTATGACCGCAGGAGCCTGGCGGCCGGTGCGCCGTGCCCGGAGTGCAACGCGGCGGCGCCGGAGCCGACGGTGTATCACGGCTTGCCGGAGGGGCGGCTGGCGTGGTTGCGGCGGGTGCTGCTGTGGACGGGGGCGAGTCTGGGGGCGATGCAGGCGCTCGCCGTGGTGTCGGTGGTGTGGGCGGCGCAGCGACCGATGAGCAGTGACTGGCTGAGTGATGTGCTGCCGCTGCTGTGGCTGGGGGCGGTGGCGGCGGCGTTGCCGGCGTGTGTGCTGCTGGGGTGGCTTCGGCTGGCGCGGGCGAATGGGCGGGCGGTGCGGTGCCGCTGGGGGGCGGTGTTGCTGGGGCCGGTGGCGGCGATCACGCTGCTGGAGGTGGCCAGGGATGTGCATCCGTCGATGCGGGATGTGCTGTGGCCGGTGCTTCGGGCGGTGCGGCAGGTGCGGTGGGTGGACATGCCGGCGGTGCTGATGGGCGTGGGCGGGCTGGCGGGGTTGGCGTGGCACGCGGCCAGGGCGGTGGAGGCGGCGGGCCGGCCGGAGGGCGGAGCAGGAGCGGCGAAGTGGGAACGGATCGGTGAGCGGGTGCGCAGGGCGGTGGTGGCGAACCTGGTGATCGGGCTGGTGGTGGGCGTGCTGTTCTTTGTGATCACGCTGGACCTGCAGGAGGATGGGGTGCGGCTGGCATCGCTGCTGATTCTGTCGCTGTCATTCGGGGTGCTGGGCGCGGCGGGGGTGCTGGGGTGGAGGGCGGTGAGGGGGGTGAAGGGGGAAAACGCGTGACGGACGGATCGGCGAGCGGTGCGAGGTTGTGTCCGCGCTGCGGGTATGACCGGACGGGGCTGGTGGCGGGGGCGGTGTGCCCGGAGTGCAACGCACCGCCGCCGGGGCGTACGCCGTATCCCTCCATGCCTCCCGATCGATTGGACTCCATCTCGTTCCGCCTGGGTCTGCTGGTGACGGCCGTGCCGCTGACTCTGGTCGCGGTCGTGCTGGCCATGACTCATGTCGTGACAACGACCCAAGCGGATCTCTCATGCGCGATGGCCGTGTTGTTCTTCGGGCCGCCGGGATTGCTCGGCTGTGGGCTGCTGGTCGCCGCGATGGCCCTGCCCGACGACCGCGGTCAGCCACGGCGCGACTGGGTGGCGGTCGGCCTGCTGATGGCGGCAGTGATGATCGTGGCGGCTGAGTGGTTCGCACTCCCACGCGGGACCAGCAAGCTCATCAGCGACCTGATTACAGGAGTCCTGCTGCTTTTGTGCACCGTCGCGGCAGGAAGGCTCGCCGAGCATGCGACGCGGCCAAGGCGGGTGATTGGACAGTTGCCTCCCCCCAAGAAGCGGCCGGTGTGGAGTTGGCTCATCCTCGCCGTGGTGCTCCTCAGTGGGGCGCAGGTTGCGGTCGGGGCCACACCCTCTGTGCTCCTCCTGGTCGGCCCGCCGACACTGCTGGCGTGCGGGGTGTGCATGGCCCTTTCGTGCTGGCGGTCGGTGGTCTCGATCCGTGTGGTCCTTGACGAACTCGGCCGCTGACCAGTCGAGAGTCAGAACCTCAGGCCCGCACCAACCCCGCCGGCACTTCCAGCACCGGTCCGGGCGTGCCCCGCTCGGGGACGACAAAGACGCGGTCGCCGCGGCCCAGTTCCACACGACGGGCACCGGTGAAGCGGCCGAAGGGGGGCAGCACCAGGCAGCCGGCCGAACGCAGCCAGAAGCACGCAGCGCGGGCGCCGGGGCCGGCACGCTCGCCGAGCACCACGGCCGGGTGCAGGTGGCCGCAGAGTGTGGGGCCGGGCGCCTCGCCATCAGCGGGCGGGTGGTGGCGGAGGGTCAGGCCGTGCTCGGTTATGCCCTCGGGGACGATGGTCAGCCGCCAACTCTCGGGCAGGTCGCCGCTGCGGGCGTCGTGGTTGCCGACGACCAGCCAGGGGCTGGCGTTGCGGGCGTGCAGGCGGGCGGCCAGGTCGGCGAAGGCCGCGACCACGCCGGGGTGCTTGGCACGCTCGGCGTGCACCAGGTCGCCGAGGATCAGCAGGCGGGTGGCGTCGGTCTGTTCCACCAAGGTCAGCAATGCGGCGCAGTCGGCTCTGGCGGCGTGCACCGCGGTGTCCTCACGCAGGGGCAGGCCCCCGGCGGCCAGCGCCGCGGCCTTGCCCAGGTGCACGTCGGCGACCATGACGGTCCGCTGGGCGGGCCACCACACCGCCCGCTGGGGCAGCAGTTCCAGCCGCTGGCCGCCGAGCGTCAGTTCAACGCGTGGCACGGGACGGCTCCTTGCGGGGGCCCCGCCGGGGCTGGCAGGCGGGGCAGAAGACGGTGGTGCGCTGGCTGAGGACGATTGATTGCAGCGTGGTGTTGCAGCGGTAGCAGGGCCGGCCGCCCCGGCCGTAGACCTCGTGGTTGTCGCTGTAGCGGCCGGGCTCGCCGTCGCCGTTGACAAAGTCGCGCAGGGTGCTGCCGCCGGCGGCGACGGCCTGGGCGAGCACGCCTCGGATGGCCTCGGCCAGGGTGGCCACCTCGGCCGGGCGGAGCGAGCGGCCGGGGCGAAGCGGGTGGATGGCGGAGCGGAAGAGGGCCTCGTCGGCGTAGATGTTGCCGACACCGGCGAGCACGGCCTGATCGAGCAGGGCCGCCTTGATGGCCCGCTTGGTGTGCCCGAGGTTGGCGGCCAGGGCCTCGGCGGTGATGTGCAGGGCATCGGGGCCGAGGTGGGCATCCCAATGGGCGAGCATGTCGGGGGCTGAGGCCCAGGGCTTGAGGTTGCCGAAGCGGCGGGGGTCGCGGAAGACCAGGAGCGGGCGGGGGGCCGCGGCAGATGCAGCGGGGGCGGGGGTCGCGTTGGGTTCAGCAACGGCCCACACCGCGTGGGTGTGCTTGACGGCGAGGACCTGCTCGGGCGGCTGGGTGGTGATGAACCACTGGCCGGTCATGCCCAGGTGCACCTCCAGGGCGCGGTCGTCATGGGTGATGGCGGCCATGTGCTTGCCCCGGCGGAGCAGGCGGGCGATGACGCCCCGGTGCAGCAGAGCCTCGGGCGGGACGGCCTGCGCGTCGGACCCGAAGCGGCCGGCGGGTTCGAGGATGTCGGCCCGGCCGAGGTGCAGCAGGTGGACGGCGCGGCCCACCACATGGGGGGCGAGCGTGCGGACCACGGCATCGACTTCGGGCAACTCGGGCACCGGAGGGGGCTCGTCAGCGGGGCGATGGGTTGGCGGGTGGGGTGACCGTGGCGGGGGCGGAGGCAGGAGCCGGCGCAGCGCTGGGGGCCTCAGCGGGGTTGAAGCCGTCGTACTTGATGAAGTCGGCGAGGTCCTGCGGGCTCGGCTCGCTGGCGGCCCAGGCGGCGTTGTACATCGCAGCCAGCATGGCGGCGCCGTCGTGCAGCCGCTCGGTGATAAAGGTCTTCCCGGCATCCTGGGTCAGCTCGCCCTTTTTCTCCATGGCGTACAGCGGCTCGACCTTCTCGAACGAGGCCTTGACGTAGCCGAGCACGTCGTTCCACGGGTCACGACCGGCGGTGCGGGCGTAGGTCTGGCCGGGCTTGAGGACGTGGTAGTTGAGTTTGTGGTGGGCGATCACGCCGCCGTCGATGTAGGCGTGGAAGGTCTTGGCGGTGGTGTAGCCGCCGGGGTTGTCGCCCACCCAGCCGTTGAAGTGCCTGGTGGTGTGCAGGGGCTGGGCACCGTCGCCGACGTAGTGCGAGAGCACGCCCATGGTGGCCATGATGTTGGCACGGGCCATCTGCAACTGGGCAGCGCGGGCGGGTTCGTTGAGCTTCTCGAGGATGCGGTAGGTCTTGAACTGCGAGGTGAGGATGGCCTGGTGCTCGCAGATGGCGTGGAGCAGGAAGCCGGCCCACTCCTGCTGGCCCATCGGGTCAAGCTTGGCGTTGTAGGGCTTGGACTTGCCATCAAGGCCGGCGGGGTGCTCGTGCCGACCGATGGCCATGTCGCGGACGTATCGGTAACGCAGGGGCGACATGGTGTCGATGGTCAGGCCGAGGGGCTCGAGGTCTTCGATGTCGATGAAGTGGTTGCCATAGGTGGCGTTGCTGATGTAGGGGTTGCGAAGACCCCGCCAGCGGTCGGGCTCGGCGGCCTGCCAGGCGATGGCGTCGCGGACGGCGGTCTCGCGCAAGAAGGCGGGGGCGGAGGCGTCGAGCCCGTCCAGGGCCAGCCAGGTGATCATGCGGTGGCCGGGGGCATCCCACGCGAGGGCGGGGGAAGGGGCGGGCCAGAGACCGAGGGCCAGGCCGGCGAAGGCCAGCCCGCCGGCGAGCAGGGTGCGGAGTGATGGCATGCCAAACCGTATCGCCCCCGCCGGGGGCCGAGTACCCTTGCGGCACCAACCATGTCTCACCCCGCCCAGGCCGCTCCCGCCATCACCCATGTGCAGCTCAAAGTCGGGCTGGAGATCCACGTGGAACTGGCGACCGCCACCAAGATGTTCTCGCGGGCGCCCAATCTGGCGGCGGCCCGGCTGGTGAACGACCAGGCGGCGCCGAACACGCTGATTGACCCGGTGGTGCTGGGGCTGCCGGGAGCGTTGCCGGTGCTCAACCGCGAGGCGGTGGGCAAGTCCATCGCTGTTGGGCTGGCGCTGGGGTGCTCGATCGCCACCACCACCCGGTGGGACCGCAAGAGCTACTTCTACCCGGACATGCCCAAGAACTACCAGATCTCGCAGTTTGATCTGCCGCTGTGCTTTGACGGCGCGGTGGACCTGCCGCCGGCGGACGCCCAGGGCCGGCCGGACTTTGCCGCCCCGCGGACCGGGTGGCGGCGGATCGGGATCATCCGCGCCCACCTTGAGGAGGACGCGGGCAAACTGCTGCACGAACTGCCGGGCGGATTCGCGGCCGACTACTCCATCGTGGACCTCAACCGGGCGGGGACGCCGCTGCTGGAGATCGTGACCCAGCCGGACTTTGACTCGGCGGATCAGGTGGTGCTGTTCTGCCAGATGCTGCGGGATGTGTGCCGCGGTTTGGGGGCTTCTGAAGGGGTGCTTCAGAAGGGGCACATGCGGTTTGAGCCGAACATCAACTGCATCTTGACGCTGGCGGACGGGCGGCGGGTGGTGACGCCGGTGGTGGAGGTGAAGAACCTCAACAGCTTCAAGGCGGTGCGGGGGGCGATTGAGTTTGAACTGGCCGACCAGCCCAAGCGCTGGCTGGCGACGGGGCGGGAAATGGCCCGCGGGGCCAAGAGCACGCGCGGGTGGGACGACGTTGCGGGCGTGACGGTGCCCCAGCGCGAGAAGGAGGAGGCGGCGGACTACCGCTACTTCCCCGACCCGGATCTGCTGCCGGTGCCGATTGAGCGGGGGTGGGTGGAAGCCATCCGCTCGTCGATGCCGGACCTGCCGCTTGAGCGGCTGCGGCTGTTTACGGCGGAGCTGGGGCTTTCGGCGGCCGACGCGCACGCGCTGGTGGATGAGCCGGCGGTGGCGGGGATGTTTCAGGCAGCGGTGGACCTGGCGACCACCGAGGGCACGCACGCGGACCTGACGCCGGTGCCGGGGCCCGCGGCGGCCAAGGCGGCGGCGAACCTGCTGCTGCAGTCGGCGGCCAGGCGGGCCAACGAGGCGACGGCGGCATCAGCGGGGCACCGCATTGTGCTGGCCAGCGATCTGGGCTTTTCGGCGCGGCAGTTGGCGGTGCTGGTGCTGCTTCGCGAGCACGGGCGGATCTCATCGCAGAGCGCTGATGAACTGCTGGGGCTGCTGTGCGAGCCTGAGCGGCGGGAGGCGGACCCGGCGGCGCTGGCGGCGGAGCGGAAGTTGCTGATTCTGCGTGATGACGCGGCGATTGACCGCTGGTGCGACGCGGCGATTGCGCAGAACCCGCAGCCGGCGGCGGATGTTCGCGCGGGGAAGGATGCGGCGATCGGGCGGCTGGTGGGGGCGGCGATGAAGTGCGCCACCGCGGAGGGGGCGCAGGGGGACGCGAAGCTGGTTCGCGAGCGGCTGCTGGGCAAACTGAGGGGTGGCGGATGAACACGGCGATGCGGCACAGTGGATGGCGGCGGGTGGCGATGGGTGCGGGCGCGGCCGCGGTGTCGCTGCTGGGAGGGTGTGGGCCGAGCGTGTGGGAGGCGAACTACCGCCCTGCGGATGAGGTGCGGGTGGGGGCGGGGCCGGCGGTGACCCCGCTGGCGGAGGGGGCGGCGGTGGAGATCCGCGAGGTGCCGTGGGCGCGGATTGATGCGTCGATGAAGCGGATTGAGGAGCGGCTGGCGGCCAGCGCCGTGCATGTTTCGGAGTGGACCGCCGAGCAGCGGGGGGAACTCAAGGGCGAGTTGCTCTCGGGCCTGCAGACCAGCGAGCCGGCGGGTGCGGTGAGCGTTCTGGGGCGGTCGTCGTTCCGGTCGACGGATCCGGTCAGCCCGGATGATGCGGACCTGGCGAAGTATGCCCGACGGCTGGGGGCCAACCGGGTGGTGTGGGCCAAGGCGTACACCGGCAAGGCCGACCGCATCGTTCGCGAGAGCGTGACGACCAACTCGGTGGGGTGGTGGGACACGTACTCGCGGCCGTACCCCGATCGGCGGTGGGAGAACTTCTCGACCACCAGCACCGTACCGGTCCGCATCGCGGCCGATGAGTACGCGTGGCTGGCGTTTTTTCTGCACGTGCACGCCCGCTGAACCCGAGACAAGCCAGCCCGCCCAGCCACGCACCACCGACACCGCCACCCGACCAAGCCATGCCCGCCGAAGCCCCCCCACTCATCTCGCCGAACCTGCCCGCCACGCCCGCGCCGCTGGGCGACATCGGCGGGTGCGCTCGGGCGCTGGCGGCGGGCAGCGAGACGGCGGTGGGCCTGGCGAAGCGGTCGCTGGAACGGGCGAGGGCGTTGCAGCCGACGCTGAACTTTGCGATTGATCTGCTTGAAGAGCAGGCGATGGCGGCGGCGCAGGCGGCCGATGCGCGGAGGCGGAGTGGAGCGGTGCTCTCGGCGGTGGACGGCGTGCCGTTTGCCATCAAGGACAACCTGGTGACCGCCTTCGGGCGGACGACCTGCGGCTCGCGGCTGCTGGAGCAGTACCGCTCGCCGTTCACGGCCACCGCCGTGCAGCGGCTGCTGGATGCGGGGGCGGTGCCGGTGCTCAAGGCGAATCTGGACGAGTTTGCCATGGGCGGTTCGGGTGAGAACTCGGCCTTCGGCGCGACGCGCAACCCGTGGGACCCATCGCGGGTGCCGGGTGGCTCGTCATCGGGTTCAGCGGCGGCGGTGGCGGCCGGCGTGGTGCCGTTTGCGCTGGGGTCGGACACGGGCGGGTCGATCCGCCAGCCGGCGGGGCTGTGCGGGGTGTGCGGGATCAAGCCGACGTATGGGCGGGTGTCTCGCAGCGGGCTGGTGGCGTATGCCAGCAGTCTGGACCAGGTGGGCCCGCTGGCGCACACGCCGGAGGACCTGCGGCTGGTGCTGAGCCTGATCGCCGGGCATGATCCGGCGGACTCGACCAGCGCCAGAGCGAACGCGAGCGATCTGCTGACTGAATTGGAGCCTGCGCTGCCGCCGGGCACGAAGGTGCGGATCGGCATTCCGCCCCAGGCGCGGGCGACGGCCAACGCGCCGGCGGTGCTGGCGGCGATGCAGCGGGCGGAACGCTCGCTGCGGGCGGCCGGGGTGGAACTGGTGGACGTGGACCTGCCGCATGCGGACCACGCCATCGCGGCATATTACATCATCGCCACCGCCGAGGCGAGCAGCAACCTGGCGCGGTTCGATGGCGTGCGCTATGGGCAGCGGGCGAAGCTGGGCGCGGGCGAGGGGCTGCACGAGCTGTACGTGCGTTCGCGCACCGAGGGCTTCGGGGCTGAGGTGCAGCGGCGGATCATGCTGGGCACGCACGTGCTCTCCAGCGGGTATTACGACGCGTACTACCTGACCGCGCTCAAGGCCCGGCGGCTGATCAAAGGCGATTACGACCGGGCGTTCGCGGAGGCCGGGGTGAGTGCGGTGCTGATGCCCTCGAGCCCGGGTCCGGCGTTCGCCATCGGCGAGAAGTCGGGCGACCCGCTGGCGATGTATCTGGAGGATGTGTACACCGTGGGCGTGAACCTGGCCGGGCTGCCGGCGGTGACGGTGCCGGGGGGCTTCCAGCCGGCCGGCGGAACCACGCCGGATCTGCCGGTGGGTCTGCAGTTGATCGGCCCGCCGCTCAGCGAGGCGACGCTGCTGCGGCTGGCGACGCTGGTGCGGTACCGGTGAAGCGCCACGATTGATCCGGATCGCAGGACGGATGCGTGCAGTGAGAGAACCGGCCGCAGGATGCGGCCAGAATGCAGGAAGAACACGATGCGAGCGTTGCTGGCGGTGACGGCGGGATGGATGGCGATGGGACTGATTTCGGGCGTGTGCCTGGCGCAGGCGGATCGCGCCGGGCCGGGGGCGGTGTGGGCGCACACGGCCGACCCGGGACAGCGGCCGCCGGCCCCGCCGAGGGAGTTCCGCGGGGCGTGGGTGGCGACGGTGGCCAATATCGACTGGCCCTCCAAGCGGGGCCTGCCCGCTGATGAGCAGCGTCGCGAGGCGCTGGCGATTCTGGACAAGGCGGCGGAGTTGAACCTCAACGCGCTGGTGCTGCAGGTGCGGCCGACGGCGGATGCGATCTTCCCCAGCACGCTGGAGCCGTGGAGCGAGTTCCTGACCGGCGAGAGCGGCAAGCCGCCCTCGGACGGCTACGACCCCTTGGCGTTCTGGGTGAGCGAAGCGCACAAGCGGGGCATTCAGTTGCACGCGTGGTTCAACCCCTTCCGGGCGCGGCACTTTGACGCCAAGCTGCCCGACGCAGCGAGCCACATCTCCAAGACGCGGCCGGACCTGGTTCGCTCCTATGACCGCTACCTCTGGCTGGACCCGGGCGAGGAAGAGGCCCAGACGCACAGCCTGCGGGTGATCATGGACGTGGTCAACCGGTACGACATCGACGGCGTGCACTTTGATGACTACTTCTACCCCTACCCGGAGAAGGACAAGCCCTTCCCGGACGATGCGCCGTATCAGCGGTACAAGGCGTCGGGCGGCAAGCTGGAGCGCGACGCCTGGCGGCGGAGCAACATCGACCGCTTTGTCAAGGCGGTGCACGATCAGGTGAAGGCGGCCAAGCCGCACGTGATGGTGGGCATCAGCCCGTTTGGCATCTGGCGGCCGGGGTTCCCGCCGGGCGTACAGGGGTTTGACGCGTACGCCAACCTGCACGCCGACGCGCGGATGTGGCTGCGGGAGGGGTGGCTGGATTACATCGCGCCGCAGCTGTATTGGAAGGTGGACGCGCCGCAGCAGCGGTACGACCGGCTGCTGGCGTGGTGGCTGGCCAACAACGACCAGCGGCGGCACGTGTGGCCGGGCAACTTCACCTCGCGGATTCTGGCGGCGGAGCCGGAGGGGGCGCCTCCGGCGGCGGACCGCAAGGGTCGGGAGTCGTGGGAGGCTCCGGAGATTTTGCGGCAGATCGAGATCACCCGCGAGCAGTGCAACCGGGGCGAGAGCGGCAACATCCACTTCTCGTTTGTGGCGCTGCTGCAGAACCGGCGGGGCATCGCTGATGCGCTCAAGTCCGGGCCGTACGCCCGCCCGGCGCTGCCGCCGGCGATCGCGTGGTCGGCGACGGCGGCCAGCCCGGATGGGCACCGCCTCCTGCCGGCACCGGTGATCAAGGTGGCCCAGGCCGATGGGCGGCTGACGGTGGAGTGGACGGGCAACACCGAGGCGAAGCGGTGGGTGTTCTGGACGCGGACGGGCACGCGCTGGGAGCCGACGTTCCTGCCGGGCGAGAGCACGGTGCAGAGCATGCCGGCGAACGCGGGGCTGACGGCGGTGGCGGTGCAGGGCATCGACCGCTTCGGCATTCAGGGCGATGCGGGGGTGGTGACACCCCGGCAGCCGGCGGCGGCGGAACCGGCTGCCCCGGCGGGCGCGCGGAACTGATCCGCTCCTGGCGGCGGGCTGCAACGGCCACAAACGAAACCGGCGAACCCTTCGGTCCGCCGGTCCCACGCTGGCAAAGGAGTGTCTGGTTCTCACATCCGCTCTCTCCGTTCAGGCTCGCTGTCCGGGGAGTCAGGCCGGCAGGACCCTGGGGCGTGGGGCACGGCGTGCTCCACGGTGAGGCTCGGATGTGAACGGCTTCTGCAAGCGGCTCGCGGCAGTCTCTCTCTCCCGCGGCCGGATGTGGAGTCGTGTGTTTCGGGGCCGTCTGGGGCCCGCCGGCGAGGTCAGTCCGGCTGATCAGTCCTGGTTGGGGCCGAAGTTCTCGCCCGCGTCGGCTGAGCCGTTGGCCTGCTTCTCGAGGAGCTTGCGGAGGTAGGCGTTCTCGCGGCGGGTGGCCTCCAGATCAAACATGATGTACTTGACCGAGAGACGCAGGTAATCCAGGGAGTCCTGCAGGTCGGCGACGGTCTTCTTCATGCGGCTGTGGCGGTCCTTGGCTTCCTCGGCCAGAGCGGTGAGCCGCTCACGCTGGTCGGCCGGAAGGCCGTTGATCTGCTGCACCAGGTCGCCAAGCTTGCTCTGGAATTCCTGCTCGTTCATCATCCCGTCTCCTTCGTTCGCGTTTTGTGTTGTCAGTCCGCCGGGGCCAACGGGTCTCTC
Organism: Planctomycetaceae bacterium; assembly: GCA_021294835.1. Lineage (GTDB taxonomy): Bacteria > Planctomycetota > Phycisphaerae > Phycisphaerales > UBA1924 > CAILKP01. The sequence goes on from JAJTDF010000011.1 coordinate 37,240, forward strand.
AGGTCCGCTGGCACACCGGCACGTCTCTCTGTTCTACCCGTCTCTCTCTTCTCCCCGTCTCTCTTTCTTCCGGGCGGCTGTCTCGCGTCGTGTGACGCGGACAAGAGGACCAGTACGAACCGCGTGCCAGAGCTGCGGACCGACGGCCGACCACCCGCGTGCGTACCCCGTGGGCGGCCCAGACCCATAAAAGCATGGATTCAATGCCGGCAAGCAGCGCAGCCGGCGTTGGACGGGCAACAGTCGGCGTCGCCGGGGCAGCGGAGGCGTGGCAGCGAGGCAAGACGGCGTCAGCGGCGGGCAACGGTGTCGCCGTCGACCGGCCGGCGGTGTTGCGATGAGGCAACACCTGCACGGGCGACGACGGGGGTGTCGACCGCCGGGAATGAAAACAGCCCGGGACGACCGGGCTGCGGCGGAACTCGAGAATGCAACGGCGACACGGCGGCCCGTCGCCGAAGTGGTTACCGGAGCAAGTCCAGCCGCTTGATGACCTGCTGAGCCGAACGCGGCGCGTTGCGGATCTCCTCAGCCAGGCCCGAGGGGTCGTCCCGCTTGCACTCGAGCATCACCTTGCGGAGGTGGTCGTCACGGAACATGACAAACCGCTTGTAGAGGTCTTCCAGTTCATGCCTCGAGAAGCGGGTCATGGGATCCTTCAGGCCGCTCTGGGCGGCGGCCCAGTCGATCAGGGCTCCCCCGTGCTCGCTGAAGCGGTAGAGGCGAAGGGTGGTGGTCAGCCGGGCGCGGGGGGTGCTGAAGGGGTCGGTGGCGGCCGCCGGCAGTTTGAGCATCAGGTCTTTGGCGGTCTGGGTGCTGCCGGTGAGCAGGGGGTCCTGCGGGCCGGCCTCGTGCTGGAGGATGGCCGGGGCGTCGTCGGCGGCGATGAGCTTGGCCATGGCGGAGTTGAGGTTCTTCACCCCGGCGCGGTCGAACCGGATGGTCAGCCGCTGACAGGCACGGCCCTCGTGCGTGTCGGCGATAGCGCTGGTCACCTGACCGATGCCCCACTCGGGCCGCTCTGAATGAACCACTTTGTCGCCGAACCCCCACGTTTTGAGAACCATGTTGCTTCCCTGACCATGCGCGTCAGCCGTCCGGGCCGCTTGCCCTGTCCGACGATGCCGCGTTGCTTGACATCCCACTTCACTCCGCCCCTGTCACCCAACCGTGTCTTTCAACCCCCGCCGGCCCCCGCCCGCCCCCCTCTCCCTACCGCTTGGCCACCGCACACCCCAGGCCTCGACCGCCAACAGTCACCACAAGGCACGGGTTGATTGGCCCCGCTGGTCAGCCCGCCACCGTCGCGTCACCCACCCCAAGTGCCTGTTCCCCAACTTGCCAGCACAACAGCGGCCGCGGCTCCAGCCGTCATGCTTCACCACCACAAGACCGTTCAAAAACCAAACACAATCACGAAGGCGACTCGTCCATGTCAGATGGTCTGACCGGGCCAGGCAGGTCGTTGACTGGTGAGCTTGTTCGACCCCACACTTCGAAGAGTCTAGTATAGCGACCTGTCAGAGATCGACCTGCACCGCTGCCGATGATCCTGCCCGCCTCAGGCAATGTGGATAACTCCACTGCCGGGCACCGGGATGTGCAACCCGACCTCCTCGTTCATCGGTCCGCAAGCCCGTACGGATTGAAGACCGGAACGGTTGCCCGCCTGCTGAGAGGCTGAAATGTGTTTCGGCTCGGCTGGGCCGGAGGTTGCAGGGAACTGACCAGGGATGCTGCCGGCACGAGACTTCCGACCAGACAGGCGACCACGGAGACACCATGATCGAGGCCCTCAAGAGCGACGAGATCATCAACAAAGTCGGCGGACGGTTCAAGCTGTGCGCCCTGATCCAGCGGCGACTGGTGCAGTTGATGGACGGCGCCCGGCCAATGGTTGAGCGGAACGGTCGCTCGGACCTGGAGCTGGTGATCCAGGAGATCATGGAAGACCGGCTCAAGCCCGAGTTCGACCTCTCCGACCCCGAGACCGGGGCGGCGATGCCCGAACTGACCGCCCGCGAGTGATGTGTTGACTGTCGCCGCGGGCAAAGCCCCGCTGCGGAGAATGGCCGGCCCATGTCCGTTCCAGACCCCCAAGGGCTGTTGGCCCGCAGGCTCTCGCCCGAATCGCCCAGCGGCGGGGGCGGCGGTGGTGACGCGGGGTGGGGAAGGCCCGCCCCCGGATCACTGAGCGGCCGCACGGTGATTGTGGGCGTGACCGGGGGGATCGCCGCGTACAAGACGGCGACGCTTGTCTCGCGGCTGGCGCAGGGGGGCGCGGCGGTGACGGTGGCCATGACCGAGTCGGCGCAGCGGTTCGTGACCCCGCTGACGTTCCAGGCGCTGAGCGGGCGAGCGGTGTACTCGGACATCTGGTCGCAGGCCGATCTGGCCGATCCGCAGCACATCCGGCTGGCCCGGTCGGCGCACCTGGCCATCGTGGCGCCGGCGAGCATGGACTTTCTGGCAAGGCTGGCCTGCGGCATGGCCGACGACCCGGTGAGCCTGATCCTCTCGGCGGTGGACCGGCGGACCTGCCCGGTGCTGCTGGCTCCGTCGATGAACGAGGCGATGTGGTCGCAGCCGGCGACGGCGCGGAACCTGGCCACCCTGCGTGGGGACGGCTTTGAGGTGATCGATCCGGCCCATGGGTGGCAGGCATGCCGCACCAGCGGACCGGGGCGGATGCCCGAGCCTGAAGACCTGGCCGATGAGGTGGCTCGCCGACTGGCCCGCGGATAAGACCAAGCCAAGGCGCGGACGGGAGCGATCAGCCGGGGGGCTTCATCCGGCGCGGCGTTTTTCGCCCTCTTCCTGCGCCCGGGCCCTCATGCACATGGAAATCAGCGAGCGGACCGAGACAGCCGCTTCGGTGACGCTCATGGCCAGCGAGACGGAGTTCATCGCCGACTCGGCGGACTCGGCGATGACGCCGAAACCCAGTTCGGCCGCCACGCCGCGGATCTGCAGAGCGATCCGCCGGACCACCGCGATGTCGTCGGTGGCGATGGCCTTGTTGAGTTCCGCGGCCATGCCCCGCAGGTCCTCGGTGAACTCCTCGACGAAGCTGGCGTTGGGATGATCGCCGCCGATGGTGGAGACGATGGCGCCGCCGCCGTCGGGATTGGAGGCGCCCATGAGCAGGAACTCGCCGAGGGCTCGAAGCAGCTTCTGCTCGCTGAGCGGCTTGACCAGGTGAGCGTTGGCGAGCGTGGGCTCGGCGACGAGCTGCTCGACCATGCGAGGGTCAGAGGCGACGAGGATGATGGTGGCCTGGATGCCCGCGGATCGCAACTGCTGAGCGAGTTGGCGGCCGTCCTGCTCGCCAACTTCAACCGCGCACAGAATCACATCGAAGCCCTCGCTGGCCCGCCTGACGCCTTCTTCGGCGTTGTCAACACTGGTGACGTTCAGCTGGGTTTCACGCAGGTAGTGCCTGACCAGCCGACGGTCCATCGAAGACGTCTCGATGTGCAGGAGACTGCCCGACAGACGGGACGGATCGACATGCTCCATCGCGAAGCCGCCCTGCTGAGGGTCAAGCTCGACAAACTGGCGGACGTTGATGGACCGGTCAAACTGGATGCCGACCTCGTGGACGAGACCTTTGACGTGCCGGCATCGGACGACCCGGGCCGGAATGGGCATCAACTGGCCCGCCAGGGTGGGCAGGTACACGGTGCAGCGGGTGCCTATGTGCACATAGGCAGAGTGGACAAGCCCGATGCCGGTTCCTGAGAGGTTCCGGCAGGCGTAATTCAGCGCGGTGCTCGCCCCGGCGTTCTGATGCAGTTCCACCTTGACTGAGAGCTTCTGAAACGCTGCCCGCAGGAAGGCCCGCTTGGGGTGATCGTCGGCGACACCGGCGTCCATCTCGTCATACAGCCTGGCCAGATCCGCAGCGGACAGCCGCAGCGTGTTGCGAACGCCGCCCTGGTCACCCGCGTTCCCGCCTCCGGCATGACCGTCTGATCGCACCGCCATGAATGCCTCCAAACGATGATCAGACCGGTAACCCCGCAATCGGGACGATCATCTGTCCGAGGCTCCATCGGTCGCCCGAGGCCCGGCCTTGCCGGGCCCGGCCCGACTGTGGTGTGGAACTCGGTACACCATCGGCTGCCCAAACGCTCCAGCCGCTACCGACGCCACACAGCCCTCCGCCCGAGTCACCACACACCTGCGGCGGGACGAACGCGGTTATCGGCTGGCGAGGATGATGACCAGACCCACGACACCAAGCGATACCAGCAGCAGCGTTGCCAGCCCCACCCACAGCCACACTCGGGAGGGCTGGTCGTCGGCAGCGGAGCCGACGGGCTTGGCCGGTGGTCGCTCGGGCGAGCCGACGGAGGCCGCCTCTTCACGCCCGCCGGCGCCGGCCTCACCGCTCTCAAGCTCGGCCCCGGCCAGCGGCGCGGGTGTCGGCGGGGCCATGGTGCGGGGGCGGGCGTGACGCTTCTGAGAGGCGATGACGCTCACCGGATCGGCCGGTGGAGTGCTGCCGGGCCCGAAAGCACCCGGCGTCTGGCCGGCTGAAGCGGAAGCCGGCGTAACCCCGGCCGCGGCGCCCGCCTGATCATTCGGGCGGCTCGCTGCGGCGCCGATCGTCGCGGCATCCGGCGACGCGGTACCCGAGGCGTCTGCTCGCCCCAATCGCTGAATGAACGCCGCCAGTTCATCAACACTCGCTGGGCGGAGCCGCGCCTGCGCGAGCGCACTGCTCAGACCATCGGCAAAGTGCTGTGCCGAGCGGGGCCGCAAGAGCGGGTTCTTCTGCATCCCCCGCCGGATGGCGGCAATCAGCGGTTCGGGCACGCCGGCGGCCGTGAGCTGCGCGTCGGGCACCTCGGCCGCCTCGTGCATGCGGCGGATGTCATCAAGCGTGCCCTGAAAGGGTGTGCTGCCGGTGAGCAGTTCATAGAGCGTGCAGCCCAAGGCGTAGACATCCGACCGGGCGTTGACCGCTCCGGCGAAGCACTCGGGCGCAAGGTACGCGGGCGTGCCGGCCATGCTGCCGGACGTGACCGTGCCGGCCATGGACAGGCCGACAGTCCGGTCGGGGACGGGAGAGGGGACGGAACTGACGCCGATGGGAGTGGGCGCCGCCCCGCCTCTGGCGGTGGGGCCGGTCAGCCCGAAGTCGGTGAGGACCGCCCGACCGTCGGCGTGCAAGAGGATGTTGGCGGGCTTGATGTCGCGGTGCACATACTCGCGGTCGTGGAGCATGCCGGCGGCAGCGCACACGTCGAGCAGAATGCGGGCGGCCATCGACGCCGGGAGCGGTCCGGCCCGACGCAACAGCGCCGACACGCTGCCTCCGGAGAGGTACTCCATCACCAGATAGGGCACACCCTCGACCACATCGGCGTGGTGGATCGCGTTGAGCCCCGGGTGCGACACTGTGGCGGCCGCCCGCGCTCCATCAAGGAACGTGCGCACCGCATTCTGACCGGCCTCACCGGGAACGTGGAAGATGAACTTCACCGCGACATCGCGGTCGAGCAGTTCGTGCCGACCCAGCCACACCACCCCCATCCCGCCCTCGCCCAGCGAGCGGACCAGCCGCACGGGGCCGAGCCGCGCGGGGATATCGATGCACCGGGGCGACTCATGTGTCGCACCCGCGGCAGGTCGCCAATCCAGGGTGATGGTCGGGCTCTCAGCCACAGCCCAGTGTACCGCGGAGGTGTCGGCCGCTGCGGCTGATACCCAGGGTTGATGCAGGACTGAGAACCAGCAACACGGCAGATGCCGGTGCAATCCCGGCACGCGGGCGGATTCACCCAAGCCGGGGGCATGACCGCACCCCCCCAATCCTTGGTGGAGCAAGGTCAGATCATCGGGCTACGGGGCTGGTCAGCGGCCGTCACCGTCGCCTTCCCGGCTAAGGCGTTCGATCAGTTGCCGCTCAGCCTTCTCGTAACGGGCGAAGGCCTCAGAGACGCGGGCGAGCATGGCGGTGACGACCTCGGCGTCGGCGGGCTTGCCGACGGCCTGAGCGGCGGAGACGACGGTCTCCAGCGAGGTGCTGGCGCCGCGGAGGTCGCTGACGGCCTCGGCGTAGGTACGAGCGGACATGAACAGCAGGTCCTGCTGGAGTTCCTTGCGGGCGGGCTGGTAAAGCAGCTTCCAGGGGTTGCGGCGGACGTCGGTGAGCGTGAGTTTGAGCTGGTCGGTGGCCAGGCGGATGTTGGCGATGGACTGGCGGAGTTCGGGCTGGTTCTCGGCGAGGATGAGATTGCCCCGGTCGATCATGGCCTGGGTGGAGGCGAGCAGCGTGCGGGCCTCATCGGCGCGGGCCTCGAGGGCGTCGGCGAAGCGGGTGACCTTGGGGTAGAGCTCCTTCTCGACCTGCTCGGTCAGGCGGCGGGCGGACTCCACGGCGGCGCGGACGTCGCCGCGGTTTTCGTCCAGATACGCCTGCATGGTGACGGCGGCGTTGTCGAGCTTGGCGATGAAGGCCTCGGCGTCGGTGACGGTCTTCTGGGCGCTTTCCATGATCCTGGGGAAGCGGTTCACGCCGTCGGCGATGGGCCCCTTGGACTCGGCGACGATCTGCTTGCCGTCGGCGGTGATGGTCTCGACGTTGGCCAGCACGCGATCGACATAGGGAGCCCAGTCCTCGCGGATCTTGCGGGTGGTCTCCTGCAGGTCGGCGACGATGGCCTTGACCTGGTCCTCCTGCACGCCGATCTGGGCGAGCAGGCCGGGGGCGTTGGAAGCCTTGATCTCCGATCCGGGAGCCAGCACGCCGGCCTGCTTGGTGCCCACCGAGGTGATGTTCAGCGTGGAGACCGAGCCGAGGATCGGGATCTCCAGTTGCAGTTTGGCGTCCTTGTAGAGGCCGATGTTCGAGTTCACGCCGACGGTGACCAGGATCGCCGCGGGCACCTTCATGTCCGCGGCATCATCGGCCCAGAGGTAGCGAACCGCGGTGACCTTGCCGACATCAAGCCCGCCCAGCAGCACCGAGGAACCGGGCTTGATGCCCTTGGCCCCGCCCTCGATGGTGAAGCGGACGTTGTACTCGGTACGGGACTTGAGGCGGTCAAGCCCTCCGCCGACGGTGATGGCCATGGCGATGCCGCCGAGGAGCATGAGCACCACATACACCCCGGCCTTGACGCTGTTGCTGGTGACTCGTCGTTGCATGCGTGCTCCGCGTTCGCCTTCTCACCCTCCGCCGTCATCCTGCTGGTCGGCTTGACCATCATCGTGTGCGGCCTTATGGCGTGGGCCGGGTCGCCTCCACCGAGGGCATGGGGGCGGCCTTGGCGCCGCCCAGCAGGTCTTCAGCGTAGTTGCTCGCCGAACGCCGTTCCGTGATCGGGCCCTCGGCGTCTCCACGAAGGAACTGGCGGATGACCCGCTCAGTCTCGGAGAGGTCGGCGGCCTGATCGGCGGGCAGGTGCCGCAGCCGGTCGAACCAGTCGCGTTTTTCGATCTTCAGCACCACGCCCTTGTCAAGCATCACCATGCGGTCGGCGATGGTGAAGGCCGAGTCCATCTCATGGGTGACCACCACGCTGGTGACGCCCAGGCCTCTCGACAGATGGATGATCAGCCGGTCGATCTCGGCGCTGGTGACCGGGTCCAAGCCCGCCGAGGGCTCGTCGTAAAACAGGATGCGCGGGTCCAGAGCCATGGCGCGGGCCAGCCCGGCCCGCTTTTTCATGCCGCCGGAAATCTGCGAGGGCAGCTTGTCGGCGTGCTCGCGGAGGCCGACCAGTTCCAGCTTCATCTTCACCTGAATGTCGATGACCTCGGGGGCCAGGTCGGTGTGCTCGCGGAGCGGCAGGGCGACGTTCTCGCCGATGGTCATGCTGTTGTAGAGGGCGCCGCTCTGGAAGAGGATGCCGAACTTCAGCCGGGTCTCGTCGAGTTCCTGCTCGCCAAGGACCGACAGGTCGCGTCCCAGCATCGACACCGCGCCCTGGTCAACCGGCAGCGCCCCGATCAGGCACCGCAGCAGGGTGCTCTTGCCGCAGCCCGAGCCGCCCATGACCACCAGCGTTTCGCCCTCGTAGATGTCCAGATCCACCCCCGAGAGGACGGTCTGACTGCCGAACCGCTTGATCAGGTTGCGGGTGGAGATGACCGCCCGGCGACCCTTCTCGTCCAGCGGGGGCGAGTCTGGGGCATCGGCCTGCCCCGCCGACCCTGTCGTGCTGGTGACCTTGTTTCGCCGACCGAACACCGTGCAACCTCCAGATGGCCGCCGACGCCGCGTCCACCCCCCCCCACCCCACCCACCCCCTTCCCCACCCACCCACCCCCTCTCGCTGCCCAGCCGGCCCCGGGGCCGCACTCAGTTCCCGCCACCGGCGGGGGGCGGAGTCGGCGGGTTGGCCTCAGCCGCCGGGGCCGCCGGGGTTGCAGGCGGTGCGGGAGTCGGCGCCGAGCCGGGAACGGTATGGGGCAGCAGCCGCAGTTCACTGCCATCGAGCTTGATGAAGATCAGGTTGGTCACCGAACCGGCAAACGGGTTGGCCGGGGTGCCGCCGCTGGTACTCTGGCTGAACTCCAGAACCACGGCCCGCAGGCCGTTGCTGAACTCCACCGGCATGGGGATCACGCCCTGCACAGCCGCCTGGCCGGTGCCACGCTGCTGCGTGGACTGCATGGCCTGAGCGAACGCCGGGCTCTGGGCCAGTTCGGTGTACTGCCCCCAGAGCTTGAGCAGGTTGGTGGTCACGCCCTTGACGCTGCCGGCGTCGGCCGCCATGCCGTCGCGGAACTTGGCGAACTGCTCGTCGGTCGCTGCAGCCTGCAGAGATTGCTGCAGGAAGCCCCGGGCAGTCGCGTAGTCCTGCTTCTCAATCGCCCGCACCAGATTGTCCACCGGGCCGGCGGCCATCCGCCACATCGCCTGAGCGCCCAGCGCCCCGGCGATCCACAGCGTGCTGACCAGCAGGCCGATGATGATGCCGGAAATCGCCAGACCCCGGCCCGCCAGCCGCCCCTGGCTCTGGCCGATCCGGACCAGGGCCGCGACACCCAGCACCGTACCGATGCCGCCCAGACCCGGGATGCAGCACAGGACGCTGCACACCAGGCTCATAACCGCCAGAACCGACACCCGGGCCGGCGGCGGCTCGGCTTGCCCGGGGCCGCCACCCATACCGCCCATGTTGCCACCGGAGCCGCTCCATCCGCTGTTCTGCGGCTGAAAGGGCGACGGGGAAGACGACGATGCCCACGGATTCTGGCTCATAGCCCCCCAGTTTAGCGGAGTCGACCCACGGCCTTCCAGAGTCCACGCCGCCGATTGTCGTTTTGCCCGAATCAGGCCGCGACTACGCGGCCCGCCCGGCTCTCCCCCAGCCGACGCAGGATCGCCACGTTGTCTTCCGGGGTCACCAGCACCACATCGGCCGGACCGAGTTGGTCAGGGGTCAGCCGCTGCCAGCCCGGGGGCCCGGCCAGAGGCCGGTCATCCATAAAGGCCAGCGCCGGACCTGGACGGGCGCGTCCGGACCGCCTGACGGCGTCCACGCCCTCCGCCGCGGCACGGCCGTTGACCCCCAAGCCGTAGACCACCAGTCGGCGGTCGGGGCCCAGGGCGGCCCACTGGGCGGTGGCCAGCGACGCCCAGTCCACCGGTTGGCGGGTGGCGTTGCAAACGAGCCGGTCGATGGCCTCCGGCCCCAGCATGGCCAGACCCTCGGGGTCGATCCGCTGGCGGAGGTCGTGTGCCGATGGCCGGTGCCCCCCGTCGGCGGCGAACAGGCTCCAACGCAGTGCCGCCGCCAGAGCGGCCAGATCGCTGTCGGTGATGGCGCAGCCGGCCGGCCAGATCGCCTCGGCCTGCTGGCGGGCAAAGGCCCGGTCGCTCCGGGCCAGACCTTCGGCCAGCGCCCGCAGGCGGCAGAGGCGGGCGGCGCGATCGCGCAGATCCGGCGGGGTGGCGCGGGCGTGTTCGCTTGCCAGCGCCAGCGCGTCACCGTGCACGCCGGTCAGATCGGCCGAGCGGCTGGCGGGGGCGCCGATGCGGTAGCGCACCAGCGGGGCGGATGTGCACACGACCGGCACGCGGTCGCGAGCGCCGAGCACGTCGAGCCACAGCGCCCAGTCCTCCACCTTGCAGCGGGTACGGAACGGGCCTTGTGCTGCGTCCGCCCGCCGGACGCGGGCCAGGGCCTCGCGGCGCCACAGCGTGGCCCAGATGGCAAAGCGGTTGCCGGTGAGCAGCCGGTCGGCGGCGGCATCCTGCTCATTGGCGACGGCCAGCCACTGGGTGGGCTGGCCGTCGGCGGTCATGGCTCGCCACCCCCCCACCGCCGCCTCGGCGAACGGGTGACGGTGCAGCAGGTCTGCCAGCGTGCCGGCGTGCTCCGGCTCGAGCAGGTCGTCGGCATCGGCGAAGCACACCCAAGGCGTAGACAGCAAAGCCAGGCCAAGGTTGCGGGCCGCCCCGGTACCACCGTTGGCGGTGCGATGCACACCGATGCGCCGGTCGCCGGCCAGATCAGGCGGCAGGCAGACGGGCAGGGGCGAGCCGTCGTCAATGACCACCGCTTGCCAACGGGGCTCGCGCTGGTCGCGCAAACTGCGGAGGGCGGCGTGGAGCCATTGGGCGCCGGCAGGATCCCGGATGAACGCGGGCACCACGTAGCCGACACGGGGACCGCCCAGGAGCGCCTGGGCGGCCGGCGGAGAAGGCGTGGGCTGTGGATGGGCGGATTCCATCGGCATGACGGCATCGGCAGACAAGGCCGGCGGCCCTCGGGGCGGACCCGCTCCCGGGGCGTTCGCCCGCATCTCCCGGCGGCCGGCCGGATGCCCGGGCATAGCCGCTGCGCTGGGGGCGTTTACCCGTTGCCGGCCGGGCGGGCACGGTCTTCACCCCAGCCGCCCAAGCCGCCGGCGGCGGCAAAGGCGTGCGGCCCGATGCCAACAGCCAATGGCTATCGTCTCATGCATCGTGCCCATGTACAACGGCGCCGGCGTCATCGCCGAAGCGCTGCTGAGCCTGCAGTCCCAGACGCTTGGCGACTGGAACGCGGTGGTCGTCGACGACGGGTCGACCGACGGCCAGCGCGGCGCCAATCTGGTGCGGTCGATCGCACGGATGGACCCTCGCATCCGGCTGGTGCAGCAGCGCAACGCCGGACTGGCCGCCGCCCGCAACGCCGGGCTTGACGCACTTCTGGAGGCCGGCGTGTGCGGAACGTTCGTGCACTTCCTCGACTGCGACGATGAGCTGCGGCCCACCGCCTTCGCGGAACTCACCGCCGCGGCCCGGCGAGGGCTTTCGCCGCTGACGCGGTGCGCATACGGCGGCTTCTCGCTGCGTTCCCGAGGCGCCGGCCGCACGCTGGCCGGCGTAATGCCCGCTGCCCCTGTGCTGGATCTGGACGCGCTGCTGGACGTGCCCTTTGTCGTCACGCACAGCCTGCTGTTCTCACTGCAGGCGGCGCTGGCGGCCCGGTTCGATCCGGCCGTGGGCAAGGTCGAGGACTACGACTGCTGGTTCCGCATGGCCGAAGCGGGCGTGCGCTGGCAGGCCTGCCACAGCGAGGTCTGCCGGTACAACATCGGCCCGGCGGCCGATGCGGCGCCGGCGATGAGCGACGACCCGATGGCCATGGGACGGGCGGCGTTGCGGGTGGTGCAAAGCGCCTTCGCCCGCGCCGCCGTCAACCCAGCGACCGCACGCATGGCCTCGCCGGTGCGGGCCCAGATTGTCCGCGAGCGGACCGCGCTGAACTGGGCGACTCGCACAGTCATCGCTCACGCCCTGCGGCACGGCGCCGCCAACCTCGCCCCGCCGGTCGCTCAAGCCCGCGCACTGCTGGCCGAGCACCGTGTGGACACCACCCAGCGTCGCTGCCTTGATCACTGGGGGCACGCGGGCTTCGCGTCGGCGGTCATCGCCGCCGTGCACACGGCCTGCGGTCGCCACCTCAACACCAACACCGATGCCGCGGAGATGGTCGCGGCCCGTGCGTGGTGGAATACCCTGACGACCGACCGCCAGGATGCGGCCGACGCCGGCTGGGCGGCGGTAGCGGCCGAGCTGGCGGAGCGAACCGTCGCACCGCTGGCGGTGGACCGCCGCGTGGTGCGCATCGTGGAGGCCTCGCTGACCGGTCCGAAGCAGCGTGTGCTGCTGTGCGGGCTTGGTCGCAACGGCCGGCGGCTGATGGAGCTGTTCCGCCGCCGCAACGTCAGCGTGAGCGTCTTTGACGACGCGCCGCACCCGATTGAACTTCCTGAGAACGTTCAGCGGACCGAAGACCTTCGATCAGCGCTGCACGACGCGGTGCCGGTGGTCACACTGGCGCCGCCGGGCGACACCAGGTTTGTCGAGGTGCACCCGTCCCTCGCCGGCGCGGTCCGCTGGTCAGCCGTCAGGGCCGAGCTGGCCGCCGGCGCTCCCGGCCCCGCCGTGCAGCAGGGTTCCTCAGTCGCCTCCGCACCCACTCGCCCTCATCGCCATGCCGCCTGATCCGCTGCCCAACCCGACCCCGTCTGCTTCCTGCGATCCGACCTTGACCGCCGTCGCCGTGCTCTCGGCCGGCAAGCACTCCGCGTCCGTCGGCGGTGTGCCCACCTGGGCCGCCCGCCTGCGCGACACACTGACCGCCGAGGCCGCCGCCGGGCGTGAGACCGGATGGCGGCTGGCGGTCGTGGTGCTGATGCTCGATGAGCAGGCCGAGGTGCCGGCGGCGCTTCGAGGCAGTCCGGATGTGCACGTGGTGCGTCTGCCGGACTCGGGCCACCCGCTTGATCTGCTTGACCATGCACGCGACGTGATCAGTTCCCTGAACGCGAGCGTGCTGCTGCCGGAGAACACCGACCTGTGCCTGATGGCGGCCCATGCGGTTCGCTTCGGGGCCATGGCCCGGCACACCGCCCGTCCGGCAGACCCGGCCCGGCCGCCGATCCCGCGGCTCATCGCCGCCGCCCGCACCGACGACTGGTACAACCGCTCGCTGCTTGAGCACTACTGGCACGCCGACGGCGGCGTGGGCGTTTCCGAACCGTGCGCTGCATGGCTGCAGAGCGTGCTGAACGCCGGCCATCGTGGAGTTTTGCCGGTCGCGGTGATCCCCTCCGGCGCCCCTGTGTCGCCCTCGCCCCGGCAGCCCGGGCCAGCCCGGCGTCGGTTGAACATCGCGTGGATCGGCCGTCTGGAGCACGCGCAGAAACGCTGCCGTGATCTGCCGGCGGTGGCACTGGCGCTCCGCGAGCGGGGCGTGCCGTTCGTTCTCCGCGTCGCCGGCGACGGACCGGAACGCGACGACCTGATCGCCGCCCTTCGCCACCACGGCCTGCTCGCCGGCGCCCAGCGCCCGCAGGACGGCTCAGTGGAGATGCTCGGAGCCCTTTCGGCCCGGGACATCGCCGAACTGCTGGCCGACACCGACGTGCTGCTGAGCACATCGGCCGCCGAGGGCACGTCGATCGCGCTGCAGGAGGCCATGGGCGCCGGGGTGGCCCCGGTGGTCACGGCTCTGCCCGGGATTGAACGCTTTGTGGTGCCCGAACACAGCGGGCTGATTGCCCCGGTGGGCGATGCCGACGCCCTCGCCGCCGCCATCGCCCGCCTGCACGGCGATCGTGCCCTGCTCGCCGCTCTCGCCCGCAACGCATGGGAGATCGCCCGCGGATGCTTCGCGCCCGCGGCGGTCGCTCGCCGATATGTCGACCTGTTCAATGAGGTGACCAGCAGGCCCCCGGCTGAACCGAGCCGACCGGTCCCGCCATTGTCCCTCATCCGCCACCAAGCCGATCCGCCCCGCACCGCTTTCCCGCAGGCGCATGCCCAGGCGATCCTGTGCCACCGCTGGCTGGAGGAACACGCCGCCGCCACCGGGCAGCGAGCGGCGCCGCTGGCCGATCTGCGGGCGCTTCCGCCGTCACTTCGGCACAGCCTCCCCGGCGTGGTCATTCCCCACTCGCTGATGGACCATCGGCCCATCGATCAGGTGCGCAACACCATCGCGGCCGTCACCGCTCCACGCTCTGACTCAGCCCCGCCCCGCGTGGCGCTCTATGGCGCAGGGGCCTTGGCACGGGCACTGGCCCGGACCGAAGGCCCGTCACTCAGCGAGTTGGGCGTAGTCGCTTTTCTGGACGACGCGGCGGAAGCGGATGCGGACACGCCGCCGATGCTCGGCGGCTTGCCCATCTTGCCACCGGAGCGGGCGCTGACGCTGGGCCTGTCGGCGGTGGTGCTGTGCTCGGACCGTCATGAGGCGGCGATGGCTCGAGCCGCCTCGCCGCTGCGCGAGGCCGGCCTGCCGGTGATCGCCGTGTTCGACCCCTCCCTGACCTCGGTTCCGGCCCAAGGGCTTCCCGTCAACGGCGGGCCGACAGGTGCAGCCGGCAATCTGGGCAAGCCGCCGGCATCACACCCTTACGGATACCAGCTTCAACCCGATCCGCGTGTCAAGGTCGCGTGAAGCCGCCTTCACAATGCATGCTGAGCCGTGCGGATCCGCTCGCCATGCGGCTGGGTCGCACCTCCTACTGTCCAAGCCCGATTTGATGCACCCGATGGCGTGTTTGCGGCAAACGATCCGCGGACGCCCAGGATCGCGTGCCGAACTTCCGACACCCCGCTCAGGAGAGATGAAGATGTCCATTCGCTGTCTGTCTGTCACTGCCGCGCTGCTTGCTTTGGCGGGCGCCGCCGTCGCCGCTCCGCTCACGCCGGGCAACTTTGTAGTTGTTCGCGTGGGTGACGGCTCAGCCGCGCTGAGCAACGCCGCGACCGCAACCTTCCTGCTTGAGTACGCCGCCGACGGCACGCTGGTGCAGACGATCCCCATGCCCACCGCGGTTGACGGCGCCAACCGGCGTCTGACCAACAGCGGCACGGCGACCAGCGAGGCGCACCTCACCCGCTCCACCAACGGTCAGTTCTTCGTGCTGGGCGGCTATGACGCCGCCCCCGGCACCACCGGCGTGGTCGCGACGACCTCCGTCGCCACCAACCGCGTGATCGCCCGCATCTCAACGGCGGGCGTGGTTGACACCACCACGGCCCTGTCCGACGCGTACAACTCCAACAACATTCGGTCGGTCGCCACCGACGACGGGACGCGCTTCTGGACCGCCGGCAACGCCACCGGCATCGCCGGCGGCGTCCGCTTTGTCGCCAGCCTGGGCGCCACCACCTCGACCCAGCTTGCCACCACCCCCACCAACATCCGCACAGTCAACGTATTCGGCGGTCAGCTCTACACGTCCTCGGCGACGGGCACCTTCCAAGGCGTGTCCACCGTTGGCACCGGCCTGCCCACCACCGCCGGACAGAGCCTCACCCCTCTCGCCGGCTTCCCGACCGCCACCGGCCCGTCCCCGTACGACTTCCATGTGGCCGACGCCAACACGATCTACGTCGCCGATGACCGCGCCGCCCCCAACGGCGGCCTGCAGAAGTGGACCAACACCGGCGGCACCTGGTCGCTCGCCTACACCCTGAACACCTTCCAGTCCGGCACCGCTTCGGGCATCCGCTCGTTCGATGCGGTCGCCGTGTGTACCGGCCCCTCCCCCACCTCGCCCACCTTCATCGGCACCACCGCCGACGGCCGCATCGTCCGCATCACCGACGCCGGCGCCACCACGCCGATCGTCAACCTCGTCGCCCCCACCACCAACGCCGCCTTCCGCGGTATCCGCTCGGTGGTCTGCCCGCCGTGCACCGCCGCCAGCATCACCGGCCAGCCGGCCAGCGTCACCGTGACCGCGCCCGCGCCAGCCTCGTTCACCGTCACCGCTGCCGGCAGCGGACTGACCTACGCCTGGTCGTTGAACGGTTCCCCCATTGCCAACGGCGGCGCTTATGCTGGCGCCACCACCGCCACCCTCACGATCGACCCCACGTCCGCCGCTGTCGCCGGCACCTACGCCGTCACCGTCTCCGCCTCCTGCGGTACCCCGGTCACTTCCGAGAACGTGACCCTCACTGTGAACACGCCCAGCACCGGCTGCAATCTGGCTGACGTGGTCGCCATCGGCGGCAACCCTCCGGCCGATGGCCTGCTCACCGGTGACGACTTCAACGCCTTCATCGCTGCCTTCGCCAACGGCGATCTTCTCGCCGACATTGTCGCCATCGGCAGCATCCCACCGGGTGACGGCCTGATCACCGGAGACGACTTCAACGCCTTCATCTCCGCCTTCGCTGCCGGTTGCCCGTGAACAATCAGCGCCCCGGCACCGCATCCTGAACCCCCTCTGGGCCGCCACCTGACAACGGTGGCGGCCCTTTTCGTTGGCAGGGGGAACGGCCGCGGGGCTCAGAATCCGAAAATAAACCAAACATCGCACGCTCCGCACGCGTACGTTGAGCAAAATCCGGCGACGTTGATCGCTATTATTCATCCGTTCATCCGGCTAAACGGATAGATGATTCGTTCGAGCTGTTCCCCACACGGTCCCTCTGTCTGCAACCCACCATGCCCAGCCTCTTTGCCGAGCACGCCCGCCGCCGCGTCCTGGTTCTTGACGGAGCCATGGGCACGTCCATCTACTCGCGCAACCTCTCGGTTGAGCACGACTACTGCAACTGCGAGAACTGCACCGACATTCTCGTGAAGACTCGCCCGGATGTGATCGGCGAGATCCACGAGTCGTTCCTGGCCGTCGGGGCCGATGCGGTGGAAACCGACAGTTTCGGCGCCTCCAAGCTGGTGCTCGGCGAGTTCGGGCTGACCGACCAGTGCCGGGCCTTGAACAAGATGGCGGCGGAGGTGGCCCGGGCGGCGTGCGACAGGCACGCAAGCAAGGACAAGCCCCGCTTCGTGCTGGGGAGCATGGGGCCGGGCACGCGGCTGATCACGCTGGGCAACACCACCTGGGCGGAGATGTTCGACAGTTACCGCGAGCAGGCGCGGGGCCTGCTGGATGGCGGAGTGGACGCGTTCATCATCGAGACCTGCCAGGACCTGCTGCAGATCAAGTGCTGCATCAACGCGGTGCTGGAGGCGCTGGCCGAGCGGAACAAGACGACCGACGACGTGCCGATCATGGTGTCGGTGACCATCGAGACCACCGGCACCATGCTGCTGGGCTCGTCGATCGAGGCGGCGGCGACGGCGCTGGCCGGGTACCCGATTCTCTCGCTGGGGCTGAACTGCGCCACCGGCCCGGCGGAAATGGCCGAGCACATCCACTGGCTGGGCCGGCACTGGTCGGCGACGGCGCCGGGCAGGATGGTCAGCGTGGTGCCCAACGCGGGGCTGCCGATGCTGGTGGAGGGTCGGACGGAGTATCCGCTGACCCCCGAGCCGTTTGCCGAGGCGATGGAGAAGTTCATCGCGCAGGACGGCGTGGGCCTGGTGGGCGGCTGCTGCGGCACGCGGCCCGAGCACATCGCCGTGCTGGCCCAGCGGGTGGAGCGGCTGCGGTCCGCAGGCACCAAACCGGCCGCGATCGTGTCGGCGCCGGCCCCGGCGGTCACCTCGCTGTATCAGCCTCAGGAGTACCGGCAGGACAACTCGCTGCTGATCGTCGGCGAGCGGATGAACGCGTCGGGCTCCAAGAAGTTCAAGCAACTGCTGGAGGCCGAGGACTTTGACGGCATCGTGTCGCTGGCCCGCGAGCAGGTGCGGCACGACTCGGCCCACGTGCTGGACCTGAACGTGGACTACGCCGGGCGCGACAACCCGCGCGACATGGCCGAGATCGTCAAGCGGGTGGTGCGGCAGGTGGACGTGCCGCTGATGCTCGACAGCACGCAGACGCGGACGCTGGAAGCGGGCCTGATGCACGCGCCGGGCAAGTGCATCATCAACTCGGCCAACTTTGAAGAGGGGGACCACAAGTTCGACGAGATCTGCACCCTGGCCAAGCGCTACGGCGCGGGCCTGGTGATCGGCTCGATCGACGAGGACAAGGAGGCCTCTATGGCCCGCACCGCCGAGCGCAAGCTGGCGATCGCGCGTCGGGGCTTCAAGCGGGCCGTGAACGTGCACGGGCTGTCGCCGGAGGACGTGATGTTCGATCCGCTGGTGCTGCCGATCAGCACCGGCATGGCGTCTGATCGCCGCTCGGGCCTGGAGACCATCGCCGGTGTGCGGGCGATCATGACCGACATGCCCCGCTGCCAGACCACCGTGGGGCTCTCCAACGTGTCCTTCGGCCTCAAGCCGGCCGCCCGCATCGTGCTCAACTCGGTCTTCCTGCACGAACTTCGCGAGGCCGGCCTGACCTCGGCCATCCTGCACTTCTCCAAGATCCTGCCCAAGAACAAGATCCCCCAGGCCCAGTGGGACGCAGCGCTCGACCTGATCTACGACCGCCGCGACACGGCCGCCGGAGGCACCGGGCTGCCAGCGGGCGTGACCGACCCGGCGTTCGATCCGCTGTCGCGCTTCGTGGACCTGTTCAAGGACGAGACCGGGGCCGCGACCACCAAGAAGCAGCGGTCCTCGCTGACGCTGGAGGAGCGGCTGCAGGGTCACATCGTTGACGGCGATAAGGAAGGCCTGGTTGAGACGCTGACTGAAGCACGGGCCAAGTACGCCCCGCTGGACATCATCAACGACCACCTGCTGGCGGGCATGAAGACCGTCGGCGAGCTGTTCGGCTCGGGGCAGATGCAGCTGCCCTTCGTGCTGCAATCCGCCGAGGTCATGAAGATGGCCGTCGCCCACCTGCAGCAGTTCATGGAGAAGGCGGCCGGCTCGTCCAAGGGCTCCATCGTGCTGGCGACCGTCAAGGGCGACGTGCACGACATCGGCAAGAACCTCGTCGACATCATCCTCTCCAACAACGGCTACACGGTGCACAACATCGGCATCAAGCAGCCGATCGCCGACATCCTCAAGGCTTGGCGCGACACCAAGGCCGACGCCATCGGCATGTCCGGGCTGCTGGTCAAGAGCGTCAACGTGATGGAGGAGAACCTCCACGAACTGAACACGCAGGGCGTGAACGTGCCCATCCTGCTGGGCGGGGCGGCCCTCACGCGGCACTACTGCGAGGGTCACCTGCGCTCGGTCTACAAGGGCAAGGTGTTCTACGGCAAGGACGCCTTTGAAGGCCTCCGCACCATGGACCACATCGTCGGCGGCAGCACCGACGTGCTGGAGCAGGAGATCGACCAGCGGCTGGGCAAGCGTTCGGCGGCTGAAGAGGTCGTCGCCCGCAGCCGCGCCGAGCAGGGCCGGCGGCAGGACGCCTTCCAGGCCGCCAAGGCCGAGGGCTCCGTCGCGGTCGCTGAGCCGGTTCGCAGCGAAGTTCGCACCGACGTGCCCGTGCCCGCGGCCCCGTTCTACGGCGCCCGCGTGGTGACCGGCATCGACCTGGACATGGTCTTCCCGTTCATCAACAAGACCGCGCTGTACCGCGGACAGTGGCAGTTCAAGCAGGGCGCCATGAGCGACGAGGAGTTCGAGCACCAGCTCGAGGACACCGTCGGTCCGATCTTCCGTCGCGTATGCGAGGACGCCAAGGCCCGCGATATCCTGCGGCCCGCGGTGGTGTACGGCTACTTCCCGGCCAGCAGCGAGGGGGACGACCTGGTCATCTGGGACCCGGCCTCGCTGCGTGACGGGACTGATCCCAACGGCTCGCGCCCGCGCGTGCACGCCGGCCTGCGCGAACTGGAGCGCTTCCGCTTCCCCCGCCAGCAGGGCCGCAAGCGGCTGTGCATCTCGGACTACTTCCGGCCGGCATCGTCTGGCGAGCTTGACGTGGTGGCGTTCCACTGCGTCACCGTCGGCAAGCGGGCCACCGAGGCGGCGCACGAGTTGTACAAGGCCAACCAGTACGCCGAGTACCTCTACCTGCACGGCCTGGGCGTGGAGACCGCCGAGGCCCTCGCCGAGATGTGGCACAAGCGCATCCGGCAGGAACTGGGCATCGGCAACGACGACTCCCCGCGCATCCGCGACCTGTTCACGCAGAAGTACCGGGGCAGCCGCTACTCCTTCGGCTACCCGGCCTGCCCGGACATGTCCGATCAGGAGAAGCTCTTCCGCCTGCTGGATCCCTCGCGGATCGGCTGCTCGCTGACCGAGAACTGGCAGATCGACCCCGAGCAGAGCACCAGCGCCATCATCGTGCACCACCCGGAAGCCAAGTACTTCAACGTGTAGGCCCCCCCTGCCGCCCGCCCCTTCCGCTCCCCCCGGCCACACGACCGACCGCGGGTACCCTGCACTGTGCGTTTCCTCTTCCTCGGCACCGGAACCTCTGCGGGCGTGCCCGCCATCGCGTGCGACTGCACGGTGTGCACCTCCTCCGACCCGCGCGACACCCGCCTGCGCTCCGGCGGCGCCGTGCTGTTCACCGACGCCTCCGGGCACGAACGCTGCGTGCTGATCGACGCGACGCCCGACCTGCGCCAGCAGGCCCTTCGCGCCGGGCTGCGCCGCTGCGACGCCATCCTGTTCACCCACAACCACGTCGATCACACCTTCGGCCTGGACGAGGTTCGCCGCTTCAACATCGTTCAGCGGGCTCCGGTGCAGGTGTTCGCCGAACACCACACCATGGAGCACCTCCGCCGCGTCTACCAGCACATCTTCCAGAGCGAGCACAACGTCAACGACTCGTTCGTCGCCAGCCTGCTGCCGCACGCGGTGTTCCCGGACGTGCACATCGACCTGTTCGGGCTGAAGGTCACGCCGGTGCGGCTGCTGCATGGCCGGCTGCCCATCCTGGGCTTCCGCTTTGACCTCTCGCCGGCCCTGGCCCGGGCCAACCCGCAGGCGGCCGAGGTCTTCCCGCTGGCCTACTGCACCGACGTCTCGGCCGTTCCGCCCGAGGGCGAGCGGCACCTGCACGGCCTGGGCACGCTGGTGCTCGATGCCCTCCGCCACCGGCCCCACCCCACGCACCTGACCCTGGGCCAGGCCGTCACCATCGCCGAACGCCTGCACCCCCGCCCGCGGCAGACCTTCTTCACCCACATCGCCCACGACCTGCCCCACGCCGAGACCTGCGCCACCCTGCCGGCGGGCATGGCCCTGGCCCACGACGGCCTGGAACTCGGGGCCGACCCCGACGAATCCTGACTCCGCCCGAACATCCGGCGATTTGGTGTGCCGACCCCACGCCCGAACCCGGTCCGGAACAACCGAAGATCGCCCCCGCCGGGCAAGCCCCGCTATCATCGCCGCTCACCCGCGAACACCCCGGAGAGGTGCCAGAGCGGTTGAATGGGCTGGTCTCGAAAACCAGTATGGCCTTCGGGTCATCGGGAGTTCGAATCTCCCCCTCTCCGCTTGCACGGGAGACCTGGGCTTGCCCCGGTCTCCCGGTTGCGTTTTGGACCGACCGGCGGCCTGCCGCGGCACGTCACAGGTTCAACTTCAGCCCCACCACTCCCGCCAGGATCAGACCCACGCACACCAGTTTGGCGGTGCTCACCGTCTCGCCGAACAGGGCGGCCCCCAGCACCAGCGCGCCCACGCCGCCAAGGCCCGTCCAGATCGGGTACGCCGTGGAGATGGGGATCGACAGCGTCGCGCGGCTGAGCATGTACATGCCGAAGGCGGCGGCAAGCACCACGCCGATCGACGGCCCCGGCAGGCTGAAGCCGGCGCTCCGCTTAATGAAGTAGATCATCGCCACTTCGGCAATCACTGCCGCGAGCAGGCACAGCCAGGCCATCAGCATCGCAAATCTCCCGGCCCCGCCCCTGTGCGTTCCCCGTTGCCTTACTCAGCCGATCGTCCGGTGAACGAAGTCCGCCTTCATCGCCTTCTTGGCCAGCGTCAGCGTCTCCTCGGCCACCACGTTGGCCCGCTTGACGCCCTGGGCGATGACCTCCATCACCCGCTGGTCGCCGGCGGGGCCGTCCAGCGTTGCCCGCCGCGCCCGCATGGGCTCCAGCAGCCGGTTGATGGCCTCGCCCAGTTCCGCCTTGACGTGCCCGTCGCCCAGGTTGTCGCCGGCGACGTACCGCCGCTTGATCTCGGCGGCGCGGGCCGGGTCGCCGCCGGCGATGAACGCGTCGACGTACTGCATCAACACGTTGTTGCCGTCGCCCGGCTCGTTGGGGCTCTGCCGCCCGGTGGTGATCTTGTTGAGCTTCTTCTGCACGTCCTTGGCCGAGTCGTACAGGAAGATGGCGTTGCCCAGCGACTTGCTCATCTTGTTGGTGCCGTCGATCCCCGCCAGCCGGGCCACCCGGCCCACCTTGGCGGCCGGAATCGGGAACAGCCCGCCCGCCTGCACGTGCTCGGCCGCGGGCACGCGGTTGCCCACTCCGCAGTACTGCTGGTTGAACTTCAGGGCCACGTCGCGGCACATCTCGATGTGCGCCTCCTGGTCCTCGCCCACCGGCACCAGTTCCGGCCGGAAGGCCAGGATGTCGGCGCACTGGCCCACGGCGTACATCGGGAAGCCGAACGGGTAGCTGTCGCCCAGGCCCTTGGTCTCGATCTCGGTCTTGAGCGTGGGGTTGCGCATCACCTTGTTGAAAGGGATGAGCATGGCGAAGAAGAAGGTCAGTTCGGCGATCGCCGGAATCTCGCTCTGGAGCACGAAGGTGGAGCGGTCCGGATCAAGCCCCACGGCCAGCCAGTCCTTGATGATGCCGATGGTGTTGGCCCGGATCTGCTCGGGCTTGTCGGCCATGGTGGTGAAGGCGTGCACGTTGGCGATCAGGAAGTAGCTGTCGTACTGCTCCTGAAGGGCCAGCCGGTTCTCCAGCGAGCCGACATAGTGGCCCAGGTGCAGGCCGGTGGAAGTCGGGGTGTCGCCGGTGAGGATGCGGGGCTTGGCGGTCATGGGAGCGGCATTGTTGCCGGGCGGGGCGTGTGCCGCCGGGCTTACCGCCAGGCCGGCTGGGGCTCGCCGGCGAACAGCGAGCGGATCCACTCCACGTCCGCAGCGCTCAGGGCGGTGTCGCGGGCGGCCTGCACGTTGCAGCGGGCCTGCGGTGCGTTGCGGAAGCCGGGAATGGCCGAGCAGACGTTGCGATGGGCCAGCACCCAGCGGCTGGCCAGCGAGGAGAGGGCGGCGGTCAGGGCTTCGCCCTTGAGGTCGGTCAGCCCGAACCGCTGCTTGATCTGCCCGATCTTCTGGCGGATGCCGCGGAGCGTGTCGGGGGCGAAGTCCTGCCGGTTGTTGCGGTAGTCGCCCTCGTCAAAGCGGGGCGGGTTGTCGGGGTCGAATTTGTCCAGCAGGATGCCCTGATCCAGCGGCCCGAAGGCCACGTAGGTGCAGCCGTGCTGGTCCATGAGCTTCTGCAGCGGGCTGCCGGGGCGGATGAACGGGTCGTACCGCATGTTGGCCTTGTTCTGCAGCACGTCGGGCTTGAGCACCGGGATGGCCCGGGCGAAGTCCTCTTCGCTGTAAGCGGACTGGCCGATGGCGCGGATCTTGCCCTCCTTGCGGAGCGCGTGCATGGTCTCGGCGGCCTCGGGGAGGTAGTCGCGCGTGGCGCCGGCGTAGTCAGGGCCGACGTACGAGCCGTGGTGGCAGTAGAAGATGTCGATCACGTCGGTGCCCAGGTTGCGCAGCGACTGCTCGCACTGGTTGCGAATGTGCCGCGCGTCGTACGCGTGCGGGGCGGTGCCCCGGTGGTGCCCCACCTTGGTGGCGATGACCTGCGTGCGACGATCGACCCCCAGTTTGCGGAAGCACTGGGCCAGCAGCCGCTCGGCCCGGCCGTTGCCGTACACATCGGCGTTGTCCCAGTGGTTCACGCCGGCATCCAGGCCGGCCTTGATGCCCGCCAGCACCTCGTCCTCGTTCACCTCGGCCCAGCCGATGGGCTGGCCGTTGGCCGGGGAGAAGTTGGGGCCGCCCATGGTCCAGCAGCCGAAGCCGATGACCGACACCTTGATGCCCGAGGCTCCGACCGGCCGCATCTCCATCGCAGGCTCCCTGGCTCACGCCTTCTTGCCGCCGGGCGACGGCTCACCGCGCCCGACCGGTCACCCGCACCACCACCAGCGTCACATCGTCGATGGCCATCTGCACGCCGCAGTGCTGCCGCAGCGTCCACATGAGGTGCTCGGTGATCCGTCCCGCCGAGGCGGCCGGCTCCTGGGCGAGCAGGTCGCACACCGTGTCGCGGATGCGGGAGCGGCCGAACTTCTGGCCGTCGAAGTTCACCGCGTCGCTCAGGCCGTCGGTGTGGGCGATCAGCACGTCGCCCGTCTGCAGCTGATACACCGCGTCTTCGTAGGTCTGTTCGGCGTCCACGCCGGCGACCATGCCCGGCACGCCCAGCTCCAGGACCTCCATGCCGTTCCGCCCGCCGGGGCGCAGCAGCATCGCCGGGTCATGCCCGGCCGAGCAGCAGGTCAGCACCAGCGTCTCGGGGTCGATCGTCCCCACCCACAAGGTCACAAACTCGCTCTCCAGCGTGTCGCGAACCGTTGCCTTGTTGACCTTGCTCACCAGTTCGGCGATCGACGATGAACTGCTGGAGTACGCCCGCAGGCTGGCACGCACGGCGGACATGATCAGGGCGGCGGGCACGCCCTTGCCCACCACGTCGCCCACCGTCAGGCCCAGCAGGCCCGAGACGACATCAAGGTCGTAAAAGTCGCCGCCGAGCTGGAAACTCGGGGCGTATCGCGCTGCGATCTCCAGCCCGTCCACCGAGGGGATGGACCGGGGCAGCATCCGCCGCTGCACGTCGGCCGCCAGCCGCATCTGCCGCTGGAGCTGCTGGTCCTGCTCGCGCAACTGACGCAGGCGGGCGTGGGCGAGGACCATGGCGACGTGGTCGGCGATCGCCCGCAGCAGCTCGCACTGCTGGTCGCTGAACTTGCGGGGCACGCGGCTGTACAGCCGTATCAACCCCCCGGCCCGCCCCTGATAGAGCAGCCCGGCGACGATCATGCCGTGAAGGCCCTCAGCCCTGGCGCGCTGCGGCTCGGCGATCCGCGGGTCGCTCTGCAGGTCGGGCACCTGCACGATCTCCCCACACAAGGCCCGCGACCGCAGTTCGCCGTCCACGCTGATCGGCGTTGCCGTCGACAGCCACTGCTCGCTGAGCCCGCGGCTGACGCGGTGCACCAGCGGCCCCTGCGGGTTGCCCGGGTCGTCCAGCACGCTGATCGAGCCGGCATCGGCCCGGAGCACGCTCAGCGCCAGTTCCAACGCCGCCTCCAGCACCGCGTCCGGCTCAGTCGCCCGCACCAGCAGACTGCTGAGGCGGAACAGGGCGTCCAGTTCGTGCACGCGCTTGCTCAGGTCCACCTGGCCCTGGCAGCTCTCGGCGGCGCTCCCGGCCATGATGGTCACGGCACGCTCCAGGGCGCGACGCTCGGCGGGGTCGTCACGACCCCAGTCCGCCGGCATCACGATCGAGCCGATGTCCCCCACGGTCGTCTTCAGCGGGGCCACGAACAGGTCCAGCCGGCCCTGGATGGACCGGCCCACCAGCGAGAACGCCCGGGCGGCGCCCGCGTCGGCGTCGATAATCGTCCACAGGCTGCCGGTGGAGCCGTCGGTGGGCACGATGACTCGGCCGTCGACGTCGCGCAGCCAGATCGGTACGCCCGTCAGACGCGTCATTTCATCGCACATCCGAGCGATCGAGCCGTCGGTCAGGAACGCCGTGATCGACACCCGACCCACCCCGCTCTCATTCACATCGCCGGCCAGCTCCAGCGGAATCCCCACCAGCGGGCCACGCCCCGCTCCGCCCGCCGCCCGGCCAGCCCCGCCTGCGGTCAACCCGTCCGCCCCAGCTTCACGTGCCCCGCCGAGACCATGGGCCAGACGAACCACCCGCTCCGCCGGCGAACCCGAGATGGGGGGCTTGCTCTCCAAGAGCGAATGATCAGCACCCTGGGGCGCCTCCGCCGCCACATCGCCCGAGTTGTTTGCCGTCTCGTCCACCATGAATTCCCGCAGCGACCGCTCGGGCGGGGCCATGCCCGTCACGCCGCCCGAGATCCCAAACTCGTCTGCATTGCGGGCTCCGCCTGAGCCCATCCGACCAGCCACTGGTTCAACCATACGCTCTCCCCCAAACACATTCCGCACAAGACTTCTGGGCAATCCATTGCCGCCAGCCTCACGCCGTTGCCTTCAAGGGTACGCCCCACCCCTCCTGCCAGGCTGGCAGACGGCTATTCGGAACACGATCCCAGCAGATTCGCCACAAATCACCCACAGAAAGAAAAACACCCCGCATAGGCGGGGTGTGGGTGAGCAAGGCATTGGTCGAGTGGAATGGGCCGCTTTCGGGTGACCCAGCCACCCGCCAGAGCCAATCAGCGCTTGCTGAACTGGAAGCGACGACGGGCACCGGCCTGGCCGTACTTCTTGC
The DNA here is from genome assembly GCA_021294835.1 of Planctomycetaceae bacterium. Lineage (GTDB taxonomy): Bacteria > Planctomycetota > Phycisphaerae > Phycisphaerales > UBA1924 > CAILKP01. The sequence goes on from JAJTDF010000011.1 coordinate 63,452, forward strand.
GTTCCACGTCACGCGAGTCGCGGGTGAGCATGCCCTGGGCACGCAACGCCGCCTCGGTCGCCGGGTCGTAGTCCTTCAGGGCACGGGCGATGCCGAGCTTGATGGCGCCGGCCTGACCCATGAAGCCGCCGCCGTCAACACGCACGACCACCTCGATCTTGCCCGAGGTGCCGGTGACCTTCAGCGGGGCCATCGCATCAGCGCGGTCACGCTCCTCGGCGAAGTACTCGGTGACGGTCTTGGACTTCTTGTTGGTGATCTGGATGGTCACCTTGGCGTCGGCCTCGTTCTTGGCCGGGCGAAGGCGAACGCGGGCCACCGCCGTCTTGCGACGACCGACGCCCCACCACCAGCCGGCCTTGGCCGGCTTGGGAGCACGAACGGGCTTCTCAGCGATGACGGCCGCGGCGGGCGCCGGGGTGGCCGACAGGCCGGGGATCATGGGGACGGTGGAGGCGGGCTTGGCGGTCTCAGCCATGGTTGGTTCTCTGCAGAGGTCGGACAGGGTCGAGTGCGGTTCCCCCCGGGGGTCACTACGCCGGACAGGTCAGGTGAGGCAGACGCTCAGATCTTGATCTCGGTGGGCTTGTGGGCAGCGTACGGGTGCTCGGACCCGCGGACGACCTTCATGTTGCTGAGCATCACGCGGCCCAGGCGGCTCTTGGGGAGCATGCGGCGGACGGCCAGGGCCACCAGCTTCTCGGGGGCCCGCTCCTTGAGTTCGCCGTAGGACTCGGTCTTGCGACCGGAGGGGTAGCCGGTGTAGTGCCAGGCGACCTTGTGGTCGAACTTCTTGCCGGTCATGTTGACCTTGTCGGCGTTGAGGACGACGACGTAGTCGCCGCAGTCCACGTGGGGGGTGTAGTCGGGCTTGTGCTTGCCCATCAGCACCGTCGCCACCTCGGCGGCCAGGCGGCCAAGGGACTGGCCGGAGGCGTCGATGTAACGCCACTTCTTGGAGGGCGACTGGGGGTTGAGCAGCGTGGTCTGACGACGGTGCAAGTCGGACATAGCGGGTCCTTCAGGGCCAGGGCCGGGGGGCCACAGTTTGCTACCCACCGGGGCCTTGGCGGAAAGCCTCGGCCGGTCGGGGTGTCCACTCCGGCGAAGCCTTCAGGCAGGTGCTGGCCGATGGGCCAATCACACGCCCTGGGCCACCAGGGGGACGGGGTACGCCGCCTTCCGGGCGGGGCGGGTTGCCGGACACGGGGTGCCGACAACGAAGTTGCAAATCCAGTCCGGCTGAGCCCATGCCCGCCGGGCCGGGATAGTAGCCGGGTGAGTCGGCGGCATCCAGCCGGTCAACTCCCCCACTCCAACCCCCCTCTGAGACCCGGAAGCAAAGCCCAATCAAAGACCAAACCTAGCGGGCATCGTCTACATCCGCCCCCATCACTTCAATGTCGCCGTCCTGACCGGCGGCGGGCTCCACCAGCACCACATCGGCCTCGAACAGGAACAGGCCGTGGTCCACCACGCCGGGCATGCGCTCCAGCGGGAAGAGCATGGCCATCTCGGGCAGCAGCCGCTTGGCCTTGGCGGCAGGCTCGATGACCGACCAGTCGGGCCGGCAGTCGTAGATGTGCAGGCCGTTGTCAGTGACCATGGGCCGGCCGGAATCATCACCGGCCAGCCGGAGGATGGGCGTCAGACCGATTTTCTGCAACTCACGCCGGACCAGCCCGGCGGCGAAGGGCACAAACTCCACCGGCAGGGGCATGCGGGTGCACAGCCGATCAACGACCTTGCTGGCGTCGACCATGTACACCCGATTGGGCCGCTGCGATGTGCCCGGCTCGGTGGCCTGGGCCAGCAGTCGCTCGCGGGTCATGGCTCCGCCGCCGCCCTTGAGCATGGCCCGATCGATGGTCACCTCGTCGGCTCCGTCAAAGACAAAGTCGACCCGATCGACAGAAGCGAAGTCCACCACCTTCAGCCCCAGCGACGAGCCAAGCTGCGCGCTGGCGACCGAACTGCTCACACAGGTGAGCTTCAGCCCTTCTCGCTGCACGCGAGCGGCCAGAGCGCGAATGCCCCGGCTCGCCGCCCGGCCGGTGCCCAGCCCCACCACCATGCCGTCACGCACGTAGCCCACCGCCATCTCAGCCAATCGATCGCGTTGTTCGCTCACGTGCGTCTCCGGGGTGCGGGAAGGGTGTGGTGAGAGGTCACTCGAAGCGGATGCCCTGCGCCAGTTCCATCCGGCCCGAGGCGTTGATCGCCGACGTTTGCCGCCGCATGTAGGCCTTCCAACTGTCCGAACCGCTCTCGCGACCGCCGCCGGTGTCCTTCTCGCCGCCGAAGGCCCCGCCGATCTCGGCGCCGCTGGTGCCGCAGTTGACGTTGGCGATGCCGCAGTCCGAGCCCGAGCCGTCGGCGGCCAGGAACCGTTCGGCGACGCGGAAGCTCTCGGTGAAGATCGCCGAGGAGAGACCCTGATCGACCTCGTTGTGCATGGCCATCGCCTGCTCGAGATCGTCGTAACCGAACACGTAGAGGATCGGCGCGAAGGTCTCGTGCCGGGCGATGGGCAACTGGCCCGAGGCGGGCGCCGCGATCAGCGTCGGCTGCACGAAGTGCCCGCCCAGCGGGTGGGCCACCGGCTCACCGCCGAACAGCACCGTGCCGCCCTGCGACTTGGCCGCCGCGACTGCGGCCGTGAAGCCCTGCACGGCCTGCGCGTTGATCAGCGGGCCGACCAGCGTTCCGGCCGCCAGCGGGTCGCCGATGCGCTGGGCGACCTGCGCGTACGCCGCCGTCAGTCGACGGGTGACCTCGGGCAGGATGCTGCGGTGGACCAGCAGCCGCCGCGTGGTGGTGCACCGCTGCCCGGCGGTGCCCACGGCCCCGAAGACCACCGCGGGGATCGCCAGCGACAGATCGGCGTCGGCATGCACGATGCAGGCGTTGTTGCCGCCCAGTTCCAGCAGGCAGCGACCCAGCCGCCCCGCCACCACCTGCCCCACCCGCCGGCCCATGCGGCACGAGCCGGTGGCCGAGATCAGCGGCAAACGCCGGTCGGCCACCAGCGGCTCGCCCACCGTCTGATCATCGCCGATCACCAGGCGGAACACGCCCTCGTGCCCCATCGAGCGGGCGACGCGGTCGGCGATGCCGTTGCATGCCACCGCCGTCAGCGGGGCCAGCAGGCTGGGCTTCCACACCGTCACATCGCCGCACACCGCGGCCACCATCGCGTTCCACGCCCACACCGCCGCCGGGAAATTGAACGCCGAGATGCAGCCGATGGGGCCAAGGGGCAGCCACTGCTCCATGAGTCGGTGCCGCGAACGCTCGCTGGGGAAGACCGAACCGGGCAACTGCCGCGACAGGCCGACGGCGAAGTCGGCGATGTCGACGATCTCCTGAATCTCACCCTCGCCCTCGGCGCGGATCTTGCCGACCTCCAGGCTGACCAGTTCACCCAGGGCCGCCTTGTGGCGGCGGAACTCATCGCCGATGGCCCGCACGACCTGGCCCCGCACCGGCGCCGGCACGGCCCGCCAGGCGCGGAAACTGGCCGTGGCGCCGGCGATCTGCGTTTCCAGTTCCGACCCACCATCGAGCGTCACCGCCGCCAGCGGACGGCCGGTGGCGGGGTTGTCAGAGATGACCACGCCGGGGCCCGGCTGCACGCCGTCAAACCGGACGCGGGGGCCGACTTGCAGGCCCAACGAAGCAAAGATGTCTCGGACGCTTTCCATGGGGCAGGATATCAAGCGGCGATTCGTCGGCCACCGGGACGCGAGCCGCGGCCGTGAAGTGAGCCGCCGGAACCGCCGTTGCAAGCGGCGGGCCACAAAAGTAAAACCGCCCGGTCCTGCGGAACCGGGCGGTTGAGTTGCAGTCGTCAAAGATCTGTCGCAGACCGGGCGTGCTCAGGCCTCAGGCCCAAGCGTGTCCGAACTTTGATGGATCAGAACATGACCTGGAACTGGGCACGGACGGCAACCTCGGCGCCCTTGTTGGTGCCGAGCAGACCGGTCGTGTTGGAGAAGCCGTCGTTGAGGAAGGCGCCGAAGCGGGAGGCGTTGGCGTCATTGCCGGTGCGGTTGAGGCTGAACACGGTGTCGACCGTGAACTTGGCGGCGTGGCCCATGACGTACTGGTTGACGCCGAAGGTCAGGAAGTTGTGGTTGCGGGTCTGGTTGTTGCCACGGTCGCCGTCGACGTAGACCCAGTCATAGCGGCCGAAGAGCTCGGTGTTCTCGACGATCCGGAAGCCGGCCTGCAGGACGACGCCGAAGTCATCGATGTTGTCCAGGCCGCCGGTCACGCCGACCGCGTTGACGTCGGTGTGCTGACCGACGAAGGCGGCGAAGGCGTTGAAGCCGTTGGTCTCGATCGAGGCATCGACGGTGTAGCCGAGGACGAGCTGGTCAGCGTCGAAACGGGCGGGAACGACGGGCGGGCCGGCGGCAGCCGGGTTGCCCCGCGCGCCGTTGTTGGCGGACTGCTGGAAGTTCAGCGCCGCGCCGAGCTGACCGGCGAAGCCCTCGCCCTGCTTGGAGGTGTAGTCCTTGAGCTGGTCGCGGGTGCCGGCGAAGATCCAGTTGGCGCGGGCGGCGAACGCGTAGTCAGCCGCGGCCGGAACCAGCAGGATGTTGCCGTTGTTGGTGGTGGTGTTCACCTCGGTCAGGCCGTTGGTGAACGAGGTGTTCTGGCGGTTGGCGCCCTCGTGGAAGTCGACGGCGAAGTCGAAGTTGTCGGTCTCGTAGGTGAGACCGGCGCCCTGGCTGCGGCCGAGGGTGAACAGGCCGTTCACGACGCCGCGGTCAGCGGTGAGGGTGAACACGTCGGAGTTGAGCTCTTCCTTGAGGAAGGCGGGCTTGTACTGGCCGGCGCGGAACCACCAGCCGTCGCCGAGGCCCAGGCGGGCGAAGGCGTCATCGAAGCTCAGCGAGCCGCCGTTGCTGCTGATCACGCGAACGTTGTACTGCAGGGTGTCCTTGCCGCCGGCGTAGCCGGAGAAGCCGACGACCGTGCGGCGGTTCTGGAAGCCGCCGGACCACTCGTTGCCCGAGGCGCCCTGGTCGTCACGGAAGTTCATGGTGTAGCGGACCTGCACGAAGCCGCCGACGTTGAGGCGGAACGCGTTGTTCTCGCCACCCATGATGAAGAAGCGGCTGCCGTCGTACCCGGCCGAGCCGCCGCCCTGCAGCAGGCTGGAACGGGTCTCGGCGTCGGCCATCATCTCAGAGACGATGGCGCGGATCTCGTCGCGCGAGACGGTGGGCTCGGCGGCGAAAGCGCTGCCGGTGAGGCTGGCAGCGGCGCCGGCCAGAACGATCAGACCCTTGATGTGACTCATTGCATGCTCCTGATGGCAGCGAGACGACTCGTTTGTCTGGAAAGGCGCGACCGTCTCGCCATCGGCCTTTCCGGTTTCCTTCACCCGACCGAGTCTGGCCCTTCAGGGCCGGTTCGCTCGGGTGTCGCAGGCTCGTTTCCCCCTGACCCGCCAGTCTGAGAACCGACGGGGAGAGATATTAGCACCCACTAGTCTAGACAGGTCAAGGCGAGTGAGTGCTTACTTCACACTGACCCATCGGGCATTTCACCCCATTTCTCCCCACCTTTTGTTGAAGTTTGTGTGTCCCCCTGCTCTGGCGACCCGGAGAACGCCACGACGCACGCCGCCCTGTGTACCTTCACATCCAGATCGGATGCATCCGGGCAAAATCCGAATGAAATCCGTACAGACGGCTCTTCCTCATCATTTTCTCAGGATTCTCCCGCATGCTCAGCTCTCGCCGCGTCGTGGTGGTCGAAGATGAACGGGACATCGCCGACATTGTGGTGTACAACCTGCGCAAGGCGGGGTATCACGCCGTGGGCCTGCACGACGGACAGACGGCCCTCACCGCCTTGCTCGCCGATCCCCCCGATCTGATCGTTCTGGACGTCATGCTGCCGGGCCTGAACGGCATCGAGATTGCCCGACAGCTCCGCACTCATCCGCGCTGTGCGGAGATCCCCATCATCTTCCTCACCGCGCGGGCTGACGAGGCCGATCAACTCGCCGGGCTGAACGCCGGAGGCGACGACTACGTCACCAAGCCCTTCTCCACCAAGGTTCTTCTGGCCCGGGTGTCCGCCCTGCTTCGCCGTTCAGCCCCGCCTGAAGCCGGTCCGCCCCCGCTTCAGGTCGGCCCCGTGCACATCAACCTCACCTCGCACGCCGTCGCCGTCGATCAGGTCGAGGTCAAGCTGACACTCACCGAGTACAAGCTGCTGGTCGCCCTGCTCCAATCCCCCCGCAGGGTGCTCACCCGCACGGACCTGATCAACCGGGTCATGGGCCCGGGCATTGTGGTCACCGCCCGCACCATTGATGTGCACATCGCCGCCATCCGCAAGAAACTCGGCGCCGCCGGTGAGATGATCCGCACGGTCCGGGGCGTGGGGTACCAGCTCATGCCCGACGCGATTGACCACCCCGCGCCGGCCGGCCCGTCCAGGCAGGCCGCGCCGTCGACCGGCGAGTGACCAACCATCAGCGGCGACGGCGTGTCCGACGCCTCAGGTGTCGCTGACCACGCCGCAGTCTGCCGCTGTGTCACCTCTTCGGTCACCCCACTATGGCCGTGTCCCTTCCAGTCCGCATCTTCATGCCCCTCGGCGGCTCTCTGCTGATCGGCGGCGTGCTGACTCTGGCCGGAGCCCCAGCCGGGTGGGTGCTGGCCGTATGCGGCGGCGGCGCAGCCGCCGCGTTCGCGCTGGCTGCGGCAGAAGCTCGCAGCGCCCGCCGGCGGCTGGTCCGACTGGCCCTCACCGCCCGGCAACTGGCCGAGGCGGCGCCGGTGCAGGCCGGCGACGTGCTGGAACTGGCTGACGAAGCCGACGGCTGGGACCGCGTGGAACGCGAGTTGTCGGAGCTTCGGCTGCGGCTGGTCCGCCAAGTGAAGGAACTGGCCAAGAAGACCCGCAACCTCGAGTCCGTGGTTGACGGCTTCGGCGAACCCCTGCTGGTGACCGGCAACGACGACAGCGTGCTGCTGTGCAATCGCGCCGCCGAGACCCTTTTGGGCGTGCCGCCGGGGGCGCTGGCGGGCCGCGGCTTCGGGCAGATGTTCACCAAGCCCGACCTGCTGACCCTCCACGCGCGGGCCCGCGCCGGACAGGCCGCCAGCGGGCAGGTGCGGCTGACCACCGCCCAGGGCTCGCGGACGTTCGCCGCCACCGCCACCCCGCTGCCGGCGGCCTGGGGCGAGGGCATCTTCGGCGTGATCGTGGTGCTTCGCGACGTGACCGACCTGGCCCAGGCCGTGCAGTTGCAGCGCGACTTTGTCGCCAACGCCTCGCACGAACTGCGGACCCCGGTGGCCGCCATGCTCTCGGCCATCGAGACCCTCCAGGACGGAGCCAAGGACGACCCGGCGATGTGCGATCGCCTGCTGTCGGTGTGCATGAACCACACCCGCCGGCTGCAGGACATGATCCGCGACCTGATGGACCTCTCGCGGATGGAGTCCTCGGAGATTCCCGTCACCCTCGGCCCGCTGGACATCGCCGAACTGCAGGAGATGCTGGTGGCCAGCTTCGAGCCGGCGTGCGCCGACCGCCGCCTGAGCCTGCAGTTCAACTTCCAGCCCGGTGCCGACACGCTCACCACCGATCCCAAGCTCGTCGCCCTGATCCTGCGAAACCTGGTGGACAACGCCACCAAGTTCGCCCACATCGGCACGGCCATCGGCGTGAATCTCCGCCGCACCGCCGGAACCGGCGGCGACGCCCCCGGCCTGCTGCTGGAGGTGACCGACCAGGGCATGGGCATTCCGCTGGATCAGCAGAACCGCGTCTTTGAGCGGTTCTATCAGGTGGATCAGGCCCGCACCGGCACGCAAACCCGCAGCCGCCGGGGCACCGGACTGGGGCTGGCGATCGTCAAGCGGGCCGTGGAGGCGCTGGGCGGCAGGGTGGGGCTGGAGTCGGTCTGGGGACAGGGCACACGGGTGTGGGCGGAACTGCCTCTGCGTGCGTCGCCCGGATCCGCCGCCCGCTAACCCCGTCGGCTGCAGTTCGCCAGCGCCTCAAGCAGCACGCTTCGGAAGTTGGCGGTGAACCCGGACGCGTCGCACACCGGCGAACGCTCCACCGCGTCGCGAAGCCCGGACCGCTCCCGCGAGATCGCCGCGGTGTCGCCCGCCAGCCGCACCGCTGCCGCGACATACGCCTCCGGCGACTCGGCGACCCACTCTCCACGCCCCACGGCGGTCAGGATCGACCGCCCCACCCGCGAGGCCGTCCGGTCTCCGGTCTGGCTCACCACCGGCACACCCATCCACAACGCTTCCACGGTGGTGGTGGTGCCGTTGTACGGCCAGGTGTCCAGAGCCACGTTCACAGCGCGGTACTGCGCGATCGCCATCGCCCGCGTGGCCACCGGCTCGAGCACCACCACCCGCGTCGGGTCGACCCCGTGGGCGGCGATGGCCTGAGTGATGCGCTGGCGCACGATCTGGTCGCGAAGATGGCTGTGCCGCAGCAGCAGACGCGAGCCGGGCATCGCCATCAGCACGCTGGCGAACAGGGCGAGCGTCGGCTCGCAGAGTTTGGCGGTCGCGGCGAAGCTGCCGAAGGTGACCGTCCCCGGCGCAGCCGGCGGCACGCCCGGCACCACCGAGCCGCTCACGCACGGCGGCGGACCAGGGTCGGCCTGCTCGCCGCTCAGGTCCGCCATCGGCGGCTGCCAGCACACCATGCCCCCGGGGATGCGCAGCAGCATCTCGCCGTGCTCCTCGCCGGGCGGGTCGGTCAGTTGGTCGCCAAGCCGGCCGTCGCACGCCGCCAGCCCGATCGGGGCCGGAAAGCCGATGCCCGAGAGGTTCAGCCGGGCCGGGCGAAGGTGCAGCAGGGCCAGCCGGTTGCCCGCAGCATGGCCTCCCGCCTCCAGCAGCACATCCGGCTTCCACGCCGCCACCTTGGGCGCCAGCAGCCGCACATCGGGCACCGGAACGTGCACGTACCCGCCGTTGCACAACCCGCGCAGGCGGGCTGACACCTCGTCCTGCTGGCGGCTGACGGCAAAGCCGCGCACCTCGAGCCCGGCGCCGGGGGCCGCCCGCAGGATCGGCTCGAGGAACTCGGCGACCGCGTGGCGGCGGAAGTCCGGCGAGACCAGCGCCACCCGCAGCGCCCGCCCGGGCTCGCCCGCCGCCGGCGGACGCGTCGCCGCCGGCCCCAGCACGCGTTCCACGCACATTCCCCACCTTCCGGCCAGCAAATGCAGCAGGTCCGGCGTGCTCGACGGGTCGTAGGTGGCGGCGCACAGCAAGGCCTCGGCGATGCGGGCGTCCTGCGGCTGCAGTTCCGCGGCGCGGCGCAGGATCGCCACCGCCTGATCAGGCCGTCCGGCCGCCAGCACGGCCGACCCCAGCGGCGCCAGCAGCGCCCCCTCGCCCGGCGACGCCGCCAGCCCCTGACTGAGCACCGCCGCCGCCTGCCCGTGCAGGTTCAGCCCGCCCAAGGCGCGGGCGAGGATCACCCGCAACGCGGTCACATCCGGCCGCTGCGACAGCGCCGCCGAGGCGTGATCGACGGCCTCCTGGAACTTGTCCAGTTCGCACAGGCAGTTGGCCAGGTTGGCCCCGGCGAACGGGTTGCCGGCGAGCAGTTCGGCGGTGCGCCGGTGATGGTGCTCGGCCTGCTCGTGCTCGTGCATGCGGCTGAGCAACTGGGCCAGGGCCGCCACCGCATCGGCATCCTGCCGGTCGCGGGCGACGGCCTGACGAAGGTGCGTCAGCGCCGCCTCGGGGCGGCCGGATTCAAGCAGACGGTCGGCGATGTCAGCGGCGGATGGCACGGCGAGCCACTTGTAGGCCGCCGCCCGCCGACACAAACGCAAACGGGCGTCCCGGCGAGT
>JAJTDF010000135.1 GCA_021294835.1 Planctomycetaceae bacterium
GGCCGGCGAGCGGAGCTGCTCCCAGAAACATACAAGGATCGAAGAGAGCGAAGGAAGGCAGGAAGACGGGGAGGAAGGCCTGATGGAAACCGGGTCTGCGATGACGGCGTCCGGCTTGTCTTCCCTTCGCTTCGTTCGCTCCTTCGCGGACAAGTCTTCGTCTTGGTTGATCCTCCCCGAGCCATCAGCCATCGCGGACTCGGTCAGGCTGATCATCCGGATTGGTCAGGTCGAAGGCCGGAGAAGTCCACGAAGGAGCGAAGCGAGCAAGGCAGCCAAGCAAGCGATGAGAGTCAGGCAGGGACGGAGGCGGGAAGGGTTGCGAAGGCAAGGGTGCGGGCAGGGGCGTGGGCTTGCCCGGAAGTCGTCGATGAATCGGTCTTAGCCGTTGGCGGGGCGGGCGTAGATGATCAGGCGGTGGCCGTCGGCGACCAGCCCGCGCTGGCGGCAGAGTTCGTCGCGCAGGGCGGCCAGTTGGGGGAGGGCGGCCTGCTCGATCTGGCCGGTGGCGGTGTTGACGATGGTGGCGGAGGCCGCCTGGCCGTAGGCGAGGGCGTAGTGGGCCTGATCGGAACCGAGAAGGACCTGCTGGAGGATGCCGGCGTCGGCCAGGAGTTTGATGGTGCGGTAGACGGTGGCCTTGGAGATGCGAAAGCCGGAGGTGGCAGCGTCGGCGCGGAGGGTGTCGAGGAGGTGCTCGGCGTGGAAGGGCTCGGTCATGCCGATGACCGCGTCGAGGATGCGGGCGCGTTCGGGGGTGTACTTGAGGCCTTCGGCCTTGAGGGTGCGGCGGAAGACAGCGCACAGCGGCTCGGCGATGGTGATGGCGTCGGGGAAGGGTGCCGCGACGGGCGGGAGCGGCGAAGGGGGCGTGGCGGGAGATGGCGCGGGCTTGTGCGGCATGGCGGTGGGGAAGTGTAAACCGACGGGGGCGGGGGCTTGGTACCCTGCGAAGATGAAGGCGATCGACCGGGCGTTGCAGCGGCTGGCGGCGGGGCCGTGGGCGGCCGATGGCCGCGCCAGTGTTGCGAGTGCGAGTATGCGGGCGGTGGCGGTGTGGAACGGGCGGGCGTTCGGGCCGGGGTTGCGGGTGGGGGAGCAGGCGGAGGTGTGGTCGGCCTTGGCGGGGGCGGCAAGGGCGTGGGGGGAGATCAAGGTGGATCCGGGTCAGCGGGCGAGAGCGTTGCGGGCGGTGGCCGATGGGCTGACAGCACACCGGGATGAGGTGCTGGCGCTGGCCGCGCGTGAGACGGGGCTGGCCTGGCCCCGGCTGGGGCGCGAGATGGACCGGACGATCGGCACGCTGCGGCTGTTTGCGGAGGTGATCGACCCGGCGGTGGATGCGACGGCACGGTGGCGGCGGCCGGCGGCGGTTGCGGCCGGGGGGGTGGGGGGCGTGGGGGGGGGCAGCGTTGGGCCGGCGCACGCGCTGACGTGCCAACTGGAGCCGCTGGGGCCGGTGGTGGTGTTCACGGCGAGCAACTTTCCGCTGGCGTACGGCGTGCTGGGTGGCGACACGGCCTCGGCCTGGGCGGCGGGGTGCCCGGTGATCGTCAAGGGGCACCCAGCCCACCCGGCGACGGGTGCGCTCTTGGTGCAAGTGGCGCACGAGGCGTTGCGGGGCACAGCGCTGGGTGTTGATTGGCTTGGCTATGTGCCGACCGATGGCGGGCGCGAGGTGGAAACGGCGCGGGCGCTGCTGACGGGCAACAGCGTGGTGCGGGCGGTGGGGTTCACCGGCTCGCGGGCCGGCGGGCTGGCGCTGCAGCGGATGCTGCACGAGGGCAACCCGGGCGTGCCGCTGTTTGCGGAGATGGGCAGCAGCAACACGGTGGCGGTGCTGGCGGGGGCGCTGGCGGCCCGGGGCGGCGCGATTGCGGCGCAGGTCGCGGCATCGATCCTGGACTCGGTCGGCCAGCAGTGCACGTGCCCGGGGATTGTGCTGCTGCCGGGGCCGGCGGGCGGGGCGGAGAGCAGCGGGGCGGAACGAAGCGGGGCGCAGCGCAGCGAGGCGAATGAGGCGTTCATTGGCACGCTGGCGGCCAGGCTGGATGCGGCACGTCCGCGGCCGATGCTCTCACCCAGGGTGATGGCGGGGTACACCAGTGGGTGCGAGCGCTGGCGTGGGCACGCGGCGGTGACGGTGGTGAGCAGGCGGGGAGCGCGGGCGGATCGGGCGGTGCCGCTGCTGGCGCGGACGCGCTGGAGCGTGCTGGCGGGGCTGCCGGCGGCGGAGCGGGAGGCGCTGCTGGATGAGGTGTTCGGGCCGGCGGTGATGGTGATTGAGTGTGATGGCGGCGTGTCGGTGGAGGCGGTGCTGGCGGCGATGCCGGTGTCGCTGGTGAAGTCGGTGTATGGGGAACCGGCGGAGGTGGCGGCGGGGGCAGGGGGTGCGGTGGCGGCGGGGGGTGCTGTGGCGGGGGCGGTGGCGGCGGCGAAGCGGACGGCGGGGCGGGTGGTGATCAACGGGGTGCCGACGGGCGTGCGGGTGCACGAGGCGATGACGCACTCGGGCCCGTATCCGGCATGCAACCGCCCGGAGAGCACGGCGGTGGGGCCCAGGGCGCTGGAGCGGTGGTGCCGACCGGTGACGGTGCAGGGGGGGTAAGAGGTTGGTCGGGTGAGGGGGTGGTCGGGTGAGGGGGTGGTCGGGCCATTCGGCCCCCCCGTGGGCCGGGCCGCCACCCGGTTACCATCGCCCCGCATGGCCGGACCTTTCTCGTCGCCGTCGGGGTTTCGTCTGCCGCGGAACGCGGTGCCGTATGCCCTTTTGCTGGTGCTGCTGGCGTTCCTGGGGGCAGCGCTGATCTACCCGATTCTGCTGACGCTGCGGGGGGCGTTCTATGACGATGTGGCGGCCCGGTCGGGCTTTACGCTGAACAACCTGGCGATGGTGTTCCAGGACCCGGTGCTGCGCGAGGGGCTGCTGAACAGCTTCAAGGTGGCGACGGGCACGACGCTGCTGGCGATGCTGATCGGGGTGCCGCTGGCGGTGCTGGCGACGCGGTGCAACTTTCCGGGCAAGCCGGTGTTCAACGCGCTGATTCTGGTGCCGCTGATTCTGCCGCCGTTTGTGGGGGCGATCGGGTTCAAGATGATTCTGGGGCGGGAAGGGGCGATGAACACGCTGCTGGAGCAGGTGGGGGTGCTGCCGGCGCTGCGGGGCATCGGGCTGCTGGCTGAGGGGCAGCCGATCGACATTCTGGGCGATGCGCGGTTCTGGGGGGTGATTGTGGTGCAGGCGCTGAGCCTGTACCCGATCATTTTCCTGAACACCACCGCGGCCCTGGCGAACCTGGACCCGGCGCTGGATGAGGCGGCGGAGAACCTGGGGGCGGGGTTTGCCAAGCGGCTGGTGCGGATCACGCTGCCGCTGATTCGGCCCGGGCTGTTCGCGGGCGGGACGATTGTGTTTATCTGGTCGTTCACAGAACTGGGCACGCCGCTGGTGTTCGACTTCAACCGGGTGACGCCGGTGCAGATCTTCCTGGGGCTCAAGGAGGTGGAGTCCAGCTCGCAGCCGTATGCGTTGACGCTGATCATGCTGGTGCTGGCGGTGGGGTTGTATGTGGCGGGCAAGACGCTGTTCGGGGGGCGGGCGTATGCGATGTACGCCAAGGCGAGCCGGGCCTCGCAGGAGGAGCGGCTGACGGGGATCAAGGGTTTGGCGGCGGCGGGGGCGTTCGGGCTGGTGTGCGGGCTGGCGCTGCTGCCGCACCTGGGGGTGATTCTGACGGCGCTGGCCGAGCCGGGGAGCTGGTACCGCTCGGTGCTGCCGACGGCGTTCACGGGGGCGCACTTCCATGAAGCGCTGACGCACCCGGACGCGTACGGGGCGATCCGCAACTCGCTGATTCTGGCGTCGTGCGCGGTGCTGCTGGACGTGGTGATCGGGATTCTGGTGGGGTACCTGATCGTGCGGACGCACATCAAGGGGCGGGGGCTGCTGGATGCGTTGTGCATGCTGCCGCTGGCGGTGCCGGGGCTGGTGATGGCCTTTGGGTATGTGGCGGTGAGTCTGCAATGGCCGTTTGGCAAGGGCGACCCGCTGGAGGGGCTGGTGTCGGTGGTGGGGGCGGAGCCGAACCCGATCCCGCTGCTGATCATCGCGTACGCGGTGCGGCGGCTGCCGTACATCGTGCGGGCGACGGTGGCCGGGCTGGAGCAGACCAGCGGGCAGATGGAGGAGGCGGCGCTGAACCTGGGGGCGAGCACGTTCACGGCGGTGCGGCGGATCATCGTGCCCTTGATCGCGGCGAACCTGATCGCCGGCGCGCTGCTGGCGTTCTCGTTTGCGATGCTGGAGGTGTCGGACTCGCTGATTCTGGCGCAGCAGCAGCAGCACTACCCGATCACCAAGGCGATCTACACGTTCACCGGGCGGCTGGCCGATGGGCCGTCGATCGCGAGCGCGATGGGCGTGTGGGGGATGGCGCTGCTGACGATCACGCTGGTGGGGGCGAGCGTGCTGTTGGGGAAGAAGTTGGGGGCGATCTTCAGGGTGTGAGATTTCCGTACCGTGGGCGTTCTGGGTTACAGGACGTCGATCTGGTCGTCGCTCATGGGGCGGGTGGTCAGGCCGAAGTGGACGAGCCAGCGGGCGAAGAGGTGGGCGGAGGCGGGGGTGAAGGCGTGGAGGTCGAAGCTGTCGACGTCGAGGATGCCCCAGCAGACGCCGGCGGCGTCGAAGCAGGGGATGACCAGTTCGGACTGGTCGCGCGGGTCGCAGGCGATGTAGTTGGGGCCGAGGGTGCGGATGTCGGGGATGACCAGGGTGCGGCGGGCGAGGAAGCAGCGGCCGCAGGCGCCGTGCATGCCGATGGGCGAGCAGGCGGGCTTGTTGCGTCGCGGGCCCAGGACCATGCTGGCGGCCGGGTCGTGCGGGTCGGGGAGGTAGAAGCCGACCCAGGAGACGATGCCGGGGTGGCCGGTGGCAACGCGGGTCGGGGGCGGGGCGTCAAGGCCGAGGGTGTCCCAGGCGTGGTCGACCAGGGCCTGCATGCGGGCGGGGCGGTCGGCGTGGGAGGGGGGGGCGGGCGGGG
>JAJTDF010000136.1 GCA_021294835.1 Planctomycetaceae bacterium
CGCCCCCCGCTTCCTCCTCGCCCTCCTCCTCAATCTCCGCCCCGCTCTCAAACCGCCCCAGCGCCCCCGCATACGCCTCCAGCCACGTCGCCACCAGCCGCAAGGGCAGCCCCGCCGGGGGCCGCACCAGCAGCCGCCGCACCGCCACCGTGTCGCGCGGGTCGATCACCAGGTCCAGGTGCGCCCGCACATCCAGCACGCCCGGCTCATCCGCCCATGACTGCTTCCGCCGCACCACGTACGGAATCCCCTGCACCCCCAAGGCCGCCCCCACCCGCTCCAGGTCCGCATGCCCGCGCGCAATCACCGCGCAATCGCCCCAGCGAAAGCCCGGCTCGGTCGCCCGCAGCCGCAGCAGTTCGTGCGCAATCGCGTCCCCATCCTCGCTGTACTTCTCCAGCGGAATCCACCGCACCGGCGTCTCCTGCCCGGTGTCCGCTTTGCCCGCGTTGATCACCTTGTCGGGCGCAAACCGCGCCACCGCCCGCTGCATCACCCGCCCGGCGGTGTGCACGATCGCCGGATGGCTGCGGTAGTTGGTGTCCAGCCGCACCTGCGCCACACCAATCACACCCGTCTCCGGCCGGTCCACCGTCCACCGCCGCTCAAACTTGGTGAACGCCCGGTCATCCGCCCCGCGGAAGCCGTAAATCGCCTGGTCGTCATCGCCCACCACCACCAGGTCCGGCCGCCGCCCCGAGGCGTACGTCGGCGGTGCCACACGCTCCAGCAGATCAATCTGCCCCGCGTTGACATCCTGAAACTCATCGACCACAAAGTGCCGGTGCTCGGCCCGCACCGTCGCCCGCGCCAGCTCGCTCACGTCCAGAATCCGGCACGCCGACAGCACCAGGTCGCCAAAGCTCAGCCACCCGCGCCGGCGGCAGTGCGCGTCATAGTGCTCATAGAGCGCAGCAAAGTCCGTGAAGCGGTCCACCTGCTCCCGCGCCATCATCACAAACCGCTGCCGCAGGTCCTCCGCAGCGCTGGCCGTCAGCCGCGTGGGCGGCTCCTCGCCCTTTTTCTTGCGGGGCACCTTCTCGCCCGCCGCCTTCAGCGTCGCTTTGTGCAACTCCTGGGCCCGCTCCTCCTCCGCCGCCAGCAACTTCTCCAGTTGCGCTGCCTGCGCCGGCGACAGCTTCCCGCCCTCCGCATCCTTCTGCCACGCCTCGGCCAGCGCGCGGGCCTGCGCCGGCGTCACCCCCTGGTTGGCGAACAGGTCGATGTACTGCCGCCCCTGCTCGGCCAACGCATCAATGCCGATCCCCGCCGCCGCCGACAGCAGATTGTGCCCCCGGATCAAGTCGCGCAGCGTGCTGAGCGTCTGCGCCTTGTCGATCAGTTCCAGATCCGCCGGATAGTCCAGTTCATCGCGGAACCGCTGCACGATCCGGTAGCCGTACCCGTGAAACGTGTGCACGTTCACCCGCGCCGCCATCGCCGGAGAGAGCCCCAGTTCCGCCACCATGTCCGCCAGCCGCTCGCGCATCTGCTCGGCGGCCTTCACGGTGAACGTCACCGCCACCACCGCCTCCGGCTCCACCTGCCGCTCGGTCAGCAGATGGGCGATGCGGTGGATGATCACCCGCGTCTTGCCCGTCCCCGGCCCCGCCAGCACGATCAGCGGGCCGTCGTCGTGCACCACCGCCTGCCGCTGCGGGGCGTTCAGACGGCTCAGCAGCCCGGCCCACGCCGGCGACGCCGCGACGACCTCCCCTCCCGCCGAAGCCTCCGCCATCGGCATCGACCGCACCTCGGCCGTCCCAGCCGCAAACAGCCCGCCCCCGTTCATCCCCGCGCTCGGTTTGCCCGCTCGACCCATGGTTATCCTCCCTGTGCGATGACCGCCGATCCGTCCACATCTTCCACACCCGCGCCCCCGCCCGCGCTCTCGACCTCGACCCCCGGCCCCCTTCCCCTCTCCGTCGCCATCGTCTGCAAGAACAGCGCCGCCACCATCGAGCGCACCTTAGCGAGCGTCCGCCCCCTGGCCAAGCAGATTGTCGCCCTGGACAGCGGCAGCACTGACAACACGTTGTCAGTCCTGGCCGCCTTCGGGGCCCAAATCCACCACATTGCGTGGATGGGCCATGTGAAGACCAAACAGGCCGCTCTGGAGGCGTGCGGGGAGCCGTGGATTCTCTGCCTGGACAGCGACGAGTCCGTCGAACCCGCCCTCGCCGACGACCTCCGCGCCGTCATCACCGCCGACGGCCACCTCTGGGCCGGTGCGGCGGGTGCGGCCGGTGCGGCCGGTGCGGCGGGTGCGGCGGGTGCGGGGGGCAGGGGGGGCAGGGGGGGGCGGGTTGATGGCTGGGAGGTCAATCGCAAAGTCTGGTACGCCGGCCGCTTCCTCGAGCACACCTGGCAGCCCGAGTGGCGCCTCCGCCTGGTACGCAACGGCGCCGCCCACTGGCAGGGCATCGACCCGCACGACAAACTCACCCTCCGCACCCCCGGCGCGGTGGGCCGCCTGCGGGGCGATCTCCGCCACGACTCCATCGGTCGTATTGACGACTTCCTCGCCCGCCAGGTCCGCTACGGCCGCATCAGTGCTGACGGTCTGTGGAACCTCGGCCGCCGGGGCAGCGTCCTGGGCCTGCTCACCTCGCCCCCGGGCGCGTTCGTCAAGCAATACCTCCTCAAGCGGGGCGTGCTCGATGGCTGGCGGGGCCTGCTCGGGGCCACCTCCGCCGCCGTCGCCGCCGCCGCCAAGCACGCCGCCCTGCTGGAACGCTCCCGCACCGGCGACGACCCGCGGCCCCAGTAAGCCGCACCCCCCAGTAAGCCGCCCTTACCGCGCCGCCTTCCGCGCTGCGCTCAGCCGCTTGGCCTCACCCACCAGATAGAACGACCCCGTGATGCACACCGCATCGCTCGACAGCGCCATCCGGTGCGCCAGGTCCAGCGCCTTGGCCAGGTTCGGCGCCGTCATCGCCTGCTTGCCGTCGGCCAGCTTGTGATAGATCCGCGCCAGCTCCTTCGGCTCCGCCGCCCGCATGTTCCCCTCCGCCTTGGTGAAGATCACCTTGTCCGCCGCCGTCACCAGATACTTCAAGATCCCCTTGATGTCCTTGTCCGCCGCACACCCGAAGATCACCAGCAGCGAGTCGTAACTCACGTGGGCCGGCAGCGTTTTCATCAGCGCTGCGATGCTCTCGGGGTTGTGCGCCCCGTCCAGCACCACCGCCGGCTGCCGCCGCACGATCTCAAACCGCCCCGCCAGTTGCGTGCGGTCCAGACCGTTGATCACCTTCTGCTCGTCGATCGCCATCCCCATCCGGGCCAGTTGGTCCACAATCGCCAGCACCAGCCCCAGGTTCAGCGCCTGGTGCTCCCCCTTCAAGGGCGTGCTCACCGCGTCGAACGACAGCGTCGAGCCGCTGAAGTTCACCAGCACCTCGATGCCGTTGGGTCCTTCGCTCTCCACCCGGTATGAGAAGTTCACATCCCGCCCCAGCACCAGCAGCTTCTCGCCCGCCTCCTCGGCGCAGCGTCGCAGCGTGTCGATGACCTCCCCCTCCTGGTCGTACGTCAGGCACACCGCCCCCGGCTTGTAGATCCCGCCCTTCTGCGCTGCGATCTCCGGCAGCGTCTCCCCCAGAATCTGCATGTGGTCGTACCCGATCAGCGCCACCGCCGCCACCGCCGGCTCAATCACGTTCGTGCAGTCCAGCCGCCCGCCCAGCCCCACCTCAATCACCGCCAGGTCCACCGCCTGATCGGCAAAGTGCAAAAAGGCCATCGCGGTCATCAGTTCAAAGAACGTCGCCCGCCCGTGCTCGGCCTCAATCCCCTCCGCCGCCTCCGCCGCCGTCCGCAGATGCCTCACAAACTCCCCCTCACTGATCAGGGCCGACCCCAGCCGGATCCGCTCGCGGATGTCCGCCAGGTGCGGCGAGGTGTACACGCCCACCGTGTACCCGCACCCCGTCAGCGCCGAGGTCAGCATCTCGCACGTGCTCCCCTTGCCCTTGGTCCCCGCCACGTGCACGCTGCGGAACTGCTTCTCCGGGTGCCCCAGCGCCTCGCACAGCGCCCGCATCCGGTCGAGTTTGTACTGGTGCTTGGTCTCCCCCGTCACCCGCACCCGCTCCAGGTCCACCCGGTTGTGCAGCAGCGCCAACGCGTCGGCGTACGTCACCACCCCCGCCGCCGGCAGCGGCGCCTCACCCTCAACCTCATCTCCGGCATGTCCCGCTCGTTCGCCCGCCATGCACTCCAGCCTCATCTTCCCGTCCGCCAATCACCTGCTCGCCGCCGCCGCTCACCCGCCCGCCGCTGCCCGCCGCCCGCCGATTGACACCAGCCGGTGCCATCGCGGGGTGCCAGCGTATGGACCACCCACCCGCCGGTCGGCCCCCGCCGCTCCGCCGCCCCCAACTTGACCGTGGTCGCTGTTCGGGGGTCATCCGCACCCCCCCCTCCGCACCCCGCTTCCGCCACCCTTCCCACCCCGTCGCCCGCCCCGCCCCTTCTCCCAACAATCTCCCCGTGAGCGACCCCCGCATCTACACCTTTCAGCTCGGCTCCTCCTCCGCGCCCGGCCACACGCCCCGCGCCCCCCGCCCCGGCCTCTCCTCCCGCGGGCCCCTCGCCCTGCTGCTCGCCCTCTGCCGCGCCCTGGGCATGCTCGTCCTCGGCGTGCTCGGCATCGTCCTGGCCATCGCCATCCTCATCATCCTCATCCCCCTCGCCCTGCTCGTCGGCCTGGTCACCCTGCTGGTCCTCCGCTTCCGCGCCCCCTCCGCCCGCCGCGCCTCCGCCCGGGCCGCTTCCGCTCACCAATCAAACTCCGAAAACACCGCCGAAGCCGCCCCACCCCCGCCCCCCGGCTCCATCAACTCCGCCGGCCGCCGCGTCGTCACCAACTACGCCCTGAACGAGACCCAGCCCGACACCCAGCCCGACACCCCCGCCGCCCCCCACCCCGCCGACGCCCCGCCCGCCGGGCATCCCTCCCGCTGAGCCCCTCCCGCCGCCCCCCACCTACCCTCCCGGCCCCCTCGTCCCCCTCCCCCGGTCG
>JAJTDF010000137.1 GCA_021294835.1 Planctomycetaceae bacterium
CCGGATTCGCAGCCGTGCGAGGCCGAATCCGTGCGAGGCCGAGACACGCCGCTTCGCCTACGCCCAGCGCGGCGTTCACGGCGACTCAGGAGTCGTCTGCATCCGTCGCGCCCAGCCGCGCCGTGGCCCTGTGCGACCGCAGCGTGCTTCGGGTCGGGGCGCTGGACACGCCGAGGCTGGTTCGGCGGCCCTGGGAGCGCATGAGCAAAGCGCAGCAAAGCGCGACCAAACAGCCGCCGCCCAGACTGCAATGGCAGTCCGCGATGGTCGCGGGCCTGTCGAGTGGCGTGCCGGGCGCGCAGATGGGGTTCCGAGTCGATGAACACTACCGGGCGCAACTGGATGGTCTTCGGCAACTGGCTGGGCAGTTTGCTTGCGCTGATTGCCGCATCGGTACACGGCGCCTCCGGGGTGGCTTCCCTCTGGGCACTCGGGGCCGCGGTGATCGTCACCGTCGTCGCGCTGGGTTGGCCCACGCGCGGCATCGCCCGCATGGCCGCCGTGGTGGGGCTGATCTGGCAGGCTTCGTTGATCGCCACCTACTGGCCCTTCGCGTCCGTGGGATTTGGCATTGGCGCCGTCGGCCCGGCGCAGTGGCCCTTATCGGCCCTGGTCATCCTCGGCGTTCTGGCGGCGCTCGCGCTCAGCTTCCTGACTCTGTTTCTGGGGCCGGCCGTGAGTCTGCGGCTTGCGCTGGGCCGGGCCCTGTCTCTGGTGAACGACCAGCGGCCCGATGCGCTGGAAGCAGTGGCCGGCGTGTTCGGCCGCGACGCCGCTCTCAAGCACCTTTGGCAGCAGTATCGCGACCAGCTGCGCCCGCTGCCCGACCCAGGCAGCGGACAGCGGGTGTACTCGATGTCGAGCGCGCGAGAAGTATTCGATCTGCATACCGTCACCCACTCGCGGTTGCGTCTGGACCTGTTCCGCAACCTGCCCGGCATCCTCACCGGCTTGGGCATCGTCGGCACGTTCATGGGCATCATCAAGGGCATCCGCGGTCTGCACTTCTCGCAGGACCCGGCCGAGCTCCAGCGCGTCTTCGACACGCTGTCGGTGGGCGTGGCCGAGGCGTTCGTCGTGTCGATGACGGCCATCACGCTGTCGATGGCAGTGACCCTGGTCGAGAAGGCGATGATGAGCAGCATTGCGCACGCACTCGACGCAATGAACGTCGGTCTCGATGCATTGCACCCCCCACGGCCGGGGAGGGATTCCATGGCCGCGGCCGTTCCTGTGGCGGCCGTCCCGGTGCCTGCCGTGGGCCCGACGCCGGCGCCGTCGCCGGCACGGAGTCAGTCCACCGACCCGCATCCGGCTACGGTGGCCGCCGTCGCGGCCGCCCCGGCGACGGCCGTGCAGTCTGGCGAGATGATGGCCCAGTTGTTGGCAGCCACGACCCAGATCCAGAACGCGTCGAAAGCGATGGCCGATCTCGCGCGCTCTCTGCCCGAGACCGTGGCCCAGCAGAGTCGGGCAGCCAGCGAGGGCAGCCAGCAAACCGGTCAGGCCCTGCGCGCCCTCTCGTCGCGACTCGAGGGGGTTGCCTCGGCGATCGAGGTCTCGGGTCGTCGCACGCTGGAGACCGTCGCAGCACGCCTGATGCAGGCCGAGATGCAGATGGTGTCGCGCAACCAGTCGGTGGCGCAGAACCTGGGCGAACTGGTGCAACGCATCGAGACCCTGTGCAGCCTGTTGCAGCAGGACCGCCTCCCGATCGAGGAAGAGGGCGCGCCGTCCTATCTCACAGGCAACCCTGGCGGCCTCGGGTCAGAGGCACAGTACGGCGCAGCCAGTTCCGCACGCGCCGTCCACGGCTCGCCCGGCGCAACGGCTCCCTTTGGCTCGATGGCTGGGACGGGCGGCGGCGGCGGCATCGATCGGGGGGTTGTTCCGAACTGGCGCGCCGCGGGTACCGCGCAGGTGGCTGACGACGATTGGGCCAACTGGGCCGCGGGACCCGCGAAAGCTGACGATCGGAGCTTCGGGACATGAGCATCCTGCGCCGATCGCGCGGCGATCCGCAGGTGGACAGCGCCGAGAAGGCGTTCTGGATTTCCTTCGCGGACCTGATGACCGCGCTGATGGTCCTCTTCCTCACGCTGATGGTCGTGGCGCTGATGGCCATCACCCGCGCTCAGATGACCTCGCGCAGCGAAAGCGAGTTCAAGGCCCTGCCGCCGTCACCGAGGGCGGCCAGCCGTCCGGCGGAGCACCTGCCCTCGGGGCCGGATCCCCGCACGGAGGAGATGCTGCTGACGCAGATGGCTCGCGTCGTGGAGGCCACGCCGGGGGTCCGCTTCGATGCGGTGCTGCGGGTCATCGACTTCGGCGACCGCGCGCGCTTTCAGACTGGGAGCCACGAACTCGACGCCGCCAGCGCCCGGCTGTTGCGCGAATTCGTCCCGCGCCTGCTTGCCGTGACCGAGTCGCAGGCCGGCCGCCAGTGGGTCAGCCGCGTGGTCGTCGAGGGCTTCGCCGACCACCGCGGCGACTACCTGTACAACCTGAACCTGAGCTTGCAGCGGGGCCAACGCGTGCTCTGCGCACTGCTCGAACCAGTGCGGGACGGGAGCGAGCTGAGCGCCACACAGGCCGCGGCGGTGAGGGAGATCTTTGCCGTCGGGGGCTTTTCGTTCAACGAACAGCGCGAGTCGCTCGATGCCAGCCGGCGCATCGAGCTGCGCGTCGAGTTCGGACCGCGGGCGTCGCGCGCTGTCAGCAGGCAGCCGCGCGACGCGATCACCGGCGGATGTCGGTTGCACGGCGGCAAGCGGTGGCGCTCTTCCGATGGCACGGCGATGAGCGGCCCGACCATCGACGCTGCGCCCGAGACGGGATTCAGTTCGACTTCCCGCGCGCCGCAGATGGCGTCATCCGCGGGTTCCATAGACTCGCCCGCTGCCCAGGGAAACCGCGCCGAGAACCGGCCATGACTGCTCTTTCCCCGGTGGCAAAGTCGGCCAAAGCCCCAGCAATTTCGCGGCAACTAATCTGCTCACCCAACGCGGCCTAGGCCACTTCATCCCGTCTCTCATCGGCCACTCTGACCGCTTCGGCATCCCACGCAAGAAGATCCGAATCCAACCGATAGGCAGGCACCGTGCCCACCGTAAATCAAGTGCAGCAAGCGACGTTTTCCTCCAACGGTCTGAACACGATCGTGCTTGATGGCGGAGGGATCAACTTCCTCAACAAGTCCAATCAGTCCGAATCGGTCACCATCGGCCAGGAGACGTCGAACCAAGTGATCACGACCTCGGCGGCGGCAGACAATTTCGTCGTCCGTGGGAGCGGACACACGGTCAATGCGGGCGCAGGCAATGACGGCTTCGTCATCGAGAACGCCTCGAACGGAAGGTTCAATGGTGAAGCGGGCGACGACACCTTTGACGTCCGGGGTGTGAATTGGGGATCGTATCTGTCGGGCGGAGCGGGTTTCGACACGGTGCGCTTCGCCGCCGGGCCGGAGGTCTATCACGTTCGCGACCGGGGCACGTACTTCGACTTCGTAAAGCAGGTCGAGGCCAGCGACGGCGCATCCAAGACCGGATCGGTCGTCCGCGTGGGCAAAGACGTCGAACGGTTCGAGTTTGCCGGCGGCCCGACTCTCACGAGCGCGCAACTCATCGGGCTGGCCGCTGCCGGAGGCCAGCTTCAGCCCACGGCGCCGCTTCCCAACGCAATCAACGGAACCGTGCCAAACGGTACGTTGACGATCGCCACCGCTCTTGACGATCGCATCACGATCGGCTCGACCAGCACCGTCCGGAGTGGCGCGGGCAACGACACCATCACGGACACCAAAGGCTTCTGGAACGACATCAACACCGGTACAGGCGACGACGTGGTGAGCAGTGCCGGTGACTGGGTGAGCCGCACCGACCTGGGGGACGGGGACGACCGGCTCAATCTCGGCCTCGGAGGCGGTGCCGGAGTCCACGATGGCGGCAGCGGCGAGGATACGCTCAAGCTCATCGGCGCGGACTTCGTCGTCCGGGCGCGGCAGGGCGGAGGCTTCCACATCGAGCGCGGCAAAGCCGCGTCGAGCAACTTCGTGAACTTCGAGCGCTTCGAACTTGGAGGGCGCACCTACACAGCAGCCGAGCTGGGCACGGCTGTCAGCGAGGCGGGTGGACGTCTCGTTCTGGGCGTCGACCGCAACCAGTTCGGTTCGACGGGCAGCGACACTCTGACGATCGCCAACGGTCAATGGGCCGCCGTGTATGCAGGACTCGGTGACGACGTGATCAATCTCTCCGGACACGAAGTCCGAGGGGACGGCGGCGCTGGGAACGACGTCTTCCACATCAGCAACTCAAGAACCCAGTGGAACCGCGTCACGGCCAATGGGGGTCTTGGGGACGACACCTTCTATCTCGACGATCGTGCCAACCAAGCCGCCACCAACCTGTACACGCTGAACGGCGGGCAGGGCAACGACGTGGCCGTGTTTGCCCGCAAGGCCAGCGAATACCGCCTGACCGAGGTCGCAGGCAACACCGTGACGCTGACGCACATCGCGTCGGGTGCCAGGAGTAGGTTGACGGACATCGAGTCGCTGCAGTTCGAGGGCGGCACGCGATACGCCCTGAGCGCGCTTCAAACGATGTTCTCGACCACTCAGGCGCAGACCTTGCGCGGGGAGATCAGCATCCGCCTCAAGGACCTCGCCACGAAGCGGCCAGAGGAAGAGCTGCACTCACGGCCCGAGCCTGGAGCGCTATCAACCACCCGGGGGACTACCTCCCGAAACCAAGGAGATCAGACCATGTCAGCACCGACAGTGAGCACGTCGTCGAACGGACTCACCGCGATCAGCAGCGGGAACGGACTCACCGCGATCAGCAGCGGAACCGCCGTCGTTCTGCTCAAGGACCTGCGCGATGGAGGCAGCGCGGTCGACCAGGTCGTGGTTACGTCTCAGAACGACGCACAGGTTTACGGCGGCACCATTGGCGACACAGAGACGATTCTCACCGGTGAGTGGGGCGATCCCCACGTTCGCAACCAAGTCTACACAGGCGCCTCCAACACGGGTCTGACCCAGGCCCTGAATGCGCTCAAGATCGACGCGGACGACGGCCGGATCGACAACCTGGAGAACTACAACAAGGTCGTCGCAATGCTGACCAATGCCGCTGAGTCCGGCGCCGGCGGGCGAACCGCCGAAATCATGGATCTGCAGGCCGACCATGTGCTGGTCAACGGCAGCATGAGGATTGCCGTCGACGTCGAGAGCCTCAACGACGAAGTGGCATTTGCTGAGAACGCCAAGATCACCTTCGCGGACGGGTCGGAGAAGACGATCACGAACATCTGGAACCGGACCGGAAGTGATGGTGCACTGGGCGTCCGTGAATCGGAGACGGGCGACGGCGGGACGTCGAGAGGAACCTTCGTGGTGACAAGCGCCGATGAGATGGGGCACCAGGGAAGCACCCACGTGTTCGGCGCCGCCCACGGTTCGATTTCCAAGTACGTGCTCGATGTGAAGGGCACCTTCCGCGGCGAGTACGGCTCGGCCGGCCAGTTCTGGGCGCGCGACGACGAAGTCGCGGAGCTTGGATTCGGCAGCGTCGCGTTCTGGGACCGCTACAACCGCAAAGCAGACGACGAGTCGGCCGAGCGCGCCCGCCCCTGACGCAGAGCCGTCAGGTTGCGGCAGCGTCGCGCAAGTCGCAGCGTGACGGCAGGCCGCTAACAAGCCAGCCCAACGACACAGAAAGCCTGCCATGGCTGACAACACCAAAGTCCTTGTTCGCGCCCTCGTCGGGGTGGTGATGCCGACCGTGCTGTCCGAAGTCCTCAAGCCCGGTCTCGACGCAGAAGATCCGGAAAACGACGATCTGCCCACGCCGATCGAAGTGCAAGAACTGTTCAGCAATCGTATGGCTCAGCTGGTGTCCAAGTCACTGGCCCAGAAGATGTTCGGGGCCTGAGCAGCCACTCGCCGCGCCGCCCTGGCCGGGCAGGGCGGCGACATCCGCACAAGTTCCCGGCTTCAAGGATGTGGCAGTTCCCTGGGCATCAGCGCCCTGCTTCGCAGCCTGGGCGGCACGACCGGCCCCGGGCTTCACGGCCGCCTTCTAGTGTAGTGCGCGCTCCTGTTGTGTACTTATCGTGAAGCAGCCGCCAGCGCCGCCTTCGCCCTGGTCACTTTTGCCAGGATGTCCGAG
>JAJTDF010000063.1 GCA_021294835.1 Planctomycetaceae bacterium
AGGGAGGAGGGGAAGAGGGCAGGTGGGAGAGAGCGGAAACGCGGGGCGGAAGAGGGGGGCTTGATATCGGCTGGGGGAGGGGCTGAGGGCGAAGAAATCAGGCGGCGAGGGGGTGGGGGGGGTGGGCGGGGGGGAAAGGAGTGGAAGAGGGGAAGGGGGAGGAGGCAGCGGCCCAGGTGGGGTCGATCCAGCCGTGGAGGTCGTACTCGGCCAGGCAGCGGTCGACCAGGGTGTGCATGGCGTCCAGGCGGCCGTAGCGCTGGGCTTCGGCGAGGGCCTGGAGGCGCACGTCGTCGGGCGAGCCGGCGTAGTGGCGTTCGTAGAGGTCGTGCCGGCCGGCGAAGGCGGAGCCGACGGCGTCCCACATGAGCTTCATGAGCTTGATGCGCTGGTCGGCGGGCATGCCTTTGGAGCCGCGGACGTAGCGGTCTACGAGCGGGCGGGTTTCGGGGGTGAGCAGGTCGTCAACCGCGGCGGGGAGGTAGACCAGGCCGGAGGCGACGGTGGTCTGGATGATCTCGCGGACGCGGGCCGTGCACTGGGGGGCGAAGGTGGCGTAGGCGAGGGCGGCCTGCCGCTGCGGGGCGAGCGCAGTGGAGGCAGGGGCGCGACCGGTCCACGGGTCGGGTGCTGCGGCCATGGCGGTGGAGAGGGACCAGATCAGGTGGCGCCAGGCGACGGCCTCGCCAAGGAGGACCTGGGCGGGGCGGTGCTCGTCAGCACCGGTGGCCTGCAGGCAGCGGGAGAGCAGGCCGACGAGGAAGTCGAGCTTGACGGCCAGGCGGGTGGCGCCGTGGAAGAGGAAGGCGTTGACGAAGCCGGCGCCGGTGAAGAAGGCTCTGGTGCGTTTGACGTCGCGGTGGATGAGGACGTTCTCCCAGGGGATGAGCACGTCGCTGAAGGTGAGGATGGCGTCGTTCTCGTCAAAGCGGGAGGCCAGCGGGGCATCGAAGGGGGCGCGGTCCTCGCGGGTGAAGGGCTCGCGGCAGATGAGCTTGATGCCCGGGGAGGCGATGGGGGCGATGAAGGCGAGGGCCAACGCGGGGTCGTCGCCGGCGGACTTGCCGGTCTGGCCGACGAAGACGTGGGTGGAGAGGGGGGCGGAGGTGGCGACGACCTTGGCGCCGGAGACGACGATGCCGGCGCTGGTCTCGCGGACCGGGCGGATGAGCACGTCGGTGATCTGGTCGGGCGGGAGGTGGCGGTCGATCGGCGGGTTGACCAGGGCGTGGCAGGTGAAGGGGAGATCGGTTTGAGCGCGGGCGTACCAGGCGCGGGTGTTGTCGGCGAAGGGGCCGAAGAACTCGGGGGCGGCGCCGAAGGAGGCAAACAGCGCGGCCTTGTAATCCGGGGAGCGGCCCATCCAGCCGTAGGTGAGGCGGGCCCAGGCGGCGATGGCCTGCTGGGAGGCGAGCAGATCGGCGGCGGAGTGGGGGACGCGGAAGAAGGCGTGGGTGAAGCCGGGGCGGCCGGTGTCGGTGGGGCGGGTGAGGGTGGTGTGGAGGGGGTGGTCGGGCTGGAGGGCGTCGTAGAGGCGGGCGATGGAGCGGGCGGGGCCGGCGAAGGCGGGATGGTCGGCGATGGAGGTGAGGCGCTGGCCGGCGAGGAACACAGCGCGGTTGTCATCCAGGGCGCGGAGGTACTGGGCGCCGGTGGGGGGGCGGGTGGGGAGGGGTGCGGCTGCAGCGGCGGGCTCGGTGACCGGCTCGGCGTCGCGCGGGGCGGTCGAGATGGGCGCAACGGTGGTCATGCGTAGCGGCCGGTCTGGTGCTTGGGGAGGAACAGGGAGTAGAGCAGGCGGTCGACCTGGAGCAGGCCGGCGCGGGTGAGGGTGACGTGCTGGTCGTCGGTGGTGAGCAGGCCCCGGGAGTCCAGTTCGGCGAACTGGATGGCGAAGCGGATGCGGGGATCGACGCCGAACTTGCGGGTGAAGGCGGGGATGGAGATGCGGCCGTTCTTGAGTTGCAGGGCCAGTTCGCGGATGTAGTTCTCATCCTCGGTGAGCGGGTAGGCGCGGTAGGTGGGCAGGCGGCCGGAGGCGATGGCGTCCAAGTAAGGCTGGAAATCGTGCTGGTTCTGGTAGTTCACGCCGGAGAGGTGGCCGAAGGCGGAGACGCCGGCGGACAGAAGATCCGAGCCGTCGAAGAGGCCCTTGCGGTAGAGGAAGGCTTCGCCCGGGTTCTTGACCACGGTGGTGGCGGCGACGACGGAGTAGCCGGCCTTCTTGAACTGCTCGAAAGCCCAATCGACCCAGCGGCGCTTGGTCTCCCAGTCGGCGACGGGGGCGTGGAGGTCGCCCTGGGCCTTCATGCGCTGGTAGATGGTGGTGTTGTATGGGATCTCCATCTGGTAGATGGTCACCGACTCGGGGCCGAGGGCGATGGTCTTGGCGATGGTGTCGGCCCAGCGTTCGTCGGTCTCTTCGAGCATGCCGGCGATGAGGTCGACGTTGATCTGGTTGAAGCCGGCGGCGCGGGCCCAGTTGAAGGCGCGGGTGATCTCTTTGGAGCGGTGGGCGCGGCCGTTGGTCTCCAGCACGTGGTCGTCGAAGTGCTCGATGCCCAGGGAGAGCCGGGTGACGCCGATTTCTTTGAGGGCGGCGAGCTTGAGCTCGTTGATGGTGCCGGGCTCGGCCTCGAAGGCGACCTCGCGGGCGCTGGTCCAGGGGAGCAGGCGCTTCATGCCGGTGGTGAGGGTGCGCAGTTGATCGGGGGAGAGGTAGCTGGGGGTGCCGCCGCCGAAGTAGATGAAGGTGGGCTGGCGGCCCTTGATGGCGGGGCGCGAGGCGTACTCGGCCAGTTCGAGCAGGACCGAATCGATGTAGGAGCGGATGTCGGCGGCGTTCTTGTCGGTGTAGACGCGGAAGTAGCAGAAGTGGCAGCGTTTGCGGCAGAAGGGGATGTGGACGTAGAGGCCCAGATCGGTGCCGGGGCGGGGCGGGCTGTCCAGGGCGGCGTTGAAGTCGGCGACGTGGCCCTGGGTCCAGAAGCCAAAGGGCGGGTAGTTGGCGACGAAGTAGTTGCCGACGGTGGTCTGCTTGGCCTCGGGGACGGGGGAGGCAGGAGCGGGAGGCGTGGCCGGCGCGGCCGAGCAGCCGGAGGCGGGGGCGGTCGTGGGCGAATCGGCGATGGGGAGAGAGATGGTGGTCATGCGTGCGACGGCGGGTGAACGCCCGAGGGGTGGGTGGGGAACGGAGGGTGGCGCAGCGCGGGCGCTGCGCGGTCCGGGCGCGGGTGCGCGGGATGTTCCCGGGGGTATCGGCGGATGGACCGGTGGGCTGGAGGGGGCGGGGGGGGTGGGAAGTCGCTTGGTGTGAAGGCCCCAGTGGGCGGCACAGAACTGACCGGGGCGATTGGGGCCCATGCGGTTGAGGCCCGCTGTCCGGTGCACCGGATTTCGGCGTGCCGCCCATGGTCCAGTCAGCATGCAAGGCGGGTGGGCCGCACATGGAGGCTCATGCCCGATTCAGTCACTGGTGTGAACCTGTTTCCTGAGGTGGCATCGCGAGTCCTCTGACCGCTCATCGGGGGGTGGGTGAGTTCCTTCCGGTGGTGTGGCCGAGTGAGCGACGATCTTCAAGACGCCTCAGTGTGCGGCAGCGGCCTCTGTGGACGAGAGGTTCAAGCGGATGCATCAGAAGGCGGAAGACGAGAGGACGGAACATGAAGCGATCGGGGCTGAGCCGGATGACCCGCTTGGGCCGCGGGAGCGGGGTTGGCATCCGGGGTACCCGGGTGACGCGTGGAGACGGGGTTATGGGGCGGAGTGGCCGTTGACGGGGGTTCGGGAAGGCGGGCTTGGCGGGCCCATCTGCGTGGATTGCCCCACTTGACGGGGCATCCGGTGCCGGCGGAACCAATGGGCGGGCGTCGGGCCGGAGTCGGGGGTATCTTTCAACTCGCGGACGGCAGGGTGGTGTTGCGGCGAAACCGCTGGGCAAGGCCGGGTGCAAGCCGGCCCGCGCAGCGGCTGGGGTTGGTGTGTGGAACACAGGGGCGGGCGGTGTCGGAGAAGGTGGGGCGGCGATCGTGTGACCGAGCGAGGCAGATCAGAGAGGAACCAGGACGATGGTGCACAGCGGCGGCAAGGCGATGACGGCTGGTCTGGCGGCGGGGGCGGTGTGGCTGGCGTGGTGCGCGGGCCTGGCAGCGGGGCAGGTGCGAGTGGCGGCGTGGAACGTGACCAACTACGACACGTCGTCGTCGACGACGAGCCGGACGGCGGATTTTCAGACCGCGCTGTTTGCCACGGCGCCCAACGGGCTGCGGTTCGTGCCCGACGTGCTGATTGTCAACGAGATGGTGGGGACAACGGGGGCGGCGGCTTTTTTGACGATGCTCAACGGCGGCGCGGGCTCGCCGGGGGATTACGCGATGGCGCCGTATGTGGCGAACTCGTCGGACCCGGGGGCGAACCCGGGGCACGCGTTGTATTTTCGCACCAGCAAGGTGCAACTGGTGGCCCAGCCGCCGAGCCTTGCACAGACCGTGATGCTGACCAGCGGCACCGGATCGTGCTCGACGTGTCCTCCTCGCGACAATGCGAAGTGGCTGGTGCGGTTGCGGGACTACAACGCATCAGGAACGCCGGGAACGGGCGCGGAGATGTACCTGTACGCCTCGCACATGAAGGCGGGGTCGACGACGGCGGATCAGGACCGGCGGACGCCGGAGGCGGTCCGGCTGAGGAACGACACCGGCGGCCTGCCTGCGGGAGCGAACTTCATTCTGGGCGGCGATTTCAACATGCAGTCCTCGGGGCAGACGGCTTGGACGCGGCTGACCGAGACTGGGACCAACGCGAACGGCCGGTTCGTGGATCCGATCGCGTCGCCGGGTTCGTGGAACAACAACTGCTCGTTCCGCTGGGTGTTCACGCAGGATCCCGCGAACAGTTCCAGCGGCGGAATGGACGACAGGCTGGACTTTCTGCTGGTTTCGGCGTCGCTGATCAACGGGTCGGGACTGGAGTACATCGGCAACCCGTCGATCAACTACAACACGGCGGCGACGAATCTGGCCAACGCGGGAAACGCGACGCCTTGGAACGTGAGCAGCCACTCCTACCGCGTGTGGGGCAACGACGGCGGCTCATGCAACGGGGACCTGCGGCAGGCGGGCAACACGATGGTGGGGCCGACGATTGCTGCGGCGCTGGCCAGATCGGCGCTGACGACGGGGCATCTGCCGCTGTATCTTGATGTTCGGGTGCCGCCGCGGGCGAGCGTGCCAACGCTTGTGGACTTGGGTGACGTGGCGCAGGGCAGCACGGCGCAGGGGGTGCTGGTGGTGACCAACTCGACGGACGTGCGGCGGTTTGCGCGGGATCCGATCAATGCGCCGGGAGCCGGCATCGAGACCCTGAGTTACTCGTTTTCGGCGCCGCCGGCGGGCTTCGGGCTGGTGGGCGGCACGGGGCCCTTTGCAATCGCTCCGGCGAACCAACCGGCGTTGCCGGCGTCACCGGTGCTGGCGACCCGGAGTCACACGGTGACGGTGAACACGGCGAGCACCGGTCTGAAGACGGGGTTCTTGACGCTGAGCAGCAACGCGGTTGACGGCGGGACGATCGTGATTCAACTGCGGGCCAATGTGACGGCGGCGGGCCCGACGGCATGCTCAGCGGCGGACATCGTGAGCATCGGCGGGCAGGCGCCTGCGGACGGCCTGCTGACCGGAGATGACTTCAACGCGTTTGTGAGCGCGTTTGCGGCTGGAGATCCTCTGGCGGACATCGTGGGCATCGGCGGTCAGGCGCCTGGTGACGGGCTGGTGACCGGAGACGACTTCAACGCATTCATCGCAGCGTTCGCGCAGGGCTGCCCGTAAGAAAGCGGCGGACGGCAGTCATGCGGCCCGGGCGAGCATCTCCGCGCAGGCGGTGATGAGGGCGTTCTTGTCCACCGGCTTGGAGGCGTAGGTGTCACAGCCGGCGTCGAGGCAACGTTTGCGGTCCTCGGCCATGGCGTTGGCGGTGAGGGCGACGATGGGAATGTCGCAGTTGCTTCCGCGCAGGGTGCGGGCGAGCGTGTAGCCGTCCATCTCGGGCATCTGCATGTCGGTGATCAGCAGGTCGAACGGGGTTCCGGCGTTTTGGGCGTTGATCAGCATCTCCAGGGCGATGCGACCGTTGTTGGCGACCTGAACGGAAGCGCCGGCCTTGCGCAGGTGGAAGCAGATCAGCCGCTGGTTGTCGACGCCGTCCTCGGCGAGGAGGATGCGGGCATTGAGCCGTCGGGCGGCTGTGGGCTGAGCCGCTCCGGAGGCCGGCGCGGCAGCTTCGGCGGAGCGAAGCTCGGGCACCATGACAGCGCCGGGTGCCAGTTTGAGCGGGAGGCTCAGGCGGAAGCACGAGCCGACGCCCGGGGAAGAACTCTCCAAGGTGACATCGCCGCCGAGCAGTCGGGCAAGGCGTCGGCAGATGACCAGTCCGAGTCCGGTGCCGCCGAACTTGCGGGTGGTGCTCGTGTCGGCCTGCGCGAAAGTATTGAAGAGTCGAAGGGCCTGCTCAGGGGTCATGCCGACGCCGGTGTCGCGGACCTCAATGATCAGACGGCGACCGTCGTTGAAGTCGGCGACGGCGGCCGTCAGGGTGATCTCACCGGCTTCGGTGAATTTGGCAGCGTTGCCGAGGAGGTTGGTGAGGATCTGGCGGAGGCGGGTGGGGTCGGTGTGGATGCGGTCGGGGATGGGCGTGGCCAGACGGGTGGTCAGGGCGACACCCTTGCCCATGGCGCGGGGTCGGAACAGGCTGTCGACCTCGCAGAGGATGGCCGGGACGGGGGTCTCGGTGTTCTCGATCGTCATCTTTCCTGCCTCGATCTTTGAGATGTCGAGGATGTCGTTGATGACGGTGAGCAGATGCTGGCCGGCGCCGCGGATGGTGTCGATGGCCTGGAGACGCTGGGGCGGGAGACGGGCGGCGTCGCCGTCTTCGCGGAGGATGTCGGCAAAGCCGATGATGGCTGTGAGGGGTGTGCGGATCTCGTGGCTCATGTTGGCCAGGAACTCGCTCTTGGCGCGGCTGGCGGCCTCTGCCCGAGCGCTGGAAGCGATAAGTTCCTGCTCCATCCTCTTGCGGGCGGTGATGTCGGTTCGGATGGAGACATATCTTTCAATGCGCCCGGATTCGCCTACGAACGGAGCGATGATGCTGTCGACCCAGTAGAGCGATCCGTCCTTGGCTCGGTTGCAGATCTCGCCCCGCCAGGGGCGGCCGGTCGCGATGACGCGCCACACGTCGATCCAGAACTTCTGCGGGTGTCGTCCGGAGTTGACGATGCGATGGGTCTTGCCGAGCAGTTCCTCGCGGGCGTAGCCGCTGATCCGGCAGAACTCGGAGTTGGCGTCGACGATGCGGCCGGCAGAGTCGGTGACGGAGATGATCAGGTGCTGATCGAGCGTGCTGCGGAAGGCTGCCACCTCGCGAAGAGCGGCCGAGAGGCGGCGGTTGGTATCGCGAGCGGCACGGCGTGTGTCATTGAACGCGTCAGCGACCAGGGCGAGTTCGTCAGTGGAGACGCGCGGGGCGTCGGTGTCGGCCCGGATGGCGCTGGTGATGGCGGCAAGGGGATTGAGGATGCGGAAGTGCACGAGCAGCGCGCCGGTGGTGATGACGAGGATCGAGGAGAAGAACAGTCCCCAGCCGGTGAGCTTGGACCAGGCTGTCACCTGCTGGAAGAGCGCTGTGGAATCGACATGCACCATGACCGCGCCTTCGGTCAGAATGGACTCGCCGGCGCCGGCGGGGACGGGCATGGTGCAGTCGACAAGGCCTGTCTGGCTGTGGAGGGTGGCTTGCACTTCGTTGGTGCGGATGGCCGCGAGCAAATCGGCCCCGATGTCGGTGAAGGGCAGATGCTCCAGCGGCTGGTTGAGCCAGGCGTTGCGGGTGGAGGCGACGACATGCAGGGGGCGTCCGCCGACGGCAACGATGACGTTGATATCAGGGTCGGCTCCGAGCGAGGTGACAAAGCGCTGAAGGTCCTCGCGGTTGCGGAGGGAGTCGGCGGCGTAGATGACGGCACGGGCGATGGATGCGGCCCGATCGTTGAGGCGATCCTGAGCAATTCGGGTGCCGAGCCAGGAGGGAATGAGGAATGAAGCGAGGCTGCACAGAGCGCACAGGGCGACCACCGGCAGCAGGAGCTGGAAGCGGATTGAGCGGGCGATGGAGAATCGGCCGGAAGTGATCATCTTGGGATGCTCGTCTCCCCGGCGATGACCGACCGGCGGGCGCGGTTCTTCCAGACGGCGATGGTGGCGAGATCGGCGGTGATCAGGCGTGTGGTGGTGTGGAGCCTGCCGCCGGGGCTGAGATAGCCGCGCTGCTCGGCTGCGCCGATGAGGCGGATGCCGCCGGAGAGCACCTCGCGAAACTGATCGGCGGTGATGCCCTGGCGGGCGGCCATCAGCGTGAGGGCCTTCTGCGGATTCTGCTCTGCGTACTCCATGGCGCGGAAGAAAGCGCGGCCGAAGGCGGCGATGTCATCCGGGCGGTTGGTGGCGGTATCGCGGTGAAAGGCAAGCACGTCAAGGATGACGCCGGGCATGGTCCGGGTGCAGAAGATGGTGTGCGCTCCCAGGCTGAGCAGCTGGAGCGACATCGGCGGGTAGGAGACGGCCGCGTCGATGCGGCCCTCGGCGAAAGCGCGGGGCATCTCCAGCGCGGCCATATGCAAGACTTGCACATCGGCCAGAGCCATGCCGGCGCTCTGCAGGGCGCGGAGAAGGATGACCTCGTTGATTGAGGCGTCCTCAACCGCGATGCGTCGGCCCTTGAGAGAAGCGAGGTCGGGCAGGTCCTCCCGGGCGAGGATGACATCCGCGCCCTCCGATGCATCGGCCACCAGCGCGATCTCTGAGGGCAGACCGCTTTGCTGCTGAGACAGGAGAACCTCGACGAGCGTGGAGAACATGCCGTCGACCTGATGGCGTTCAAAGGCGCGGCGGCAGTCGGAGAGGGAGCTGAGTTCAACCAGCCGGACCTTGACGCCTTCCTCTTCAAAGTACCCCAGTTCGGCGGCCAGACTCGCAAATTCGTAGCCGGGCCAGGGGTTCAGCGCGACACGAAGCGGCGGAGAGGTGCGTAATTCGATGAACTGAAGGGACGCAGTGACCGCGCCGGCGATCAGCAGGCCGGTGACCAAGAGCACAAGCAGCCAGGCGCGTCCCCTGATTGGGGAGATTGGCGTGCGTGCGGAGGAGGACTCGGTCGCCGTACCGAGGGCGACGGTGAGGTCGGCGGGCGTGGACTGAGCTGGCTCTGATGTCATCTGGGTGAACCGGAGAAACTGTGCATGCGTTCTCGGTTGTTTGACGGAGAGAGTTCAGGATGTGAAGGCAAATCTGTTGGTACCGGCAGGTGGGACATGGCTCTCGGGAGTTGGGTCCCGGCAGCCGCCGGAGACGGCGGATTGGCAGAAGAGGTGGAACCGCTGGGGGCAGCCCTTCGCATGGACGGCTGAGTGATCGCAGCGGGGAGCGGAGGCAGGAGGCCGAGCTATGCAGACGGGCAGGTCGGCAGAAGTTGCGCGTGGGGGTCGGTGGATGATGGGCTGGGCGTGGGTGGTGGTGCTGGTTGCGTGCGCCGCCGGGGGGCTGGGGGTGCGGGAGGCGCGGGCGGACGGCGGGGTGTTCGCCCGGGAGGTGACGCCGACGATCCCGGATCAGGACGCGCTGATCGTGTGGGACGCCAAGGCGCAGACGCAGACGCTGATGATCGAGACGCGGTTCGCCGGGCGCGGGTCGGAGTTCGCGTGGGTGGTGCCGGTGCCGGGCGGGCTGGATGCGACCCGGCCGCGGGCGCCGGAGATTGTGCTTGGTACACCGGGGGTCTTTCCGTCGCTGCGGTCGAGCTTTGCGCCCAAGGTGATCGGCGGGCAGAAGGGGGCGGAGGAGGTGTTCGGGGCGGCGGTGCTGGCGGTGGCGAGCTTCGCGATGGTGCTGGCGGCGGGATTGGGGATGCGGTGGGGGCTCGATCGGTGGGGACTGGTGGTGCTGATTCTGATCGGCCTGCTTGTCGCGGCCATTCTGCTGCCGGCGCTGGGCAAGGCGCGGCAATCCGCACGCGGCTATGAGATCGAGGTGCTCGCACGCGAGTTGATCGGTGGGTATGAGGTGACGGTGATCGCCCCCGGGCCGGGGGCGGAGGATGCCTCGGCGGCGCTGCGAACGTGGCTGACGGGCAACGGCTTTGTGGTGCCGGAAGCGGCCGGGCCGGCGCTGGCGGATTATGCCAGGCGGTGCTGGGTGTTTGTGGCGGCGAAGTTGCAGACCGGCAGCGGCGATGAAGCGACGACGCGGGCAGCGGCGCCGCTGGGGTTCCGCTTCAAGGTGGCCGAGCCGGTGTATCCGCTGATGCTGACCGCGGCCTTCACGCAGCGGCTGACGGTGGACTTGTATGTGTTTGGCACGGGGATGGCTTCGGCCCCGGGCTTTGAGGCCAAGCGGGCGGATGAGGTGGTGAGGTACCCGGGCCGATCACGCCCATTGGGGACCTTGCGGCGGGAGGGCGAGATCAGCGTTGGCAATGAGAAGGTGCTGGAGTTGGTGCCGGAGTGGGCGACGGTGGGCACGCGGCTGCACGCGACGCTGGACACGGCGGGGATGGCGCAGGATGCGGTGCTGGAGGTGGAGGGCGGAGTGCACAGCGTGGGGGCGCGGGTGTACACACCGGAGCGGGCGAGTGTGCGGGCGTGGGCGGCGGGGCTGTGGGCGGTGACGGGGCTGAGTGCGGCGGTGGGCATCTGCCGGCTGTTGCGGACGCCGCTCACCCGGGCGGAGGTGAACCGGCGGACGCTGCTGGCGATGATGGCGGTGCTGCCGATCGGGGCGGTGTGGGGCTTGGTGACGTGGGCGGGGATGGAGACGGTGGACGAGGACGCGACGGTGAACGTGAAGGGGAGTGTCATGTGGCAAGGGCACGGCGTGGCCTTCGAGGCCTCGTCTCACGCCGAACGCTTCGCCGCGACGGGCGGAGTTCTGAGCGTGACCGAGGGCGAGCGGATGGTGCGCGAAGCGCTGGAACTGAGTATGGGGGCCGAGGAGATGGCCACCAAGTCGTCGCTGATCGGCGACGTGCCGTTTGGTACGTCGGTGCGTGAGGTGGAGACGGCCAAGGGGCGGGCGATCCGCTTCGCTGCCCACGGGCTGGTGGGGGAGGTGGTGGAGCAGTGGGTGGTGGAGGTGCACCGGGCACCTTCAGAGACTTCCCCGATCCTCCCGACCTCCACAGCCAGCCCGGGCACGGGCGAACGCTGAACCGGTCATGCCCCTGTGTCGGGGGCTCGGCGTCGTTCGCGCAGGGATTGATCGGCGGATGGGTGGGGAGACGGTGGGAGGGTGGGGAAGTTGCCGGCTGGGACGCCGGCGGCGGACGGATCATCTCGATGATGACCATGGCTGGGCCATGGAGGGTTTAGGTGGTGGCAATCGATCGGCGAGGCGCGACGCCGCGTGCAGCCGGCCGCTGGCTGCAGCAAGTCTGATACCATGCTGCCGAAAGGGGCGCCCGCATGACAGCGCGACGGCTTGTGCTCATGGATGCGGTAAGGCTGCTCGCCTCGGATGCGGCGACGCAGATCGCACATCTGGAGCAATTGGGTGATGGCGTCGAAGCCGATGAACTCGTGCTGGAGTTGGATGACATCGCTTCCGCATGTGATGACATGCTGGCCAACATGGAACTGAGTGCAGGTGAGCGCCATGCGGTGCAGAGACTGAGTGCATGCGCGAGCGAAATGACAGCGACGGCAGAGATGAGCGTCTGGCGGCGAGCGGCACTTGCTGAGCATGAGCAATGGCGGAAACTGCGAAGGCAGGCCGCCGAGTGCTACGCCGTCCTGAGCGGGGGCGCCCCAAAGCCTGACTGAGACGATCGCACGCTCGGTGGCTTTGTTGCTTCGCGTTGAGCGGGCGGGACACCGGGTGGGCACCGTCGCGACCCGTTCCCTCTGATGGGAATGGTCCTGTGCCCGCAACACGTTCCCTCACCCCCCCAGCGCCGTCCGCAGCAGGTCCGCCCGCGCGATGCGGCGTTCCTGCTGCGAGAGTTCGCGACCGGCCAGGCGCTGCAGGTGGGCAGGCTGGGTGAGGACGATGAGTTGCGAGATCAGCGGCTCGGCCGGGGCGGGCAGGGCGGCGGGGCCGGGTGAGGTGTCCTCAAACAGGCCCAGGTGCACGCCGAGGCGCACCAGCGACAGGGTGGCCAGGGCCTCCTCGGTGGAGACCTGGCGGGCCGAGCGCAGCAGGCCCAGGGCACGCCAGCATTGGTCGGCGGTCTGGATGCGGCGGGACCCGGAGAGCAGTTCGTGCCGGGCGCGGCGTTCGAACTCGATGACCTGCGGGACGATGTGCTCCTGGAGTTCCTGCATCACCACCGCCTCGGTCTTGCCGAAGGTGGTCTGGTTGGAGATCTGGTAGAGGTCGCCGGCGGACTCGCTGCCCTCACCCTGGAAGCCACGCAGGGCCAGGCACATGTCCTTGGCGGCGCGGCGGACCTGCTCGATCCGGCCGGTGAGGCGGACCGCCGGCAGGTGAAGCATCACGCTCATGCGGCAGGCGATGCCGACATTGGTGGGGCAGGCGGTGAGGTAACCGA
This sequence comes from Planctomycetaceae bacterium, assembly GCA_021294835.1. GTDB lineage: Bacteria > Planctomycetota > Phycisphaerae > Phycisphaerales > UBA1924 > CAILKP01. The sequence goes on from JAJTDF010000063.1 coordinate 12,601, forward strand.
AGCGCGGCAGGAAGGCGTAATCCAGCCCGGATTCGATGCGGTCGTCGACCTCGTTGATCAGCGTGTAGCCGTCGGCCAGGGCCAGGCCCGAGTGCAGCACCTGGATGCGCAGGTGGTCCTCCTCGTTGACCATGACCGACAGGCGTTCATCCGGGAGCGTGATGGCGGCGGCGCGGGGCTCGGCGCCCTTGGCGTGCTCCTTGGAGATCAGGTGGCGTTCGGCGAGGAGCTGGCGGTCGACCGCGGAGAGGCGGTGGACCTCGACCCAGAGCAGGCGGGCCGGATCGTCCTCGGTGGGCGGCGGGACGCGGTGCTCGGGCGAGGCGGGGGGCAGGTTCTGGCAGGCGGCGACGACGTGCTTGCGGCAGGCGGCCAGGATGTGGGTGCGGTCGGTCGCCGAGCAGCGGCTGAGGAAGGCGAAGGCGCCCAGGTTGCGGGCCAGACGCACGCGGGAGGAGAGCACCACGTCGCTGTGCGGGCCCTGGTTGCTCAGCCAGGGGGCCCCGCGGCGGATGGCGGCGTGCGACAGCAGCGCAGCGGGCTCGTTCACGCGGACGGTCCCCCTCCCCCGATGGGCGTGCCGCCGCCGGCCTCGCGGGCCTCGGAGGTGACGCGAAGCAGTTCGTCGCGCAGAAGGGCGGCGCGGCGGTAGTCCTCGGCGGCGACGGCGGCATCGAGCTGCTTGCGCAGTTCGGTGATGCGGGCCTCGCGTTCGGCGGCGATGGCGGCGACCAGGCGGGCACGGCCCCGGGCCTCGTCAGCGGACTCGCCGGGCGGGCCGCCCTCTTGCATCAGCGGGCGGGTGAGCGAGGCGATGCGGGCGGCGAAGCGGCGGGGCACCTTGCCGACGTGGTGGGTGGCGCCCTGGTGGTAACGCTCCAGCAGCGGGGCGAGGGCCTCGGCGAAGGACATGTAGCAGCGCGGGCAGCCCAGCAGGCCGCCCTGGCGGAACTCGGCGAACTTCAGCCCGCAGGCGGCGCAGGCGCCGGGCGCGGGGTTGGCGGCGGCGGGGTTGGCGGCCGGGTCGTCCGGGCCGACCCACGGCGGCGTGATGGCGTGGCCCTTGAGCAGATCGGCGATGACCTGGGTGACGGGGGGCTGGGATTGCACGACGACGCCCTGCGCGCGGGCGCAGTTCTCGCACAGGTGGCGCTCCATCCGCTTGCCAGAGTGGATGGTGACCTCGTGGATGGTGGCCGGGTTGGCGCAGCAGTCGCACTTCACAGCCGCGTAGTTTATGGGCGGCAACGGCCCAGAAGGATTCGGGAATTCGGCCCAAAGAAGAGCCCGGGGCTGATGGGGCAGCCCCGGGCGGGTGAGAGGGCGGATTGGCCGGTCGGGCGGTCCGGAGGACGGACGATCAGGGCTTCCCGGCGGACTCCAGCCGTTCCAGGCGGGTCAGCAGGTCGTTGATCTGGCGCTGCTGGGCGGCCAGATCGGCATCGCGACGGGCCAGGTCGGCTTGCAAAGCGTCGATCTGGCGGTCCTTCTCGTCGCGGAGTTCGCGGAGGGCTTCGACGGTCAGGGCGGTGGTGCCGCGCTCGGTGACCATGCGGATGCCGTCGCCGTCGCGGCTGACCCAATCGGGGAAGACGCGTTCGACCTCGTCGGCCATCAGGCCGATCTGGCGACCGGGCAGGGCACGGCCCTTGGTGACCTCGTTGTCGTTGTAGAAGAAGGAGTAGCCCCGCAGCGAGAGCAGCAGGTCCAGTGCGCCGGAGAGCGGGGCGATGTCGTGCTTGGTGCGCGGGTCGGAGATGGCCGCCCAGGTGCCGCCGCCGGGTTTGGAGGCGAGGCCGTCGGAGCGGAAGCCGATGACGGGCGTCCAGGTTCCGCCGGGGGCAGCGCCGATGGAGAAGAAGTCAGCAGCAGCGGGATCCGCGGTGGGATCGTCGCCGATGATCAGGCGGAGTTCAGAGCGGTTGGCAGCAATGTTCACACGCCGGAAGGCCATCAGGTCGGTGTTGTCCGCTCCGCCGATGCCGTCTCCGACGGTGCCGAAGGCGAGGGAGGTGGGTGCGGCAGAGGTGCCGGTGAGCAGTTGCATGCTGCCGTTGACGGTGAGACGCTGCTCGGGCGTGGTGGTGTTGATGCCGACGTTGCCGGCGGTGTAGGAGATGACCGAGTTGGGGTTGATGATCCAAGGGGAGAGGTTGGAGGGGGCGCCGGTGATGCCGCTCCAGGGGACGGAGCCGGCGGCATCGGCGGATTGTGCGCGAATGGCAAAGTTGGCGGCGGGGGCGAAGGTGACGGGCTGGTCAGGCGTGAGGGTGGAGCCGTTGGCGGTGACGCGGACACGCACGCCGCCGGCGGCCAGTGCGTTCAAATCCGGCGACGGCAGCGTAACGGTGAACAGGCCGTTGGCGACCGGGGTGGCGGGGCGGGGGATGGTGACGCCGACCGTGGCTGCGGTGGCGTTGAGGTAGGTGAAGGTGAGGTCGGCGGTGCCGGAGATAGGACCGCTCGCGTCGGTGAGGCGGCCTTGAAAGCTGATGGACTGGGCGAGGCAGCGGGGCGTGAGGCGGGTGGTGGAGGTGATGACCTGCTGGTTGAACGAGAAGGTCGCGGCGGGGCCGGAGCTGCCGGCCTGCAGGCCGATGGTGGCGGACGAGGCCTGAGCAAGCGGCTCGTTGCCAGGGGCGTAGGCGATGAGGAACTCCGGTGAAGCGGGGGACTCGAAGAAGTAGATGGAGAACGCAAAGGGGGCCGTCCCGCTGATGTGCCGCACCTGCCAGCGGACTTCGAAGACACGTTCCGGGGCGACGCCGGTGGTGTTGGTGTAGATGCCGCCGGAGGCGTTGGTGGTCACCAGGTCGTCCCAATACGCAAAGATGGCCGGGCCGAACACGTTGCTGGGCAGGGTGGAATTGAAAAAGCTGGCGTTCAACCCGCCGGGTCCCAGCCCAAGCACCCCGTTGGTGGAAACGGCCCCGACGGTGTACGTCTGGCCGAAGAGCCGCAACGCAAAGGGCGGTGCGGGGAGAGCGGCGGTGAAGTCGTCTCGAGACTCGGTGCCGGGAATGATCGCGCCGTTGATTGACGGCACCAGCGTGGAGCCGGTGGTGTCCGGGCCGAGGAAGGGCGAGTCGCACTGGCCCAGGGCGGGGGCGGCCAGGTGGGGGAGGACGCTGGCGAGGAAGGCTGCCGCGAGCGCGCGGGTGAGCGGCGGGCGGCGGGTGGATGTGCGGGGCATGGACGGACCTCCGGTGCGCGGGTGTCGGGGATCCCCGGCGACGGGCCGGGGCCTTGTGATCATGCAGATGCGCAGAGATCGCGCCCAATGCGACAGCAAATCCGATGCGGAGGTGCGGTTTGTTGAATGACAACCGCCCGAGCATGGGCCCGGGCGGTTGGGTGGGGTCGAAGATATCAAACTGGGCAGGCTTAGGCGACCGAACCTGCGGCCTTGCGGGCCCTTAGGCGGCCGAACCGGCGGCCTTGCGGGCCTTGGTGTAGCCGTCGCGGCGGCGCAGGGGCTTGACCACCAGGCCGGTCTTGATCGCCTTGGTGGAGGCGAGCACGCGGGTGGGCTTGCCGTCAACCAGGGCCAGGACCTTCTGGAGGTTGGGGCGGAACTTGCGGCGGGTGATGCCCGTGGGCTTGAGGCCGAAGCCGCCCTTGGCGATCTTCTGGCCGCGGTAGGTCCGCTGCTTGCCGAAGGAGGACTTCTTGCCGGTGAACGTGCAGACGTAGGGCATACGAAAACTCCGAGCTCGAAACCATGCTGGAACGGACGGGACAGTCCGGTCCCCCCCCACCGGGCAGGGTCGAGATTGTTGGCGCGAAGTGGGGCCGGGACAAATGGGGGGAGGGGAAGCCGATGGCCAATATGGACAAATGGTCAGATGGTCGGACGAGTAGGAGTGAGGACGGGTTTGGTTAGGAGACTTTGGCGATCTCCGCGGACTTGGTACGCGGGCGGAGGGCTGCGTGTTTGGTGGATGATTGGGCAGTCGGACGGGCCGACGGCACAGACGCATCCGACTGGGTCAGGACCGGGAGGGTACGGGCGAGTTCCAGCAGGTCGCCGAGGATGGCCTCGGTGGTGGGCCAGCGGCCGGCGCCGCGGCCGGTGACCAGGACGGTGCTGGGGGTTGAAGAGGTGCCGCGGGCGGAGGTGAAGGTGATCTCGACGCCGTTGTGCTCGCCCTTGACCCGGGCCAGGGGGTGGTCGGTCGGGAGCAGGGCGGGGGCGACGGTGAGGACGGGCTGGCCCTCGGCACCGAGGGTGGCGGAGGCGATGAGGCGGTAGACCTGGCCGGTGCGGGCGGCGGATTGAGCGGCTTGGGTGGTGATGCCGGCGATGCCGGTGGTGTTCACGGCCGAGAGGGGCACGGTGGCGGAGAAGGCCTGGGCGGCGATGACGACGAGTTTGCAGGCGGCGTCCTCGCCGGAGAGGTCGGCGGTGGGGTCGGGCTCGGCGTAGCCGAGGAGCTTGGCCTGGTTGACGGCGTCGGCCGGGTTGTCGCCGGCGGCGAGGCGGTCGAGGATGAAGTTGCAGGTGCCGTTGACGACGCCCCGCACGGCGGTGACGCGGTGCCCGGCGGCGGCGATGGCGGTGAGCGTCTCGAGGATGGGCGTGGCGCCGCCGACGGCGGCGGAGGCGAGGATGCGGACGCCGTGCTTGGCGGCCAGGGCGCGCAGGTGCGGGCCATGGCGGGCGAGGAGCTGCTTGTTGGCGGTGACCACGTGCTTGCCGGCGGCCAGGGCCTCTTCGATGAGGGCGAGTGCCGGGGCGACGGCGCCGGTGGCTTCGACGATGACGTCGGCGTCGCCGTCGAGCAGTTCCCACGGGTCAGCCCGGAGGTGGTGGGCGGGGATGCCGGAGGCGACGGCCTTGCGGGGGTTGCGGACGGCGACGCCGGCGAGGGACAGGCGCGACGGGTCGCGGGTGACGGCCTCGAGCACGCCCCGGCCGACGGTGCCGAGGCCGAGCAGGCCGACGCGGAGGGGGCGGGCGGTGAGGTCGGAGAGGTCCTGCGGGACGATGGCGGTGGCGGGCGCGCCCACGGTGGTGCAGACGCTCTCGGCGGCGTTCAGGCCGGCGACCTGGAAGGGCAGGCCGGCGGACTGGGCGAAGCGGACGGCCTTGTGCTGGACGATGCGGCCGTCAAGGGCGAGGGCGTCAGCGAAGGTGATGCCCTGGTAGCGACGGGGCGGCAGGCCGGGGGCGTTGGGGTCGCGCTCGAAGAGGCCGGGGACGTCTTTGACCAGGCGGACGGCGACGTTGGCGTTCGGCAGCGCTTCGGCGAGTTGGCGGCCGAGGAAGAGGGCGGTGAGATCCGACCCGCCCCGGCCCAGCAGCACGCGGCGGGCGGAGGGGGCTTGCTCGCGGGCGAGGAAGCCGGGGACGATGACCACCGAGGCGCGGGCCAGGGCGGCGAGCAGGGGCTGGAGGTTGGCCGAAGTGGGGTCGGCGTCCAGGGGGTTGAGCGGGATGCCTGCGGGGGCCGCGGCCGTCAGGGCGAGTGCGTCGGTGTCGACGACTTCGGCGGGGACGCCGGCGTTGTGGAGGTGCAGGGCGAGCAGCGGGGCGGAGTGGGACTCGCCGGTGGCCAGCAGGGCGGCGGTGGCCCACGCATCGGGGTCCTGGCCATCACGCGGGACGGCGCGGGCGGTGGCCAGCAGGCGGTCGGTCTGGCCGCCGAGTGCGGAGACGACGGCGACGACGCGGTGGCCCTCGCGGAGCCAGCGGTAGATCTCGTGGACGGCGAGCGGGAGGCTTTCGGTCTTGGCGAGGACGGAGCCGCCGAGCTTGAGGACAATGACGTTGCCGAGGCCGGCGGGGTTCGCGGTGGTGGTGGTCGTGCTCATGGGTGAGTTCCTTCGGGCGGAAGCGGAGTTGATTGGTGGGCGAGGGACGGGGCGGGCGGGCGCGGGATGGGTGTGGCCCGCGGGGCGGGGGAAGGTCGGGCGGGCAGGATCGGGACGGGCTTAGTTGGTGACGATGGCGTCGAGGGCCTGGCGGAGGTCGGCGATCACGTCGGCGGGGTCTTCAAGGCCGACGGAGATGCGGACCAGGCCGTCGGTGATGCCGGCGGCGAGGCGCTGGTCGCGGGGCACGTCGGCGTGGGTCATGCTGGCGGAGTGGGTGACGATGGTGTCGATGGAGCCGACGTGCTCGGCCAGGGCGCACAGGCGGACGCCTTCGAGCAGGCGCTTGCCGGCTTCGAAGCCGCCGTGCAGTTCCAGGCTCAGGACGCCGCCGTGCAGGGCCTCGCCCTTGGAGGAGCGGTGCAGATCGGCGGCGAGGGCGGCCTGCGGGAACGAGGGCAGGCCGGGATAGTTCACGTGGGCAACGGCGGGGTGCTCGGCGAGGAACTCGGCGACGAGCTGGGCGTTGCGGGAGTGCTGGGCGATGCGCAGCGGCAGGGTGCGCAGGCCCCGCAGGGTGAGCCAGGCATCGAACGGGGCCTGGATGGTGCCGATGGCCTTGCGGAGGAAGCGGCACTGATCGAGCAGGGCCTGGTCGCGGGTGACGATGGCTCCGCCGACGGCGGCGTTGTGGCCTTCGATGTGCTTGGTGGTGGAGTAGATGCTCACGTCAGCACCGAAGTCGAGCGGGCGGAAGAGGGCGGCGGTGAGGAAGGTGTTGTCAACCGCGAGGGTGACGCCGGCGGCGCGGGTGAGGCGGGCGATGCCGGGAACATCGGCCAGGGTGAGCGTGGGGTTGCCGGGGGTCTCGAGGATGACCAGCTTGGTGTTCGGGGTGAGGGCGGCGGCGACGGGGCCGGGGGTGCGGGTGTCAACGAATGAGGCGGTGATGCCGAGCGGGGCGAGGACGCGCTGGAGGAGGCGGACGGTGCCGCCGTAGATGACCTGGGAACAGATGACGTGGTCGCCGGCCTTGCAGGTGGCGAGGATGAGCGTGGCGACGGACGAGAGGCCGGTGCCGAAGGCGGCGGCGGGCGGGGCGTCTTCCAGGGCGCCCAGGGCCTCTTCAAGGGCGGTGACGGTGGGGTTGGAGACGCGGGAGTAGGCGTATTGGGCGGGCTTGCCGACCTCGCGCTGGGCGAAGGTGGTGCTCTGCACGATGGGGGGCACCAGGGCGCCGGTGGTGGGGCAGGGGCCCCGGCCGGCGTGGAGGGCGCGGGTGTTCAGGCCTTGGGTGGAGGTGGAGGCCGAGGTGGGGGCCGGTGGGGAGGAGCCGGAGGCGGCGGTGCGCTCGGCGGCCTGCGTTGCAGGGGCGGTGGTGGGGGTGGTGGGGTTGGCGGAACGGGCGAGGGTGGAGACGGACATGCTTGGAACTCCGAAAGGTTCGGGAGTGCCAAGAGGGCCGGACGGCCAAGCCTGCAATGCGGGTGGGTTGAACATCAACCCGGAGTTTGCCTTGCGGGGTGTGCCGCTCGGCCGCATCGTTCCCCGAAACCTCGGGGCTGGCTTCGGCACCGTGGCAGGCTGGTGAACAGCCGCTCGGTTGCCGCCTGAACCTGGAAGCCGGTTCAGGACTCTTGATACTGCGGGGAAAGACTAGCGGCATGGGGCGGGGAGTCAAGCGGGTGGACACATGGTCAAGGTGGTGGACTGGTCGAACACTGAATGAAGGCCGTTGGGGGCGGTGGGGCGTTTGCCGTGGAATTTGGGAGGGGGGTGTATGTGGATAAGTGGGGTGGGGGAGGGGTGGTTCGGGGTGGTGTGTAGGGGTTTGTGTTGGTGTTCGCCATGTGCGAACGGAATGTGCGGG
>JAJTDF010000064.1 GCA_021294835.1 Planctomycetaceae bacterium
CCCCACTCTCTCACCCCCCACTCTCTCACCCCCCCGGCCGCCTTCGCGTCCGACGGCCACTGGCTCCCGCCCCTCACCCTCCTGCTCCACGCCGCCGCCTGCGCCTGGCGGCACGCCCTGCAATCCGGCTGGCGCAGCGACCACGCCTGGGTGGTGTGGGTGGGCCGGCAGGTCTGGCCCGCCATGCAGGCCCTGCAGGCCTTTGACCGTGCCGCCCCCGGCCTGGCCCGCCGCACCCTGCTGATCAACGCCGACACGCCCGCCGAACGCCTCTGGTGCGCCGATCTGGCCCTCCGCAGCCCGTCCTGCGTCGCCGTCATCGTCGACGGCCGCCGGTGGGACATGGCCGCCACCCGCCGGCTGCAACTGGCCGCCCACGCCGGTGTGCGGGCCCTGGGGCTGGTCGCCCGCGCCCCGCACGAGCGTCAGGAACTCTCCGCCGCCTCCACCCGCTGGTGGGCCACCCCGCTGGCCTGCCCGCCCCAATCACCTCACGAGCACGACTTGCCCCTGGCCCGCTGGCAGGTCCGCCTGCTGCGAAGCAAGGGGCACGGCATCAGCGCCGGCGCGTCCGGCCTTGCCCGTGCCGGCCCCCCGCCCAAACACACGCCCCTCCACCCGCTCATCACACACCCGCCCGTCATGACCGCTGCCGCCGTTGTTGACGCCCCCATGCCGTCGCCGGACCCCATGCCGGCCCTGGCCAGTTGGGTTGTGGAGTCCTGCCGTGAGTCTGTTCGTCTCCGTCTTCCTGCCCACCTGGTCCACCGACCTGCTGCTCCGCCGCTGGCGAGCGCGGTCTGAACTCGCCCCACTCCCCTCCACCTCCACCGCCCCCGCCGCCCCGTTCATGCTGCTGCACCACACCGTGCACCAGCGTCGCGTCATCGCCGCCTGCTGCCCGCGCGCCGCTGCCCTGGGCGTCCGCCCCGGCATGGACCTCACCCACGCCCGCGCCCTGCTGCCCACCACCGCCGCCGCCGCGGCACTCATCGCCGAGCACCGCCCCGAGGCCGACGCCCGCGCCCTGCACCGTCTGGCCCTCGCCTGCCTGCGCCTCTGCCCGGCGGTCGCCCTCGATCCCACCGACGCCCAGGTGCTCCCCAACCACCTCGGCTCCGCCGGCCTGCTCATGGACTTCTCCGGCTGCCACCGCCTCTACCGCCGCCGCCACACCGTCCTCCGCCGCGTCGATGCCCGCCTGCGCAGCCTCGGCCTGCAGCCCCGCCTCGGCGCCGGCCCCACCGTCGGCATCGCCTGGGCCCTGGCCCGCTTCGGCCCCTCGCGCCTGTGCGTCCTCCCGCCCCTGCCACCCGGCACCTGCCCCGGCAAGGCCCTGGCCGATCTCCCGCTGCTCGCCCTCAGGCCCGATCCCGCCGCCCACCAGCGGCTGGACACCCTCGGCGTCCGCACCATCGGCGACGCCCTCGCCCTCCCCCGCACCGCCCTGCCCGCCCGCTACGGGCCGCAGCTCGCCCTGCGTATCGACCAGTTCCTCGGCCAGGCCATCGAGCCCCTGGCCTGCATCCGCCAGCCCGAACCCCTGCTGGTCGAACGCGTCTTCGACGGCCCGGTCACCGATCTGCACGCCCTCACCCTGGCCGCCCGCGAACTGCTCGGCGACCTGATCACCCGGCTTGATGCCTCCGCCCAGGGCGCCCGCTCGCTGCAACTCACCCTCACCCGCCCCCACGCCCAGCCCATCACCCACCAGGCCCAACTCAGCCGCGCCAGCCGCTCCCCACGCCACCTCTGGTCGCTGCTTCGCGACCGCCTGGAACGCTCCCACCTGGGCTTCGGTGTCGAGCGTCTCACCCTTCAGGCCCTGCGTGTCGGCCCCGTGCACCTCCGCCAGCGCGAACTGACCACCGCCGACACCTCCACCGATCTCCCCTCACCTGACGCCGCCGACGCCGCCGAACTGGTCGACACCCTCGTCGCCCGCATCGGCCCGCACGCCGTCCTCCGCCCCGCCCCCGTCGCCACCCATGTGCCCGAACGCGCCACCAGGCCCGTCCCCGCCATCGCCCGCGCTGACCGCACGCTCTGGGCCTCTCCCGCATCCCCCACACCCGCCGAGCCCTCCGCCACCCTGCTGGCCGAACGCCCCACCTGCCTGCTCCCCACGCCCGAGCCCGCCCAGGTCATGGCCGTTGTTCCTGATGGCCCGCCGGTGATGGTCCACTGGCGCAACACCCACCTGGCCGTGCTGCGTGCCGACGGCCCCGAGCGCCTCGCCGCCCCCTGGTGGAGCACCCCGCTGCCACCACCTTCACCGCCACCCCCACCCGCCCAACCCGCCGCCTCCGCCACCGGCCCCGCTGCCGATCTCCCGCAAGCCCCGCCGCCCCCGCCCGATCGCCACCCCGATCTGCACGACGCCCTCACCCATCGCGACTACTTCCGCCTCAGCGTTGCCCCACAGCACGACGCCCAACACGACGCACAGCACGACACCCAACACAACGCCCCCGATACCCCGCCCATCGGCGCCTGCCTCTGGGTCTTCCGCCATTCCGCCTCCGGCCGCTGGTTCGTGCACGGCCTCTGGGCCTGAACGCTCCACCTCCACCCCTCCCGCCCTCCACCCCCTCACTCCGCGTGCCCCATGCCCGAGCACAGTTCGGCGACACCTCAAACAAACGCCGCGCCGACGGTCTCCCCTCCCTCGCCGCTGCCGAACCTGTCACCACCACCTCCGCACACACCACCGCCACACCCACCACCGCCACACCCGCCCCCGCCGACCCGCCCCCGCCCTGGGCTGAACTGGCCGTCACCTCCAACTACACCTTCCTCACCGGCGCCAGCCACCCTGATGAACTCGTCCACGCCGCCGCCGCCCTCGGCTATCGCGCCATCGCCATCACCGATCTGCACTCCCTCGCCGGTGTCGTTCGCGCCCACGTCGCCGCCAAAGAGGCCGGCATCCAACTCATCGTCGGCGCCCGCGTGAACGTCCCCCTCCCGCCCGACGCCGCCGAGCCGTGTCCCCCCGGCAGCACACTCGGCCTGCTGCTCTACCCCACCTGCGTCCGCTCCTACGCCGCCCTCTGCCAACTGCTCACCCTGGGCAAGTCCCGCGCCCCCAAGGGCCAGTGCCACCTCACCCTGCACGACGTCCTCCACGCCGCCAACACCGACGACGGCCGCAACCTTGAGTTCGTCCTCTGCCCCCCGCTCTGGCCGGCTGACACCCCGCCCGGCCAATGGCTCCCCGACCTCCTCCGCGACCTCCTGCACGCCCTCGGCGGCAGCACCGCTGACCGCCTCTCTCTGGCCGTCGCCCGCCACTACCACGCCGGCGAACGCGCCCGCCTCCGCCAACTCGCCGACCTCTCCGCCGACTCCGGCGTCCCCCTGCTCGCCGTTGGCGATGTGCTCTACCACACGCCCGAACGCCGCGCCCTGCAAGATGTTCTCACCGCCATCCGGCACGGTCTGACCCTCCAGCAGTGCGGCACGCTCCTGCACGCCAGCGCTGAGCGTCACCTCAAGCCCCCCGCCGAACTGCACCGCCTCTTCGCCCACGCCCCCGCCGCCATCGCCCGCGCCCTGGCCCTCGCCCAGCGCTGCGCCGGCTTCTCCATGGACATGCTCCGCTACCAGTACCCCGCCGAGGTCGTCCCCCTCGGACGCACCGCCATGGCCCACCTCACCGACCTCACCTGGGCCGGCGCCGCCCAGCGTTACCCCGCCGGCGTCAGCGACAAACTCCGCCGCCAACTCACCCACGAACTCACACTCATCGACCAGCTCAACTACGCCCACTACTTCCTCACCGTGCACGACATCGTCACCTTCGCACGCTCCAAAGGCATCCTCTGCCAGGGCCGCGGCGCCGCCGCCAACTCCGCCGTCTGCTTCTGCCTGGGCGTCACCGCCGTGGACCCCGAACGCATCGACGTGCTCTTTGAACGCTTCATCAGCCGCGAACGCAACGAGCCCCCCGACATCGACATCGACTTCGAGCACGAGCGCCGCGAAGAGGTCATCCAGTACCTCTACGCCAAGTACGGCCGCGACCGCGCCGCCCTCACCGCCGAGGTCATCACCTACCGGGGCCGCTCCGCCGCCCGCGAGGTCGGCAAGGCCCTGGGCCTCAGCGTCGACGCCGTCGACGCCATCGCCAAGAACATCGACTGGTGGGAGCCCGGCGTCCCCCAGCACCACCGCCTGCGCGAAGTCGGCCTGAACCCCGACGACCCGGTCATCCGCCGCCTGCTCGCCCTGGTCCCCCAGATCCTCGGCTTCCCCCGCCACCTCTCCCAGCACGTCGGCGGCTTTGTCATCACCCAGCGCCCCCTCAGCGAGCTCGTCCCTATTGAGCCCGCCGCCATGCCCGACCGCACCGTCATCCAGTGGGACAAGGACGACATCGACGCCATGGGCATGCTCAAGGTCGATGTCCTCGGCCTGGGCATGCTCACCGTCATCGCCAAGGCCATGCACACCGTCTCACGCCAGACCCAGCCCGCCGACGCGCCGCCCCTCACGCTGGCCACCATCCCCCCCGAAGACCCCGCCGTCTACGACATGATCTGCGCCGCCGACACCGTCGGCGTCTTCCAGATCGAGTCCCGCGCCCAGATGGCCATGCTCCCGCGCCTGCGGCCCCGCTGCTTCTACGACCTGGTCATCGAAGTCGCCATCGTCCGCCCCGGCCCCATCCAGGGCGACATGGTCCACCCCTACCTCCGCCGCCGCGACGGCCTGGAGCCCGTCAGTTTCCCCGACGACAAAGTCCGCGCCGTCCTCGGCAAGACCCTCGGCGTCCCCCTCTTCCAGGAACAGGCCATGGCCCTGGCCATCGTCGCCGCCGGCTTCACCCCCGACGAGGCCGACCAGCTCCGCCGCGCCATCGCCGCCTGGAAGACCCGCCAGAAGGTCATCTACCACTTCGGCCGCAAGATCATCACCGGCATGACCCAGCGCGGCTACCCGCTCGAGTTCGCCCAGCGCTGCTTCGAGCAGATCAAGGGCTTCAGCGAGTACGGCTTCCCCGAAAGCCACGCCGCCAGCTTCGCCCTGCTGGTCTACGCCTCCGCCTGGATCAAACGCCACCACCCCGCCCACTTCGCCGCCGCGCTCATCAACAGCCAGCCCATGGGCTTCTACGCCCCGGCCCAGATCCTCCGCGACGCCGCCGATCACGGCGTCGTTGTACTGCCTATTGACGCCAACTGCTCGCAGTTCGACTGCACCGTCGATGCCCACGGCCGCCTCCGCCTGGGCCTGCGGCTCATCGCCGGCCTGCCCGAGGCCCACGTCCGCGCCCTGTGCGCCGCCCGCCCCCAGGGCGGATACCCCTCGGTCACCGCCCTCTGGCGAAGTTCCCGCCTGCCCGTCTCCGCCCTGCGCCAACTCGCCCAGGCCGACGCCTTCGGCTCCCTCGGCCTGGATCGCCAGCGCGCCCTCTGGGCGGTGGACGAACTGCACGACGAACCCCTGCCCCTGTTCGCCCACTTGGATACGGCGCTGCCCGACAGCACGCCACCACCCGCACCCACAGCAACTCCGGCATCCACCCCCGCGCTCCCCCGCCTCAGCCCCGCCGAGCAGGTCGTCCGCGATTATCGCGCCACCGGCCTCTCCCTCAAAGACCACCCCGTCGCCTTCATGCGTCCCGCCCTGCTCGGTGCCGGCGCCCGCCCCTGCTCGTTCTTGCGCGATCCCGCCTGCACACACGGCACACACCTCGCCGTCGCCGGCCTGGTCCTCCTCCGCCAGCGTCCCTCCACCGCCAAGGGCGTCATGTTCATCACCCTTGAAGACGAGAGCGGCGTCGCCAACCTCATCGTGCACCACCATGTCTACCTCCGCCACCGCGCCGCAGCGCGCCACGCCGGCGTGCTGCTGGCCCGAGGCGTGGTGCAGCGACAGGGCCAGATCGTCCACCTGCTGGTGCGCTCGCTTCGCGAGATGCGCGCCCCGCTCGCCGTGCCCAGCCGAGACTTCCGCTGAGTTCACGTGTCCTGCAGTGAAAAAAAAAGTTTTTTTCGCACATCATGCCGCCGCGCCGCACAACCCGTGCGCAAAGCGCATTCATCGCCCGATCACCGGCTGCAAGCCGTTACAAACCGCACAACCCGCACCCACCGCGAAAGTCATTTCACACGACGCATAGCACACAGCCTGCACAACCGGCATCCGGACCGCTGCTTACCTCGTACCGGCGCAAGACCGCCGCCCGAGGCAACCGATAGCCAGCCGACGAAACGGAGTTCAGGCATGGCCACGTCCGACAAGACCTTCAATCAAGTCAAGGCGATCCTCGGCAAGCTCGACCAGCGCATCGACTCGCTCCGCGAGCGACGCGTCAGCCCGCCGCCACCCGCCGCACCCCACCCCAGCCTCCAGCAGACCGTGGGCCAGGCCGAAGCGCCCAAGCCCGCGCCGCAGCCCGGCGTCATCCCCAACGGCCCCGGCCCGGTTATCGGCGCACCCGCCGCACCCGCCGCGCCCTCGACCGCCAACCCCATCGGCACCACCGTGCCGCCGCCCGGCCGAAACAACTCCTACGGACGCGCCACCCCGCTCCGAAACGTCTCCTGATCCCCCACGCTCCACGCTCGAACCCTCCATGCCACCGCCGCCCGCCTGACCGGTACCATCCGTCAGTCTCACCACTGATCAGGACCGTTCGGACACCGCGGCATGCACACCCACCCGATCTTCCGTTTCGCACCCCAGGCCGCCTCCGCAGTTCTGCTGCTGGCGGCCGTTTCGCTTTGTGCCTGCAACCGCGCCCCTGCCCCGCCCCCGCCCGCCAGTCAGGACCTCGAGCGTTCCAAGACCCGGATCATGACCGATCTGGACAAATACGCCGAGCCCGACCCGCGTGATCTGGAAGACGAACGCAAGGCCGCCGAGAAGGCCGCGCCCGAAGCCGGCAAGGACACGCCTCCCGCCTCCCCGTCCTCCCCCGCCGCGCCAGCACCAACCCCTCCTGCCGCCCCCATGCCGGGCAAGAGCTAACCCCGCCCGCCCGACTGGCCGAAGAGACAGGCAGCAGGAACGGAAATCGCCCCACGTGTTGCCCGGACACTTGGCCAGGACCGCCCACGGTGATAGAGTTGAACGTCAGACACCCGACGAAAGTCGGTCTTTGTCTGGGGATTGGTGTAACGGTAGCACGACTGACTCTGACTCAGTTAGTCTAGGTTCAAATCCTAGATCCCCAGTTTCCTCGCCCGGTTTGAACACCCGCCGTCGCTGGGCGTATCAACTGCAGGACCGCCTGCATGCTGTTGCGCTTCCTCACCATCTTCGCCTTGGCTTTCCAGCCCCTGCTGGCGGTGGCCGCCCTGCGTTGTGCCGAGGCCGGCTGTGCTTCACCGGCACACCAGCCACCCCATCTGGTGATGCATGCCGCCGCATGCTGTCCTGCAGCCGACACGCCCGCCACTCCACCCATCGACGATCAGCCCTGCGGCTGTTGCACCGACGAAGCGCCCGCCCGCAACTCCCGGCCCGACTCCCGGCCCGACTCCCGACTTGGCCCCGCCTGCCCCTGCAGCGTCGCTCCCGGCTGCGACCGTCCGGCCCCGGTTGAGCGTCCCGCACTCACCGTCGCCTCCCTGCACATCGCCGATGTGCTCCCGCCCCATGGCACGCCCGTGGTCGACATGGCCCTGGGCGGTCTGCCCCCTGGCCCCGCACCCGCTTGCCGACCTCATCCGCCCGCCGAGGGCCGACGGCCGCAAGCCCTGCTGTGCGTCTGGCGAACCTGAACCCCTCGGCCGGCAGCCGGCCTCTGCCGCTGTGCTGCCCCGGCCAATCCGCCCCGAAGATCGGCTCGCGCCCGCTGACGGCGCCGCCGACCCGGTCGCACCTCGCCCTCGGGCGTGCGATCCGGCACGGAGCGATGTCACCCCGCTGAACGTCCCCGATCGGCATCCAGTCGATCCGGCCCGCTCAGCGTCAGCACCCTGCGTGTCCTGTCCGTCTGTCCCCAGCCCGCCCGGCGCATCGTCGCGACCGGATCATCGGGCTCGGGCCTTGCAAGTCCATCCCGGCACCCAGCCCTGCGCTGCGGGCCGTGTACCGAAAGTGAGTCCTCTATGAACAGCATCGTTTCCCGTCGCTCCGTCCTGTTCGCCCTGGCCGCCTGCGCTGCCGCCGCCACCGGCTTGGCCCTGGCCGCGCCGGCCTCCACCAAGGCCGTCTCGCCCGCCTGCGGCTGCGGCTGCGGCTGCACCTGCTGCGCTGACGGCTGTTGCGCCGCCGGCACCTGCACCAAGGGCGGCAACTGCGATGGCTGCTCCTGCTGCGCCGACGCCGCCGCCAAGGCCGCCGACTGCTGCGGCACCGGCGGCTGCGGCTCCGGTGGCGGCTGTGGCTCCGGCGGGTGCGGCTCCGGCGGCTGCTGCAAGTAAGCCCTCTTGAACGCTCCGGGCGATGAACGGCCGATGCCCTCGGCCATCCGTCCACCCGGTGCGGGCACAAACAACACGGGCGTCGGAACCACGCTGGTGGCTCCGACGCCCGTTGTCATTCTGCACGTGCTGATTCGCCCGAGGCCCGATCAGCCGCCGCTGCCCGGCGCAGCCGCCGGAGCGGGAGCCGATGCCGGAGCCGATGCCGGAGTGGGCGCTGCGCCCGGGTTCAGCGGCGAGGACGGCCCCGCCGGCTGCGACACCGTGCCCGGCACCGAGCCCGCCGCCGACGGCGCCAGCGACACCACTTCCACCCGCCGAGGCGTGATCAGCGTTGCCTTGAGCGTGTCGTCAAACGCCGTGTCACCCACGATGCCCACGATCTGGCCCAGCTTGCCCACCAAGTCCAGTTCCGGGCTGGGCTTGAGGTACCCCAGCGTCCGCGACGTGCCCGGCTCGGGCGACTGAATGCGGTACAGCAGCGGCAGCCGCACACCGTCGTACACCGTGCTGGGCACCAGCCGGCCGATGATCGTGTAGATCCGCTGCCGCTCAAACTCCGCCAACTGCTTGGAGAACTCGCTCTGCCGCGTGTTGATGGCCGCACGCTGCGCCTCCGCCTGCCGCGTCGCGTCGCGAACATCCTGCCGCAGCCGCAGCAGGTCCGCCATGCGGGCCAACTGATCCGACTGCCGCTTGGCCAGCGGATCCGAAGCGAGCTGCCCGCGGACCGATTCGATCGCCGCGATCGCCTGCTCAAACTCCGCCTCCTCCAGCGGCTGCTGCCGCACGCGGTCATACATCGAGATCACCTGGTTGATCGCGTTGCGATCCGGACCGGCCGGACGCACCGGAACCGGCGCCGGAGCCGGAGCGGGCGTGACCACCGGCGCGGGCGTGCTCGCCGGGGCCGGGGTCGTGTTCGGATCCGGCAGAGCCTCCGCCGGCGGCGTGGGCGCTGCCGGGGCGGTGGGGGCAGTCGGCGTGCCCGTCGCCGGCTTCACCGGATCGGGCGCCACCGGCGGCGGCGTCAGCGTGCCCATGCTCGGGGCGCCCTCGTTGGCGGGTGTGGTCGGCGCGGGCGTGGTCGGGGCGGGTGTGGTCGGGGCGGGTGTGGTCGGAGCCGGCGTCGTCGGAGTCGTCGGCGTCGCAGCCGGAGCCGCCGTCACACCCATCGCTGCGTTGTACTGCGCCGTCTCCGCAGCGGTCGACCGCCGCACCGCCGAACGGCCGATGAACCCGCGCGAGCCGGCCGGGGCCGCCACCGCGTAGAACGCCGCACGCCCGCCCTCGTTCACCGCCTCCAGCACGCTCAGTTCCGTGCCCGCCGGCAGCGCATCAGCCAGCAGCGGGTTCCAACTGCTCCGCGCCCCGCCATTGAGGTTGGCCGCCAGCAGCCGCGAGGGCCGCACCAGCTTGGCCACCTTGCCGGCGGTGTCCACCGACACCTCGTCGGCCTTGACAAACGCCCGCAGCCCGGCCGGATACGCGACGCGGAAAAAGCCGTTGCTCTCCCCGTCGGTCTTCAGCAGCGTGCCAGGCTTCAGCTGCCCCACCCCGTAGTAGATGCTCGCGTCGCCGCTCCGCAGCAGCGCGTTCTCCGTGCTCACCGCCAAAACGGTCGGATCGCCCTCCGCGGCCGCCGCCGCGTTCTGGGCCATCGCCGCTGTGCTCAGCAGGGCCGGAACCGCCCATGCCGCCGCCAGACCGGCCGCCAGCATCAGCGTCGCCGCTCCCCGGCCCAGGCCGGTGCGGGTCAAGGTGCGAGAAGGTGAGAAAACCGTGGACCGCCAATGGGCGTTCATGATCGTGGCCTCCGTGCCGGATCGCTCGACAAATGGTCCGGTGTTGTGACGGGAATTTGTAGGCTTTCCGCATGGTTCAGACCGCCCATAACCCGTCATATGTTCGGATTCGCTTCCACACCCGGTCCTTCCGGGGTGCCCCGCCCGACCCCGCCGCCGACTGGGCAGGCCGGGCTTTGTCGTCCTAGCCTCACGCCACCTGATGTCACCCGGACACCTCACGAACACCGCACCCCAGCTTGGCACGCCGCCCGTCCCCGCTGCTGCCCGTCTTCTGACCGTCGTCGGTCGCGCTGCGGCGTTGGTCGTCCTGGCCGCCATGCCCCTGGCCGCCGGCTGCGGCTCGCCCCTCTACGCCGACCCGGACAAAGAGCTGCGCCGCTCCTTGGTCACCGCCGCCCAGCGCGAGCTGCGTGAGGCCCAGGCCGGCTATCAGGTGCTGGTCACCCAGCGTGAGGACAAAGTCGCCGCGCTGGGCATCCGCGCCGACATCCTCAGCCAACTGGAGGCCACCAGCGGCCCCGGCTCGTACATCGGCCAGCCCATCCGCCTGAGCGCCTCGCTGATGGGCGCCGAGCAGAAGACCGTCGCGGTCAACCTCCAGCGGTGCATCCTCACCGCCGTGGACAACAACCTCGCCGTCCAGTTCGCCCGCCTCGCCCCCGCCGTCGAGGAGGCCCGCACCCAGGCCGCCGAGGCCGCCTTCGACTGGGCCTTCTTCGCCAACTCGCAGTACTCCAACCTCGACCGCGAGGCCCCCGCCCAGTTCTCCCGCTCGCTTGATCAGCGTCAGGAGGTCACCGGCACCTTCGGCCTCCGCCGCCGCCTCACCAGCGGAGCCCAGTTCGCCGTGCAGCAGACCATCGGCTACGCCGACAGCAAAGTGACCACCGGCCGCATCATCCCCGACCCCGCCGGCACCGCCGAGCTGGCCATGCAGCTTGATCAGCCCCTGCTGCGCAACTTCGGAGCCGACGCCAACCTCGCCGAAGTCCGCATCGCCTCCAACGCCGAACGCGATCAGGTCCAGCAGCTCAAGACCCGCCTGCTCGCCACCGTCACCGACACCGAAGAGGCCTATTGGAACCTCGTCGCCGCCTGGGGCCAGTTGCAGATCGCCCAGCGCCTCGCCGAACGCGGCGTCCGGGTCCGCGAGGTCATCCGCACCCGCGTGCAGGTCGCCGGCGACGCCAACCAGAGCCAGCTCGCCGACACCGTCGCCCAGGTCGCCAGCCGAGAGGCCGACGTCGTCCGCGCCGAAAACGCCGTCCGCAACGCCTCAGATCGCCTCAAGTCCCTGATCAACGACCGCGACCTGCCCGTCGGCTCCGATGCCCTGCTCATCCCCGCCGACCTCCCGGTCGACCAGCCCGTCGCCTACTCGCTGGCCGACGCGCTCTTCACCGCCATCGCCAGCCGCCCAGAGGTCCAGCGCGGCCTGATCGGCGTCGATGACGCCGCCATCCGCCAGCAGGTCGCCGACAACCAGCGGCTCCCCCAGCTTGATCTCCGCGCCCAGGTCCGCTTCGCCGGGCTGGACAACGGCAACGACCGCGCCTTCAACCGCATGATCAACGGCGGGTTCGTCGACTACGTCGTCGGCCTGGTCTTCGAGCAGCCCATCGGCAACCGCGCCGGCGAGGCCGGCTTCCGCCAGCGCCGCCTGGAACGCGCTCAGGCCGCCATCGCCTACCGCGACGTCGTGCAGCGCGTCGTCGCCGACGTCGTCGGCACCCTCCGCGCCGTGGTCACCAGCTACACCCTCATCGAGCAGACCCGCGCCGCCCGCCTGGCCGCCGCCGAGAACCTCCGCGCTCTGGAAGTCCTTGAGACCACCATCCAGGGCCTCACCCCCGAGTTCCTCGACCTCAAACTCCGCCGCCAGGCCGCCCTGGCCAGTTCCGAACTGCAGGAACTCCAGGCCCTCACCGAGTACAACACCTCCATCGCTCGCCTGCACGCCGCCATGGGCACCGCCCTGCAGCGCAACCGCATCAAGTTCCAGGTCCCCGCCAGCCTGCCCAACTCCGCCATCACCCCGCAGGACGCCCAGCCCCTCCTGGAACGCCCGCTGGTGGATGCGACGCTTGATCCGGCCTCGCGCCCGGCACCCGCCCAACCGGCGGGTCTGGCCCCCATCGAGCCTTCGCCCGGCGCCGCCGCCGCGCCCGAGCCCACTGCCGAGCCGTCCGCCCCGCCCACCGCTGACCCGCCACGCTGACCCGCCACGCTGACCCCCCCGGTCCTGCGCCATGCCCCGTCCGCTCCCGCCATTCCCGCCCACCGAGCACGGCCAGATGCTCGAGCGCGCCGCCGCACGCATCCACGCCGGCGGGTTGGTCGCCTTCCCGACTGAAACCGTCTACGGCCTGGGCGCCGACGCCACCAGCCCGCAGGCCGTCGCCGCCGTCTTCGCCCTCAAAGGCCGCCCCTCGCACAACCCGCTGATCATCCACGTCACCGGCGAGGACATGGCCCAGCGCTACGCCGCCCGCTGGCCCGCCCGCGCCCGCGCCCTCGCCCGCGCCTTCTGGCCCGGCCCGCTCTCGATCATCGTCCCCCGGGGCCCGCTCATCCCCGATGCAGTCGCCGCCGGCGGGCCCACCATCGCCGTTCGCGCCCCCGATCACCCCCTCGCCCTCGCCCTGCTGTTCGCCGTCGGCCGACCCCTGGTCGGCCCCAGCGCCAACCCCTCCGGCGGCGTCTCCCCCACCACCGCCGCCCACGTCACCGGCCACTGGAGCGACCAGCAGGTCATGGTCCTCGACGGCGGAGCCTGCGCCACCGGCATCGAGAGCACCGTCGTCTTCGCCGCCGCCGACGACCAGCCCGTCCGCATCCTCCGCCCCGGCGTCATCGGCCCCGCCGCCCTCTCCGCTGCGCTCGGTGAACCCGTCCGCCTGCCGGCACACGCGCCCGCCGCCAACGCGCCCGAGCCCCTGGCCAGCCCCGGCCTGCTCGCCTCGCACTACGCCCCCGCCGCCCCCGCGCTGCTGTTCACCGACGCCACCTGGCCCGACGTCCTCGCCCGCGCCCAGGCCGGCGGCGCATCCTCACCCGCCGTGCTGCTCACCCACCGCCCCCGCACCGCACCCGGCCTGCGCATCCTCACCCTGCCGGCCGACGCACCCGCCTACGCCGCCGCCCTCTACAGCGCCCTGCGCCAGGCCGACGCCGCCCGCCCCGCCTTCATCGCCATCGACACCCCGCCCGACCCCGCCGACGCCAGCCTCTCCCCCGAGCACGCCGCCATCTGGCTGGCCGTCGCCGACCGCCTGGCCCGCGCCACCGCCCCGCGCTGAAGACCGCCAGAACCCACACAAAATCCAAATATAACAGACCAGCCTGCCCAATGATCGATATCTCAGCTCAATATCGATCAAATGGACGGACTATTCTGATCGATATCCTGCCGCACTATCGATCATGCCTTGGAATTGGCAACAACCTGACTGGTCGAACTTCCGGTGGAACGCCGCGCGGCTCGCCAAGGCCGAGCAGCGATTCCTGCTCCAGGCCGGCGTCTTTCTCGGCACCGTCAAGCACCTCACCGCCGAGAGCCAGGACCAGCTCGCCATCGACGCGATGTGCAGCGAGGCGGTCACCACCTCCGAGATCGAGGGCGAGATCGTCCGTCGCGACAGCGTCCAGTCATCCATCCGCCGCCAACTCGGCCTGCAAGCCGATCCACGCCGCATTCAACCCTCCGAACAAGGCATCGGCGAGCTGGTGGTGGACCTCTTTCGCCACTACGCCCAACCGCTCGACGAGGCGAGGCTCTTCGCCTGGCACCGGATGATCGCCATGGGTCGCACCGACCTCACGGACATCGGCAGCTACCGCACGCATGCCGAGCCGATGCAGGTCGTGTCGGGGAAGATCTACGACCCGAAGGTCCACTTCCAGGCCCCGCCCTCTTATCGCGTCGCCGACGAGATGGCCGCATTCCTGGAGTGGTTCAACCGCACGGCCCCGGGTGCTGAGCAACCACTGCCGGCGCTGACACGGGCCGGCCTGTCGCACCTGTACTTCCAGAGCATCCACCCCTTCGAGGATGGCAACGGCCGGATCGGCCGGGCCATCGCCGAACAGGTGCTCGCCCAAAGCCTCGGGCAGCCCTCACTCACGGCCATCGCAGCCACCATCCTCGTGAACCGCAAAGCCTACTACCACGCGCTGGAAGCGGCGAACAAGCACAACGAGGTCACCGACTGGCTCGCGTGGTTTGCGGGCATCGGGCTTGAGGCCCAGATGCGCACGCTCCATCACGTGGAATTCCTCATCGACAAAACCAAGCTGCTCGACCGCTGCCGCGGCACGCTGAATCCGCGCCAGGAACGGGCACTGCTCCGCATGCTCAGCGAGGGGCCGGACGGATTCAAAGGCGGCCTGAGCGCCAACAATTACCTCGCCATCACCAAGACCTCCACCGCCACCGCCAGCCGCGATCTGGCGGATCTCGTCGAACGCGGCATCCTCACCCGCACCGGCGAGAAACGCGGCACGCGCTACCAACTGCCCTTCCCGCTGCGACCCGTGCCCCGAGTCACCATTGACAACACCGGCGAGATCGTCTGCGCCCCCTCGCCACGCTGATGCAGCACCGCCCCAGGCACACGCGAAGCCGGCCCACACCGACACACGCCCCGCTTCACGCCTTCCCCAACCCCAGCGCCCGCCGCAGCATCGCGATCTGCCCCGCGTGCCACCCCTCGTGCCACGCCGCCTTCTCAATCGCCGCCAGCCGATCCGACACAAAGCCCCCGGTGTCCACCGCCGGCGGGGCCGCCAGTTCCGCATCCGTCAGCCGGTTGGCCCCCAGCACCATCGCCGCAAACGCCTTGTCGGCGTAGCTGCGCACCTCCGCCATCGCCGGATACTTCAGCGGATCAGCGACAGGCACCGAGCCATAGCCAAACAGCCCGTCGTACGAATCCGGCAACGCCGGCATGGCCAGCCCCGCCGCGCCGCCGAACCACAAATACCCCGTCGCCAGGTGCCCGACCGTCCACAACGCGTGGTTGGGCGCACCAGGCAACTGCGCCGTGTAGCGGTCGGCCGGAAAATCGGCCAGCATCTCCAGCAGGTTCTCGTGGGCGAACTCCAGGTTGGCAATCGCCCTCGCCTTGACTGAAAACAGCATCGCCTCAACCTCCGTTGCAGCCGCGCTGCCGCCGATCCGACGCTCACATGCCGGCGCTCGTCGCGTATTGGTCATGGTACCGACACCCTCCCGCAAAGCCTGAAAAACGAATGTGAAGTTGCTACGCTTGTCCCCCTTGAAGCCGGGGTGATCTCACCCCGCCCACCTGACGCGTCCCGCACCGTTCTCGTCCGCTGCGGATGCGGCCCGACGGTCCCGGCACGCCTCAGGCCCCGCGAGTCCCGCCCATGACCACCAGCGCCACCGTCAAGTCCACCCGCATCGCCCTGGCCCCCGGCGACGGCATCGGCCCGGAGATCATGAACGCGACGCTCGACCTGTTCAAGGCCGCAGGCGTGCACGACCACCTCGAGTTTCACCCCGTTGAGATGGGCGCCTCCATCTTCGCCAAGGGCAACTCCCGAGGCATGACCGAAGAGGCCATCAAGATCACCGAAGAGGCCGGCGTGCTCTTCAAGGGCCCTATGGAAACCCCCAAAGGCGGCGGCGGCAAATCCATCAACGTCACCGCCCGCAAGATGTGGAACGCCTTCGCCAACCTGCGCACCTTCCGCACCCTCCCCGGCGTCTCCACCCCCTACTCCAAGGCCGGCATCAACCTCAACTTCTCCATCGTCCGCGAGAACATCGAGGACACCTACGGCGGCGTCGAGCACCGGCTCTCCAACGACATGATCCAGTGCAAGCGGCTCATCTCCGCCCCCGGCTGCGATGAGGTCCACCGCTTCGCCTTCCAGACCGCCCGCCGCCAGGGCGTCAAGAAGGTCCACTGCGGCCACAAGGCCAACATCATGAAGATGACCGACGGCCTGTTCCTCGAGCGCTTCAAGGCCGCTGCCAAGGACTTCCCGGAGATCGAGACCGGCGACGTCATCGTCGACGCGCTGTGCATGAACATGGTCGTCAAGCCCCAGCAGTACCAGATGGTCGTGCTGCCCAACCTCCAGGGCGACATCGTCTCGGATCTGGCCGCCGGTCTGGTCGGCGGACTGGGCTTCGCCCCCTCGGCCAACATCGGCAAGCACATCTCCATCTTCGAGGCCGTGCACGGCACCGCCCCCGACATCGCCGGCCAGAACAAGGCCAACCCCACCGCCCTGATCCTCTCCGGCCTGATGATGCTCCGCCACCTCGGCCTCGCCCGCCACGCTTCGATCATCGAGAACGCCCTGCTCAAGGCCCTGGAAGAGGGCGTCCGCACCGGCGACTTTGGCGACCCCGCCAAGCCCGTCCTCTCCACCACCGACTTCGTCAAGCACATCAAGGACCGCCTGGGCTCCAAGCCCGCCACCGTCCCCGCTGTCGACGTGCCCGAAACCGGCGCGGGGGGTGACAAGGTCACCTGGACCAAGCCCCCACGCCCGCAGCACCAGGAGGTCATCCGCACCTTCGCCAACGTCGTCCGCCACGTCGTCGGCTGCGACATCTACCTCGACACGCCCCTCTCCCCCGTCGCCGTCGCCGAGGAGATGCAGCGCGTCTGCCAGGACACCCCCTTCAAGCTCTCCCTGGTCTCCAACCGCGGCACGCAGGTCTGGCCCACCGGCAGCAGCTTCACCGAGTGCGTGGACTACTACCGCGTCCGCTTCGAACTGCGTGAGGACCACCGCCCCGGCGACTTCGGTCAGGCCCGCTGCGTCGCCCTGATGGACAAGGTCGCCGAGAAGTTCGTCGTCTGCTCCTACGAACTGCTCCGCGTCTTCGACGGCGTCAAGGGCTACAGCCTCGCCCAGGGGCAGTAAGCCCCTCACCCCGCCCGCTCGCTCACCCGCCCCACCACGCCCGCACCACCGCTGCATACAGCGGAATGCCCAGCGAGATGTTGAACGGGAACGTGATCGCCAGCGCCATCGGCACGTACAGACTCGCGTCCGCCTTGGGGATCGCGATCCGCGCCGCCGCCGGCACCGCGATGTAGCTCGCGCTCCCCGCCAGCACCGCCAACAGCACCGCGTCCCCCTCACGCACGCCCACCAACTTGGCCAGAGCGATGCCCAGAATCGCGTTGCACACCGGCATGATCAGCCCAAAGCCCACCAGAAACGGCCCCGCCTTCTTCAGCCCCCGCAGCCGCCTGGCGCAGATGATCCCCAGATCCAGCAGAAAGAACGCCAGCACCCCGCTGAACAGGTCCGTCGACAAAGGCTTGAACGCCTGATAGCCCTGCTTGCCCGTCAGCACGCCGATCACCAGCGAGCCCATCAGCAGCAGCACCGCGCCGTTGAAGAACGCCTCGTGCAGCATCACCCCCCAGCCCCCCCAACCGCCACGCTCGCCCCGCCCGCCGCTCCGCTTGCCCGCGGCCTTGGTCGACGCAGGCTCGCCGCTGCCCGCCTGGTCCTCCTCCTTGCCCCGCCCCAGTCGCAGCAGCAGCACCGCGATCACGATCGCCGGCGACTCCATCAGCGCCATCGCCGCCACCATGTGCCCGCCGAACTCCATCCCGTGACTCGTCAGCCACTGCTGCGCCGTCACGAACGTCACCGCCGAGACCGAGCCGTAACACGCCGCGATCGCCGCCGCATCATCCCGCCCCAGCCGCCGTCGCAGAATGAAGTAGCAGTACACCGGCACCACGCACGCCAGCAGCATCGCCGCCCCCAGACCCGCCACCACGTCCGCCGTCAGCCCCGAGTCGTGCAGTTTCACGCCCCCGGTGAACCCGATCGCCCACAGCAGATACAGCGACAGCAACTTGGTCACCGCCGGCGGCATCGTCAGGTTCGAACGCACCATCGCCGCGAAAAACCCCAGTGCGAAGAACAGCACCGGCGGGCTCACCGCTCCCACCACCGAAGTGATGCCCCCCAAACCGTCGGCCAGCGTCGCCAAGGGCACGGTTCCCGGCATGCCTGACCATAGCCTTGTCGCATGGACTCCCACCCCCCGTCCTCGCTCTGCGACCTGGCCGTTCTGCTCGGCCTGATGCTCTCCCTCTGCCTGCTCACCGCGTGCGCCGGCCCGGCCGATGGTCCGACCCCCGGCCACTCCGCCGCCCTTGGACCCCCGGTCGCCGAGCAGATTCCCCACACCGTCCGCTCCCCCTTCGGCGACCGCATCGACGAGTACTACTGGATGCGCGACGACCACCCCGAGGCCAAGAACCCCCGCATCATGGCCCACCTCAAGGCCGAACAGGCCTACACCGACGCCATGACCGCCCACCTGGCCGGTCTTCGCTCCACCCTGTTCACCGAGATGAAGTCGCGCCTCAAGCCCGACGACTCCTCAGCCCCCGCCTTCGAGCGTGGCTTCTGGTACTCCCGCCGCTACGCCCCCGGAGCCGAATACCCCGTCTACCTCCGCCACCGCGGCACGCCAAACGGCCCCGACCCCTCCGCGTCCGAGCAGATTCTCCTGGATGGCCCGGCCCTGGCCGCCGGTGAGGACTTCTTCAGCGTCGGCGATGTCCAGGTCAGCCCCGACGGCAACCTGGTCGCCTGGACGCAGGACACCGTCGGCCGCCGGAGCCACACCCTGCGCATCCGCGACCTTCGCACCGGCACACTGCTGCCCGACACCATCCCCGGCACGCTGGAGAGCGTGGTCTGGGCCGCCGACTCCCGCTCGCTGTTCTACCTCCGCCAGGACCCTGTCCTGCTCCAGAGCGGCCCGGTCATGCGTCACACACTTGGCGCCGACCCCGCCGCCGACACCCTGGTCTACGACGAGCCGGACAAGACCCTCTTCACCGGCATCGGCCACACCGCTTCCCGCGAGTACCTGCTGATCGCCATCACCGGCTACGACATCACCGAGGCCCGCATCGTCCCCCTGGCCTCCCCCGCCGGCGACCCCACCCCCCCCACCGTGCTCGTGCCCCGCACCCCCGGCGTGCGGACCTACGCCGACCACCTCGCCGGCCGCTGGTTCCTGCACACCAACCGCAACGCCCGCGACTTCATGCTCGCCACCGCCGATTCGCCCCAGGCCGCCGCCGATCCGGCCCGCTGGCGCCCCCTCCTCCCCCATCGCCCCGGCGTCTCGATCGAGGGCTTCGCACTCTTCCGTTCCGCCGTCGCCGTCATGCTGCGCAGTCAGGCCAACCTCACCATCGCCCTGATCGACATCCCCGCCGCCGACGCCTCCACACCGCCCGCTGAACCACGCGTCATCCCCGCACCGGGCAACCTGCAGGCCTTCAGCATGTCCCTGGGCGAGAACCGCGACAGCGACTTCGATCGCGTCCGCGTCGTCTTCACCTCCATGATCACCCCCGCCACCACGCTCGACGTGCACCTGCGCACCGGCGACGCCATCGTCCGCAAGGTCCAGCCGGTCATCGGATACGACGCCTCGCTCTACCGCACCGCCCGCGCCTGGGCCACCACCGCCGACGGCAAACGCGTGCCCATCTCCCTGGCCTGGCGGAACGGCCTGGTCCAGCAGAACGCCTCCGCACCCGTGCTCATCGATGGCTACGGCGCCTATGGCATCGCTTCCGATGCCGAGTTCCGCTCCGAGTACGTCAGCCTCCTGGACCGCGGGTTCCTTCTGGCCATCGCCCACGTCCGGGGCGGCTCAGATCTCGGCCAGGACTGGTACGAGGACGGCCGCCTGCAGCACAAGCGCAACTCCTTCGCCGACTTTGTCGCCGTCGCCGACGCCCTCGCCGACCAGCGCTGGTGCGACCCCGCCCGCCGCTTCGCCGTCGGCGGCTCCGCCGGCGGCCTGCTCATGGGCGCCGTCGCCAACATCGGCGGCGACCGCTTCGCCGGCATCGTCATGGATGTCCCCTTTGTCGACGTCGTCACCACCATGCTCGACGAGACCATCCCCCTGACCACCAACGAGTGGACCCAGTGGGGCAACCCGCTCACCGACGCCGCCGCCTACCGCACCATGCTCGCCTATTCGCCATATGACAACCTTCAGCCCAAGCCCTACCCCGCCATCCTCGTCACCACCGGCCTGTGGGACAGCCAGGTGCAGTACTTCGAGCCCGCCAAATACGTCGCCCGTCTCCGCCGCCTCAAGACCGACGCCAACCCCCTGCTGTTCAACATCAACTTCGACGCCGGGCACGGCGGCAACTCCGGCCGCTTCCGCAGCCTGGAAGAAGACGCCCTCCGCCAGGCCTTCATCCTTGATCTCGCCGGCCTCCGCCCCTGAACCCGATCTCCACCCCTCCGCCATACCAATCACAAGCCAAACTCCCGCCCCACCCCACCGCCCATCCTCGCCCCGCTCCCTTTGCCGTCCGATTCCTACAACCACCTGACCCCCCGCAGCGAATAACCCTGCGACCACGCTCGCTTCCGGAGACCCCCATGGCCCGCACCCACGCCCACTCCCGCCCCGGCCGTCACCCGGCCCTGCGCCTCGCGCTCGTCGCCATCATCGCCGGCCTGCCCTTGGCGATGACCCAATCCTCGCTGGCCCAAATCCTCCCCGCCATCAAACGCAAGGACAAGGAGCCCTCCAAGCCCCCGCAGCGTTCCGGCGATCGCAACCTCAGCCCGATGAACGTCGCCCCGCCCACCGAGCCCATCGCCGACAAGGTGATCCAGAAGATCAACACCCGCAGTTGGCTCATGAAAGTCGAAGTGCGCGTCAACGCCTTCAACGAGGTCGATGCCTCCACCGGCATGCCCGCCAACAACACCCTGAAGTTCCAGACCGCCAAGGTCGTCTTCCCCAAGGTCTTCTCCACCGCCGGTTCACGCTTCCTCGACGAGCTCCCCGACCGCTTCGCCTCCCGGCTGCGTCTGGACGGTGCCACCAAAGACGACCAGATGAAGCTCCTCAACACCGTCTACCCCTCCGGCGCCCGCCTGATGGGCTGGGAAGCGACCAATTACCAGGGCAACGGCATGACCCTCACCGTTGAGATGCCCATCGACACCTGGGGCGTGCAGTTCGACGAGCAGCTCGCCTACTCCATCCCCTGGCCCGCCTCCTGGCCCGCCGAAGCGTCCAGCACTTTCCAGCCCCAGCTCGGTGTGGACCACGCGTGCACCAACCCCCTCCCGCTCGACGAGCAGGTCAAGCAGACCAACGACCGCATCAACCTGCTCATCGCCGAGTGGACGCAGGGCAACGACCCCAAGTCCATCCCCCCCGTCCAGCTCGCCAAGTTCCTCGCCGGCCAGACCCTCCAGATGCTTCAGGAGTCCGGCGACGGTCTGGCCTTCAACCGCATCCGCCCCACCCGCACCGGAGCCGGTGTCGCCACCTTCCAGGGTTTCGATCTCAAGGGCGCTCTGAAGACCATCGAAGACGGCCGCGGCTCGGAACACGACATCGCCTGCACGCTCGCCGCCATCTACCGCAAGGCCGGCCTCCCCGCCCGCGTGGTCATCGGCTACGACCCGGGCCTGGCCGATGTGAGCAAGGCCCGCCGTTCCGGCAAAAAGGCCCTGCGCTCCTGGGTGGAGTTCGCCCTCGTCGACCCCGTGCCCAACCGCCTCTTCTGGGTCCCCGTTGACATCGTCCGCCAGCGCAACCAGAGCTCCCGCGCCCCCGACTTCAGCTCCAAGTGGGACTTCTTCGGCAACAACCACGAGCTCGAGGTCATCCTCCCCCTCAGCTTCCACTACCACCCGCCCACCACCGTCGTCGCCCACGGCTCGCCGTGCCTCTGGGGCTGGCTCACCACCCCCGCCACCCAGATGGCCGACCAGACCGTCCGCTTCGACGCCATCACCCTCCCCGCCCGCTCCGGCGACCGCGATGCCCGCGACCAGGCCGAACGCGAACGCACCAACCCCTCCAGGCAGCCCGGCACCCAGCCCCCTCCGTAACCCGCTGACCGCCGCTCGCCCCCGCCATGAGCGATCCCGCCCAAAGCTCTGGCCCCCGCGCTCAGCGTCCGTCCGCTCCCGGCAAGCGGCCCGTGGTCATTCCCACCACCGACAACCTGGCCCCCATTCCCCTGGCCGAACCCGACGCGCCGCACGCCGAACCGGCCGCCCAGCGCCGCTGCCCCGCCTGCAGCGGCGTCCTCGCCCACGACAGCCGCGTCTGCGGCCACTGCGGCTTCAACTTCGCCGTCGGCTTCGCCCCCGGCACCGGCGTCGGCGCCTCGGCCACCACCTCCGGCCGCCTCGCCTGCGGCAACTGCGGCTACAGCCTCAAGGGCCTCCGCTCCCCGGTCTGCCCCGAGTGCGGGCACCACAACCGCCGCCCCACCTGGCGTCGTGACCCCGCCGAGGCCGCCCGCCAGCAGCGCCTGCACTACCTCGTGCCGCTGGCCAAGGGCCTCGGCGGCACCGCCGTCGGCTGCGTGCTGCTCATGCTCGTCGGGCGGGCCACCGACATCCCCGCCGCCCTGACCACCGTCGGCCTGAGCATGCCATTGGGCGTGCTGCTCATCGCCCTGACCTACATCCTCTACTCCGGATGGGGCAACTCACTGCACTTGGTCGCCCTGGAGATGTTCGGCATCCACGGGCTCATGCTCCCCATCACGCTGGTGCTTGGCGTCATCGGCTCGCTGTTCCCGCTCGGCCTTGTCGTCGCCTTC
>JAJTDF010000065.1 GCA_021294835.1 Planctomycetaceae bacterium
CAGCAGGCGACGCGGTTGTCCATGGCCTGGCAGACGAGCTTGCTTCCCTGCTCGACGAAGGGCTCGGCGTAGACGCAGTAGTCGCCGATCTTGACCTTGCGCTTGACCTCGGCGGCGGGGAGGCCGGTGTCGAGGATGAGGTCCTTGACGTCGGGGATCTTGCGGCGGTCCTCGTCGCTGGCGATGTGGACGGGGCGGCCACCGGGGTTGAGGACCACCGGGAGGTCGCCGGAGTCGGTGACGAGCTTCATGCGGCGGGAGAAGAGGTTGCGGGTGTCGAAGCCGCCGGCGGGGTTGAGGCGGATGAAGCCCTTGTCGTCGATGTGGCGGACGTAGAAGCCGATCTGGTCCATGTGGCAGAGCAGCGAGACGCGGGTGGGCCGCTTGCCGGCCGGCACCTTGGCGGGCTTGCCGCCGGAGGCGCGGGGGCCGCGGCGGCAGATGAGATTGCCCATGGCGTCTTCGGTGATCTCGTCGAAGAGGCCCTTGACCTCGGCGCGGAGGAGTTCGCGGACGCGTTCCTCACGGCCGGGGATGCCGGGGGTGAGGCAGAGGCGCTTGAGCAGGTCGACGTTCAGGGCCATGGATGGATCTCGCGAAAGGGAAGAGAATGCGAACACGGTGCGCGAACGGCGCGGGCGGCGGCACGCACGGGTGATGCCGGAACGCGCGAGGGCGAGGATATCCGAGCGATGGAGCGCTGCGGGGGCCGGATTACGGGGGCGGGTCGTCGTCGGGGGCCGGGTCGCTGGCGCCGGGGGCGGCGGCGGGGCCGATGTGCAGGACGAGGTGGGCAACGAGTTTGCCGTGGCGGAGCACGGCGAGGCCCTGGGAGGGACAGTGGTCGGGTCCGGCGTGGGGCGTGCTGTCAAAGAGCCAGAATTCGTCGGCGGGGGTGCGGCCGAGGAGGATGCGGGCGGCCGGGGTTCCCGGGCGGGGCTGGGCGTCGGGAGGGAGGCCGAGCAGGGCGGCGGCGCGGGGGCGATCAACACGTTGGGTGAGCCAGGTGGGACGCACCATGACCGAGGGTACAAGGGTTCAGCAGGCGGGTGCGGCGTGAGGGCGGGGCGCGGGTGGAGGAATCGGCTTGACGCGGCGGGATGGGTGGGGACGATCAGACCGTGAGCGGCGGCGAGCGACAAGGCGGCGCAGGAGACGGGGTGCGGCTGGAGTTTGATCCGGCGCTTCCTGTGTGCGCCGAGCGGGAGCGGATCGCGGCGGCGATCGCGGGGCACCAGGTGGTGATCGTGTGCGGCGCGACGGGTTCGGGCAAGACGACGCAGTTGCCGAAGATCTGCCTTGGGATGGGCTTGGGCGGGAGCGGACGGGGACGGCGAGGGTGCATCGCACACACGCAGCCCCGGCGGGTGGCGGCACGCAGCGTGGGGGCAAGGGTGGCGGAGGAACTGGGCGGGGAACTGGGGCGGCGGGGCGTGGTGGGATGCAAGGTGCGGTTCAGCGATGAGACCGGGCCGGCGAACCTGGTCCAACTGATGACCGACGGGGTGCTGCTGAACGAGTTGGCGCAGGACGGGGACCTGCGGACGTACCACACCATCATCATCGATGAGGCGCACGAGCGATCGCTGAACATTGACTTTCTGCTGGGGTGCCTGCGGCGGCTGCTGGCCTCGGGTCGGCGGCCGGACCTGAAGGTGGTGATCACGTCAGCGACGATTGAGCCGCAGCGGTTCAGTGACTTTTTCGGCGGGGCCGAGCGGGCGCCGGTGATCATGGTGGGTGGGCGGAGCTACCCGGTGGAGGTGCGGTATCGGCCCGGTGAGGGGGAGATGCCAACGGCGATGGATGTGGTGGACGCGGTGGACCATCTGCGGCGGGACCCGCTGGGGCGGACGGGGGACATTTTGGTGTTTCTGCCCGGCGAGCGGGAGATTCGCGAGGCGGCGGCGGCGATTGAGCGGCACTCGGCGTTTGCGGGTGAGTTGGAGGTGCTGCCGCTGTTTGCGAAGCTGTCGACCGGCGAGCAGGACCGGATCTTCAGGCCGGGGCCCAGGCCCAGGGTGGTGCTGGCGACCAACGTGGCGGAAACGTCGCTGACGATTCCGCGGATTTACAGCGTGATTGACACGGGGGTGGCGAGGCTGAACCGGTATGACCACGCGAGCCGGACGCAGCGGCTGCTGGTGGAGCCGGTGTCGCGGGCGTCGGCGGATCAGCGGCTGGGGCGGTGCGGACGGCTGGGGCCGGGGGTGTGCGTGCGGCTGTACGACGCGGAGAGCTACGCGTCGCGGCCGGCGTTTACGGCTCCGGAGATTCAGCGGACGGCCCTTGCGTCGGCGATTCTGCTGGCTGACGCTGTATGAACTGGGCGCGATTGCGCCAAGAGCGGCGGAGGGCGGGGCGGGGTTTGAGATCACCGAGGTGGGGCGGAGGCTGAGCCGGCTGCCGCTGGATGTTCGAGTGGGGCGGATTGTGCTGGCCGGTGCGAAGGAGGGCTGCCTGGATGAGGCGGCGGTGCTGGCAGCGGCGCTGTCGATCGCCGACCCACGCGAGCGGCCGAGCGAGCGGGCGAGCATGGCGGACGCTGCGCACGGGGCGTTCCGGGATGCGACGTCGGACTTCATGACGCTGCTGAACATCTTCGACGCGGTGGTGAGTCGGGCCTCGGGTGACGAGGGCGGCGGGGGTGCTGGAGGTGGCGGGGGCGGTGGGCTGTTTTCGTGGTGCCGCGAGCGGTATCTGTCGGCCAGCCGGGTGCGGGAGTGGCTGGAGACCTGGCGGCAGATCATGGGGGTGTGCGAGGAAGTGGGGTTGATGCGGGAACCGGGGGCGAGGGCGAAGGCGGGGGAGTCGGTGGCCATTCACCGGGCGGTGCTGTCGGGGCTGATTGCCGGGGTGTGCGGGAGGGAAGAGGTGGTGGGGCGGGGGCCGGTGGAGTACCGGTCGATCCGCGGGCAGCGGGCGGTGATCTTCCCGGGGTCGGTGCTGTTCGGGCGGACGCCGAGGTGGATCGTGGCGGCGGAGTTGTGGCTGACCAGCAGGCTGTATGCGCGGACGGTGGCGGCGATTGAGCCGGAGTGGATCGAGACGGTTGCGCCGCAATTGCTGAACCGGCAGTTGAGTGATGCGCACTTTGATGCCGAGTACGCCGAGGGAGCGCAAGCGAGGGTGTTCGAGCGGCTGACGCTGGGCGGGTTTGCGGTGAGTGCTGATGGGCGGGGGATTGTGGCCGGCAGCGGCGGGCTGCCGGTGGCGCCGCGGCGGGAGATTGCGCTGGCGGCGGCGGGGCCGGAGGGGGCGAAGCGTGCGAGGGCGCTGCTGCTTGAGGAGGGGCTGGCGATGTGCCGCTGGGCGCCGGCGGGGCTTGAGGCGCTGGTGGAGAATCGGCGACGCATGGAGCGGGCTGCTGGTGTGGCGGCCCGACTGCGGCGGCCGGAGGTGCTGGCGGGGGCGGGGGTGCGGGTGGAGCGGCTGGAAGCGGTGGTGCCGGCGGAGGTGTGTGATGGGCCGGGGTTGGAGCGGTGGGTGGCAACGGGCGGGGCGGGGCCGCGGGGAGAGCGGCTGGCGTTGCCGCTGGAGAGTTTTCTGGCTCCGACCGTGGATGGGCGGGGGATGGAGGAGATTCTGGCGGGACTGGGGGCGGACTACCCGAGCGAGGTGGCGCTGGTGGGGCCGTGCGCGGGGCAGCGTGTGCCGGTGCGGTATGCGCTGGAGCCGGGGAAGGCGGAGGATGGGGTGACGGTGGAGTTGGGGCTGGAGCAACTGGCGGGGTGGCCGGCGGGGCGGGAGCAGTGGCTGGCGCCGGGGATGCTGCCGGCGCGGGTGGCGGCGATGATCAAGGGGCTGGCCAAGCCGGTGCGGGCGGGGTTGGAACAGGCGGCGGGGAAGGTGGGCCTGGAGGGGCACGCGGTGGCGGCGGCGCTGGCGGAAGCGGTGACGTTCGGACAGGGGCGGCTGGGGGAGGCGCTCAGCGAGGCGGCGGAGGTGCTGCTGGGTGTGAAGGTGGACGCGGCGGCGTGGCCGGAGGCTGGGTTGCCGGAGCATCTGCGGATGCGGATGGTGGTGAGCGATGAGCGGGGGCGGACGGCGTATGACGGGCGGGATGCGGGGGCGATGTTCAAGTCGCTGGAGGGGCGGATTGCGCAGGCGGCGCGGGCGGCGGCGCGGAAGCGGTTTGCCCGTCAGGGGGTGACGGGTTGGGACTTTGGCGAGTTGCCCGAGAGCGTGGGCGGGGAAGAGGGGATGGGGGGGGCGGGCGGGCCGGAGCTGTATCCGGCGGTGGTGGATCGCGGGGAGTCGGTGGAACTGACGCTGGTGAGCGATCGGGTGCGGGCGGCGGCGTTGAGCGAGCATGGTGTGCGGCGGTTGGTGTGTCTGGCGTGCAAGGAGGAGTTGACGCACCGGATCACGGCGCTGGGGAACTGGGATGAGATGACGCGGCAGTACCAGCAGATCGGGCCGGCTGGAGAGTTGGCGGACAGCGTGGCGCTGCTGGTGTGCGAGCGGGTGTTTCTGCTGGGGCAGCCGCCGGTGCGGAACCGGGAGCAGATGGAGGCGAGGCTGGAGGAGCAGTGGGGCCGGCTGGGGCAGGCGACCTTTGAGGTGGCGGCGGCGGTGGCGGAGTTTCTGGAGCACCGGGCGTTTGTGGCCAAGCGGCTGTCGGGGGGTACGCCCCGGATGTGGATCAACTCGATCGCGGACATCCGCGAGCAGGCGGCGTTCTTGATGCCGCCGGGCTTTCTGCGGCACGCGGGGTGGCGGGTGGCGGCGCAGTTCCCGAAGTACGCCAAGTCGATGAAGACGCGGCTGCTGAACCTGCGCGAGGATGGCTCAGGCGGGGAGACGGCGGCGCTGGCGACGGTGGCCCCGCACTGGAAGCGGCTGACGGGGTGGGTGGCGCGGGCGGCGGTGGCGCAGCGGACGGAGACGCCGGACGAGGCGGGGGCGGGCGGGAAGGGGAAGGCGGCGCTGCCTCAGGGCGGGTCAAAGAAGAACGTGGCGGTGATTGCGGTGGACAACGCGCTGTGGGCGGCGCAGCCGGGGAACCTGCCGCCGGAGGTGGCGGCGTATCGGTGGGCGGTGGAAGAGTTCCGAGTGGCAACCTTCACGCCGGAACTTGTCGTCGCTGGGGGCGGCGGCGGGGGTGTGACGGCCAAGCGGCTGGATGAGTTGTGGTCGGCGGTGAAGCCGGCGTCGTAACAGGGCGGCTCAGGCCGGGGGCAGGCCCATGCAGCGGCGCCAGGCGCTGATCTGGCCGAGGTGCATGGCGACGTGGTTGTTGAGCATGAACAGGCACATCTCGCCAACGGTGGGGAAGTGCTTGCGGGCGGTCTCGTCGGGGGTGGGAGCCTCGAGCTGCTTGTCGGTGGCCTTGGCGAGGGCGGCCAGGGCCGCGTCAGTCTGCCGGAAGAACTCGGCGTTGATGGCGGCCATGGAGGGGTAGACGGTGCCCCGGGGGTCATCCAGGCAGGGAGCGCCGTTCTTGAACAGGGGCTCGAAGGCCGCGGGCGGGGGCTCGACGGAGCCGCCGAGCATCTTGACGATGCGCTGGGGGTAGAGCGCCAGGTGGCCGAAGACCCAGGCGGGGTGGTTGGTGTCGATTTCCTTGCCGCCGAGCCCCCAAGTGGGCTTGCGGGCGTACATGTGATCGGGCACGTCCTTGAGGAGGCGTTCGGCGTAGCCGCGCATGCGGAGGGCGGCGTTGTGGATGAACTGGGCGGTGCCCATGGCGGGTGGTCCTTGGTGAAGGGGCAGGCGGCGACGCGGAGGGTTACTTCTTGCGGGCCAGCAGCGTGCGGACGCGGCCGAGCAGTTCGATGCGGTTGACGGGCTTGGAGACGAAGTCGTCGGCTCCGCACTCGGTGGCACGCTCGACGTCGGTGACCTCGTTGAGGGCGGTGACCATCATGATGGGGATGTGCTTTGTCGCGGGCTGGCCCTTGAGTTTGGAGCAGAACTGGAAACCGCTCATACGGGGCATCATGACATCCAGGAGGATGAGGTCGGGGGCCTTGGCTTCGACTTCGCGGAGGGCCTCCAGGCCGTCTTTGGCCATGCGGATGGTGCCGCCGCTGTCGGTGAGGTCCTCCAGATAAGCGCTGAGCAGTTCCAGGTTCTGGGGGTTGTCGTCGACGAGCAGGATGTCCGGGGCGTTGGCCATGGTGCGGGCTCGGGGGCAGGTTCGGAGGCGGGCGGCGGCCCGGGGGCCGCTGCCGGATCGGATGCTACGTCCGGCCGGAACGGCGGGACGGTTGGGCGATGGGAAGGGTGCGGGGTTGTGGCGGGGGTTGCGGACAATGCCGCTGCTGAGGGTGATGGAGGTGGTGGAACCTCACCGATAGAGGAGTACCCTCGAGAGGTCGACCTGGATGTCGGCCGGAAGGGTGGAGTGAGCCATGGAGATGGACGGCATGGAGGCGACAGATCGCGGCGGCGAGTTCGGTGCGTGGAAGGGTGGACGGGGGATAGCTGGGGGGTGGCTGCGGGCGAAGGCGGCGGCGGTGGTGATGGTGGTGGGGATGGGCGGGTGGTGGACCGATGCGGCGGCGGCGGCGCAGCCATCGCTGTCATCGGAAGTACGGGAAACGCTGACGCGGGCGAAACTTGGCGAGGCCAAGGCGGCGATCTGCGTGGTGGATGTGGCATCGGGGACGGTGCTGGCGGGCGTGGCGGACCGGGACCCGGTGATTCCAGCCTCCAACCTGAAGTTGTTGACCAGCGGCGCTGCGCTGCTGGCGCTGGGGCCGGATTTTTCGTTCCGGACGACGCTGGTGCGGGAGGGCTCGCGTCTGTTCATTGTGGGGGATGGGGATCCGGGGCTGGCGGATCCGGTGCTGCTGGCGGCAGCGAACAGCGGCGTGGACGAATTCCTGGACAAGTTGGCGGCGGAGGCGGTTCGGCAGGGAGCGGGCGACGTTACCGAGGTGGTGGTGGATGACCGGGTGTTTGATCGGGCGCACATTCATCCGAGCTGGCCTCAGAACCAACTGGATGCGTGGTATTGCGCTCCGGTGAGCGGGGTGAACTTCTTCACGAACGTTGTGGAGCTGTATGTGTCGCCGGGGTCGGCACGGGATGTGCCGCCGCAAGTGCGGCTTCTGCCGACGGCGCGGTGGCTGGAGGTGGACAACAAGGCGCGGACGGTTTCGGGCGACAATTCGTCGCTGGCGGCATCGCGTGCGGCGGGTCGGAATGTGTTTCAACTGACCGGTACGGTGAGCACCCGGTGGCGGCAGGATGAGCCGCTGGAAGTGTCGGTGCAGGAACCAGGATTGATCTTCGGGCGGCTGATGGCCGAGCGGATCACGCGGCTTCGTGCGGGCGGGGCGGCAGCGGGTGCGCCGGTCGGGGTGCGCATGGCGACAGCGGACGATGTGCGGCCGGCCAGTGAGCCGCTGGTGGTCATCCGGACGCCGCTGGCAACGGCGTTGTCGCGGTGCAATGTGAACAGCCAGAACATGTACGCCGAGTCGCTGCTCAAGCGGGTGGGTCATGAAGTGACGGGCCAGCCCGGGAGTTGGCAGAACGGTGGTGCGGTGGTGCGGATGCAGGTTGCGGAGCGGCTGGGCTCGGACGCGTCTGATCTTGTGATCTCAGACGGGAGCGGTCTGTCGCGGGAGAATCGAGTCACGACGCGGATTCTCGCGAGGTGGCTGGGGTTGGTGGCGCAGGATCCGAAGGTGGGAGACGCGTTTGTGGCATCGATGGCGACGACGGAGCAGGGGCGACTGGAGAGTCGGTTCCGGGGGCGGCGGCTGGACCATGAGGTTCGTGCAAAGACGGGGTTCATCCGCGGGGTGCAGGCACTTTCGGGTTTTGTGACGCACACGGGGACCGGACGGCGGATCGCGTTTTCGGTGATCGTGAACAACACCGAGAGAGCGCCGGCGGGATCAAACGTGAAGGACCTGCACGAGATGGTGGTTCAGGACATCGATGGATGGCTGACCGCCGTGGAAGGGCGGGCCAAGCCTGCGGCGGCGCCAGAGCCGGTGCGATGACGGATGAGCGGAGTATTCAGCCGGCGGCGGGGGCCGGTTCAGGTCGGGTGACGCGGGCCGGCGCGGGGGCGATGGGGCGGGTGATGATCTCATGCCCGACGCAAGGGATGCGGAGACGGCTGAGCCAATGGCCACCCGGGTCGAGGATGACGCCGTGGGCGGCGTAGTCGGCGAGCCAGACGGAGTCGTCAACCAGGTAGCAGAACTTGTGGTCGCCGCTGTCGACCGGGAGCGAACCGGACCACCAGCCGGGGTGTTCGCGTTTGAGGTCGATCGGGCACCGACGCCAGTCGGTAAAGGTGCCGACGACCTGTACCCGTGAAGCGTGGGGGAGGAAGACCCGGAAGGTGACTGCGCCGCTGAGTTCGACACCGATCATGCAGAAACCTCCGCAAGGTGGTGGACCGACGGGCCGGATGGTTCTCCTCCGGAGAGAGTCTACACGATTCTGGGACGCTTGCGAGGGAATCGCGACGGATCGTGCTTGGACCTGCGCCAATGGGGAACTTCCCTGTGGCGGGCAGGGGCGGGGGCGGCCACTGCAAGCGATTTCATGACGCCGCCAGCCGGAGTGCGGGACTGTCAGTGGGGGTCGGCTGAGGTTTCAGCGGCGTCGGGCCCACTGTCAGACCGGCTGTCGGGCCCACTGCCGGGCCCACTGCCGAGCCCACTGCCGGGCCCACTGCCGGGCCAGGTGTCTGGCTGGCAGCAGGGTTCGATGTTGCAGCCGCAGAAGGCGCATTGGCCATGGCCGTGGACGTAGACCAGCGCGCAGGGATGGCCGCAGTAGGGGCAGCGATCGGGCGGGGGGATGGGGCAGGCGGCGTCGGGCATGATCAGCGGGCTTTGGCTTTGGCTTTGGCGATGGCGGCGGCACGGCGGGGGTCGACGGGCTGGCTCCAGTGTCCGGAGCGTTTGATGGAAGAGCCGACGATGAGGGCGTCGGCATGGCGGAAGAGGCTCTGGACGGTGGCGGGGGTGACGCCGGAGCCGACGAGCACCGGGAGGCGGGTGGCGGCGCGGGCTTCGGCGAGGTCGTCGGGATCGGTTGGCCGTCCGGTGGCGGCGCCGGTGATGATGACGCCGTCAGCACCGAAGAACTCAGCTCCGGCGATGGCGTCGGCCAGCGGGAGGTCGGCGGTGAGGGCGTGGCTGGCGTGCTTCTTTTTGATGTCGGCGAAGATGGCGATGTGCTGGGCACCGATGGAGCGGCGGTAGCGGAGCAGGGGGCCGGCCTGGGCCTCGGGCATGAGTCCCTCGTCGGCGACGTGGGCGAAGGCGAAGTTCTCGACGCGGATGAACTGGGCCCCGACGGCCAGGGCGACGGCGAGGGCCTCGCGGGAGCCGAGGGAGAGGACCTGCACGCCCATGGGGGCGTCGCCGATGGCCTCGGCGACGGCGAGTCCGACGGCGGTCATGGCGGCGGTGACGGCGGGGTGATGAGGGGCGTTGACATAGGGGGCGTCGTGCATGTTCTCGATCATGACGGCGTCGAAGCCCGCGGAGATCAGCACGCGGGCCTCGTGGGCGGCGGCCTTGGCCAGAGCGGGGATGGATTGCCGGCTGCCGGGGCTGCCGGGCAGGGCCCCGACGTGGACCATGCCGATGAGGGCTTTGTCAACGCCGAGGATTTTGTGCAGTGGAGACTTCATGGGGGAGGGTACCCTCGGGCCATGAATCTTGAATCCGTGCCGGTGAATCGACAGCTTGATGGGGCCGGCGGCGGCGGGGTGGTGGCGGTGGAGCCGGGGCGCGTCAGTGCGCCCACGCGGGCGAAGATCGTCGCGACGCTGGGGCCGGCGAGTGACAGCCCGGAGATGATCGAGCGGCTGATCATGGCGGGGGTGGCCGTGTTCCGGCTGAACTTCTCGCACGGGAAGCTGGAGGAGCATTACCGGCGGATCACCACGGTGCGGGAGGTGGCGGCGAAGCTGGGCCTGCCGGTGGGGGTGCTGGGCGATCTGCCGGGGCCGAAGATTCGGATTGGCACGGTGCCGGGGGAGGGGATTGAACTGCACGCGGGGCAGGATGTGCTGCTGGACCCGACGGCGACGGAGTCCAAGCCGGGTCGGACGCCGGTGCTGTCGTGCGGCTACGCGACGATCGGGCAGGATGTGCTACCGGGGCAGCGGGTGCTTGTGAATGACGGGGCGATCCGCATGCTGGCGGTGGAGCGGCTCAAGGGTGATCCGGCGGCGTCGCTTCGGTGCCGGGTCACCACGGGCGGTCCGGTGACCTCCGGGAAGGGGATCAATCTGCCGCAGAGTGAGTTGTCGGTGACGGCGTTGTCAGAGCGGGACTGGGCGTGCGTGCAGTGGGCGGTTCAGCACGGGGTGGACTATCTGGCATTGTCGTTCGTGCGGACGGCGGATGAGATCCGGACGCTGCAGGAGTACCTGGCGGGGGTGTGTCCGGCGAGCCGGGCCGGGGAGGAACTGCTGCTGGGTGACGGCGCCGGCAGGCCGTCGATGATTCCGGTGATCGCGAAGATCGAGAAGCCGCAGGCGGTGGCGAACATGGACGCGATCGTGAAGCAGGCGGACGGGATCATGGTGGCGCGGGGTGATCTGGGGGTGGAGATGGACATCGCGCTGGTGCCGGTGGTGCAGAAGCAGCTGGTGGCGGCGGCGGACAACTGGGGCAAGCCGTGCATCGTGGCGACGCAGATGCTCGAGTCGATGATCTCCAGCCCGGGGCCGACACGGGCGGAGGTGACCGACGTGGCCAACGCGGTGTTTGACGGGGCGGACGCGGTGATGCTCTCGGGTGAGACGGCGGTGGGGAAGTTTCCGCTGGTGACGGTGGAGACGATGCGGCGGGTGATTGATACGGCGGAGAAGCGGATCACCGAGCTGCGGCATGACCCGAGCCCGCCGAGGCGGGTGATCGCGTCGGGCTATCGCACGGCGGCGCTGGCGCATGCGGCGTGGTACCTGGCCCGGGACATGCATGCCAAGGCGGTGGTGGTGTGGTCGCAGACCGGGGGTGGGGCGAGGTACTTGAGCCAGACGAACTTCACGGTGCCGATCATCGCGTATTCATCAAGCCGCCGGGAACTGCGGCGGATGGCGCTGCTGAAGGGCGTGCGGGCCCTGCGGTATGACCTGGGTACCGGAGCGGGGCATGACCTGGCGGCGTGGAACCGGACGGTGGATGAGGAACTGCAGACGCTGGGGATCGCGTCCAAGGGGGACATTGTGGTGCTGCTGGCGGGGCGGCCGCTGGGCGAGCCAAGGGTGACCAACCAGATGGTGGTTCACGAGATCGGCAACCCGTCGACCGGGTTCCTGGCGGAGGCGACGGCCGGCAGGGGTTGAGGGGAGGCGGCGGCGCGGCGGTTGGCCCGGGCTCGGAGGTAGAAGCCGACGCCGAGGCAGCCGACGAGCAGGGCGACGAAGGCGAGAGCGGGGACGGTGATGGCGGCGATGCTGATGGCGGCGGCTGCACCGTGCTCGGCAGTGGCGAACAGGGGGTTGCCCAGGCCGCCGGTGAAGGCGGTGCTGGCGGTTCGCAGGGCGACGGTGCCGACCTGAACGGCTCCGGCGACGCCGCCACCGACGATCAGGGCGAGGGCCCAGGTGAGCAGTTCGCCGTCCGGGCCGATGGGGACCCACTGGGAGCCGGCGACCAGCGTGCCGGCGACGACGGCGGCGGGGGTGGCGGCGACGTCCAGTGCGTGGTCGAGCCAGGGGATCCAGTAGCCGCCGATCTCGAGGGCGGTGGCCAGGCCGAGGGCAACTAGAGCCGTGTCGGAGATCAGGAAGGAAAGTGACGGGGCGAGCTGGACGGCCCCGGCGCGTGCGGCGACGGCAAGCACGAGAACCGGCAGGAAGACGCGGAAGCCGCAGGCGGCTGCCAAACCAAGGCCGATCAGGGCGGCAAGAACGTAGTCCATGCGCGAATGCTCCTTACAGACAGGTGATTCGGCGGGGGGCGGGTGCGGTTTCAGATCGGGAGAGCAAGCGGCAGCATCGGGGCCTCCCAGAAGGTCCGCAAGGGGGTTATGCTCGGAACATGAATGTCGAGTTCTGGCGGTGCGGGGCAGCGATGCCGGTAGTGCGGGCTTCGGGGATGGGCGGGCGGTGGCTCGGGCTGGTGATGGCGGCGGTGATGCTGGCGGCGATAGCGGCGGTGCCGGGGTGCCGGCATTCGATGATCCCGACGCCGAACCTGATGCTGACCGAGCAGGGGCGACGGATTATGGCGGAGGTGCCGCAGGCGAGACAGAAGACCGAGATGCGGATGCTGTACTTCACCGACCGGCAGCCGAGACCGACTGCGGCTGCAGGGGAGCACGACGCAGGTGAGCAGACCGGTCCGGGGTGCATTGAGGGGTACACGGCGGACAGGTCGGACCGATTGCGGTGGGGCGTGGTGTCGGTGACGACGGCTCCGGTAATCGGCTACGAAGAACTGCTGGAGGACAGCCTGCGGGTGGAACGGGATCGGGAGTTCATCTTGAAGGTGTCGGGGGTGGAGCCGGGTGGGGATCTGTCATTCGGCACGACGGACCTGGTGATCGCCGATGGGCGATACGTACGTTCCCCGGAACAAGAAGCGGTGATCGAGGCGTCGCAGGCGGACCTGAACGCGCAACTGGCGGAGTGGATGGCGCAGACCGACCGACGCGACGTGTACCTGTTTGTGCACGGGTTCAACAACAGCTTCGAGGATTCGGTCATCCGTCCGGCGGGGACGTGGCACTTTCTGGGGCGGGTGGGGGTGGCGGCGTGCTATTCATGGCCTGCCGGGTACGGCGGGCTGTTCGGATATGCGTATGACCGGGAGAGCGGCGAGTACACAGTGTTCCACCTCAAGCGGGCGATCAAGGCGCTGGCAAGGTCGCCCCATGTTGACCGGATTCACATCATCGCGCACTCCAGGGGTGCGGATGTGGCGACCTCGGCGCTGCGGGAACTGGTGATCGAGTACGCTGCGGCGGAGCTTGATCTTCGCGAGAGCCTGAAGATCCAGACGCTGGTGCTGGCGGCGCCGGATCTGGACACGGGCGTGTTCAAGCAGCGGGTTCTGTCTGAGGGGGTGCTGGCGGCGGTGGGACGGCTGGTGGTGTACTTCTCGCCGGAAGATGCAGCGTTGTCCTTCGCGGCGTGGCTGTTCTCTGCCGGGCGGAGGCTGGGTGCGATGAGCCTGGATGAATTCACTGACCAAACGGGCGAGCGGCTGGCAGCGGTGCCGAACATCGAGTTTGTGGCCAGTCTGGTGCGGACACCGTGGTCTGCCAACCACGATTATGTGTTTGCGCACTCGGCGGCGATGTCGGATCTGATTCTGCTGCTGAGGGACGGCGCCAAGCCCAACGAAGGGCGGCCGCTGGGGGAGCGGTACCGCGGCGTTTGGCGGCTGACTGACGGGTACATGTTGC
This sequence comes from Planctomycetaceae bacterium, assembly GCA_021294835.1. GTDB lineage: Bacteria > Planctomycetota > Phycisphaerae > Phycisphaerales > UBA1924 > CAILKP01. The sequence goes on from JAJTDF010000065.1 coordinate 13,345, forward strand.
TGGGGGCCAGGCCGCTGCAGCCGGCGGGGTCTGGGTCCGGTTCGGCCGGCGTTGATGACTGGTTTGTGCCGTGAGGCTGCGGGGCGGGAAGGGTCAGCGGGATGCCCCGCGTTTGGCAGTCCTCCGTGGGGTGGCCTTGGTTGCGGGCCTGACAGGTTTGACTGCCGCGCGTGAGGCGGCTGCTTTGGCGGGCTTGGTGGTGGCCTTGGGTTTGGGCTTGGGGCTGGCGTTGGGGCTGGCGGCGCGTGCGGCCTGGTAGCGGGCGATGAGGTCCTTGGCGCGAATGCGGCGGAAGAGGGCCGTGATCAGGTCCAAAGGAACGTCGTCGACCTTCTTGAAGCGGAGGCATCCCTTGCCCATGTCGAGTTTCTTGCCAGTTTCGGCCCAGGCGGTGCGAAACCAGGCGTCAAGTTCGGGGTTCATGTAGCAGCAGGTGAGGTAGAGGGCCATGTGGCTTTTCTGGGAGGCCAGTCCGGCGACAGGCAGGGGCTGCCTGGGGTCGCAGTGGTAGCCGTCGGGGAAGACCGAGTGGGGGATGAAGTACCCGATCATGCCGTACTGCATGCCTTCGGCGATGTCGCGGTCCAGGTGCGTGGTGATGGCCTTTCGGATCGCGGTCAGGGCGGCGCGGCGATCAGGCTCGAGCGCGGCAAGATACGCAGCGGGCGTGGCGGCGGTGCTGGGCATGGCCCAGCGTACGCGTTGGCGGGGCTGGGGCAGTCAGCCCGACTTGCGGCGACGGCGGGGGGGACGCTCAATGAAAGGGGCGAGTTCGGGCGGGATGGCCTTGATGCCCCTGCGTTTGGCCTTGGCGACGGCGTACCACAGAAAGAGGTGCATGCGGTGGCGGACGGCATCGGTGATGTTCAGGCCGTGGGCGGCCATGGCGTTGAGCGACCACTCCCAGGCTTTGAACTCCTCAAGGCATCGGGGCTTGTAGACATCAAAGCCGATGGCGTGATGGCCGATCTCGTGAAGAAAGACCGCAGCGGACATGGGGCCTTTGGGCTTGGGGGATTCGATGAACCGGGCCTGGGTGCCGTCGCGGTAGTGGACGACCCACGCGATGCCAGACATGCTGGTGCGCCACCTGCGGACCTTGATGCCGTAGTGGGCAAGCATGGCGCGGCAGACCTGGTCGTAGCGGGCCTGGGCGGAGGGGTCGTCGGCCTGTGTGGCCGCAGGGCCCACAGGGGGCGTGCCGGCGAGGGCGGCGGGGGCGGTGGATGCCGCGGGCGTGACCGGGGCTGCGGCCGGATCAGGGCGGGGTTTGCGACGGCTGGCGGCGGGGCGGGTGAGGGGCGGCGGGGGCCGGCGTCGGGAGGTGGGCTTGGCCTGGCGTGGGCTTGGGGGCGAAGGCGCCGCTGCCGGCTCGGCGTGGGGGGCGTCTGAAGGCGGGCGCTGGAAAAGTGGCGGGCCGGCGGGGCCGGTGAAGATGGCCTTGACGGGCGCCAAGAGGTCCCAGAGGGTGGCCTGCCAGCCGGCGGGACGGGGGGCGGGGTTCACGGCTTGGCCTCAGGACGCGGGGGTGGCTGGCTGGTGAACAGCGCTCCGTCGGCCGGGCGGCGGCCGGTGAAGAAGGCCCGCCAGGGCATGGGCGTGCCGCCGGCGGGTTGGATTTCCAAGATCTGCAGGGCACCGGCGCCGCAGGCGACCAGGCCGCCTTGGGCGGTGAGCAGCGTGCCGGGCGCGGCGGAGTGCGCGGTGGGGAGGTCGGCGACGCGGAGCAGTTTGCAGGGTTTGTCGGCGAGGGTGACGGTGACGGCGGGCCAGGGGTTCAGGCCGTGCACGCGGCGGCGGCACACCTCGGCCGATTGGGTGAAATCGAGAAAGGCATCGGCCTTGGAGAGCTTGCGGGCGCGAGTGGTGAGGTTTTCATCCTGAGGCCGGCCGGTCAGAGAGCCGGCGGCGTATCGGGTGAGGACATCGGCGAGCAGGGCGGGGCCATCGGCGGCGAGGAGGTCGTGTAACTCGCCGGCAGAGAGGTTGGGCAGGATCGGGCGCTGACTCTGGCCGAGCATCAGGCCGGCATCCATTCTCTGGGCGATGGTGATGACGGTGTTGCCGGTGACGGGGTCGCCGGCGAGCATGGCGGCGTTGATGGGGGCAGCGCCCCGCCAGCGCGGCAGGAGCGAGCCGTGGAGGTTGACGGCGAAGAGGCCGTCGAGCAGGGGAACGGAGAGTTTCTGACCGAAGGCGATGATCACCCAGGCGTTGACCAGGTCGGGTCCGGCCAGGGAGCGGACGTGGGCCAGGTCGGCCGCGGCGTTGATGTCGACGGGTTTGGCGAGGGGGAGGCCGGCGGCGGCGGCCCACTGCCCGACCGGGGTGGGGGTGAGGGCCTGGCCTCGGCCGGCGGGTTTGTCGGGCTGGGTGACCACCAGGCGGATGTCGTGCTGCTGGGCCAGAGCGCAGAAGGAGGGGAGGGCGAACTCCCCGGAACCGAGCAGGGCCAGGCGCAGGCGGAGGGGGCCGGCGGCGGATTGCGCGCACAGAACGGGGGGGGGCGGGATGGGGACGGGCGCATGCATGCGGTGCGGGGCGGTCGGTGGGGCGCGGTGGGGGTCGGTGGAGGGGTGGAAGGAGGAGGAGGTCAGCCGCCGAGGGCCTTGATGGCGTTGCGGTTCTTCAGGCGGTCGGGCTGAAGCATGCGGTCGATGATCAGGACGCCGTCGAGGTGGTCCATCTCGTGCTGCCAGCAGCGGGCGAGTAGGCCCCCAGCGCGGCGGGTGAAGCGGTTGCCGGTCGGGTCGGTGGCGGTGATGGTGATCTGCGAAGGACGCATGACGCGGCCTCGGATCTTGGGGAGGCTGAGGCAGCCTTCTTCGAAGGGTTCAAGGTCGGCCGAGGGGGCGGAGAGGACGGGGTTGAGGTAGACCTCGGGGGCGGCGGTGCACTCGGCGGGGGAGGCGGCGGCAGTGCGGCCCTCTTCGGGATCCTCGGGCACATGGGCGACGAAGAGCCGCCAGGGGAGGCCAACCTGCGGAGCCGCCAGGCCGATGCCCTCGGCCTGGAACATGAGGTCGATCATGCGGCGGGCAACGGCAGCGACCTGCTCGCTGATGGGGGGGGCGTCCACAGGGCGGGCCTTCTCGCGAAGGACGGGGTGTGGCAGGGTGACGATGCGCAGTTCGGCGGGGGTCATGAGACGGTTGAACAATAGCGGAGGTGCGGGGAAATACGAGAGGGGGGGGCGGGGTTGGACAGAGGGGCGGATGGGGGAAGATCGGGTGCTTGAGGGTGATGGGAAGTGGTGGGATCGCCCGATGTTCGGGGTGGTGCTGTGGGGTCTAGCATCGGGGCTAACGGGGGGGGTGGAATGCGGGACGGCGGGGGGTGGGGCGAGACGAACCCGGGTGGTGCAGGAGTACGCAGTGGGACTGTTCGATCGATTCAAGAAGCCGGCGAGTGAAACCAAGGACGCGGGCACGGCGGGGGCGGCGGGTGCGGATCCGAAGGCGGGCAAGGTGTCGGCGGCTGAGGGTGTGCTGGAGTTTGACCCGGGCAAGGCGCGGGCGTGGTTTGATCGGGCGGCGCCGATGCACGAGGCGGGGAACTACGAGTATGCGATGACCTGCTGGCTGAGCGGTCTTCGTTTCTCGCCGGATGACATGAAGGCTCTGGAGGGGTTCTTCTCGTCGGCCGCGGGTCACCTGGCGTCGGCGGGTCCGAAGGCCGGGGTGCCCAAGGAGGTGGCCAAGACGATCACGGGACGGACGCCGATTGACCGGTATCTGGAGGCGGTGCTGGCGTGGGCGTGCAAGCCGGGGGACGTGGATCTGGGGCTGCGGGCCCTGCTGGCGACGCAGGAGACAACGCTGCGGGAGCCGATGAAGTTCATCTCGCCGAAGGTGCTGGACCTGGCGCAGCGGGAGGCCAAGCCGAAGAAGGACACCTTTGTCAAATTGATGAAGGTGTTCGTGAAGATTGAGGACTATAAGAAAGCGGCTCTGGCGGCCGATCTGGCGTACAAACTGGACCCGTCAGACAATGCGCTGGCGGCGGACGCGCGGAACCTGGCGGCGCAGGCGACGATGAGCAGCGGGGGCTATGACAAGGTGAAAGAGTCGGGGGGATTCCGGGCAAACCTGAAGAACGCCGAAGCGCAGCGGCAGCTGGTGGAGCAGGATCAGGTGGTCAAGTCCGCCGAGGTGGCGGCTCGGACGCTGGAGGGGCTGAAGGCGAAGTACGCCGCCACGCCTCTGGACCGGCCGACGATCAAGCAGTACGTGGCGGAGTTGATCCGGCGGGGAACGCCCGAGGACGAGCAGGAGGCGATCAGCGTTCTGGACAAAGCGCACGCGGACATGCAGGACTTCGCGTTCCGCAAGGCTTCGGGTGAGTTGAAACTGAAGATCGGGCGGCGGGAACTGCGGCAAGTGGCCGAGCAACTGCGGCAGAACCCCGGGGATGCGGAACTGGCGGGCCGGTTCCGTGCCGCGGAGGTTGCGCAGTTGAATCTAGAGATCGCCGAGTACGAGGCCAACGTGGCGGCGTATCCGACCGATCTGGGCCTGAAATACGAACTCGGGTTGCGGTATGCGGCGGCGGGGAAGCACAACGAGGCGATTGAGCAGTTTCAGCTGGCCAAGAGCGAGGCGAAGAACAAGGCCAACACGCTGCACCGGCTGGGTCGGAGTTTCTCGGCGATCGGCTGGCAGGAGGAGGCGATCGCGACGTTCCGCGAAGCGCTGGAGGGGATGAACGAGGCGGAGGCCCTGAGCCTGGAACTGCGGTACGACCTGCTGAGTTCGCTGGAGCAGCGGGCCAGGGCCGAGCGCGAGTTGGGGGCGGCGGAGGAAGCGCTGGCGCTGGCGAGCAAGATCGCCCTGCAGCAGATGACGTACAAGGACATCCGGCAGCGGCGTGACGCGCTCAAGGCTCTGGTGACGGAACTCAAGGCGTCGTGAGGCCGACGACGGGGTGGGTGCGGGGGTGGGGGCGTGGAGCGGACGCGGCTACCGTGAGCGCATGGCTCATGGCGCAGTTGTGATCGTCCCGGCGCGGCTCGCGTCGACGCGGTTTGCGGAGAAGGTGCTGGCGGACAGGACCGGGCGGCCGCTGGTGCAGCACGTGGTTGACGCGGTGCGACAATCGGCGGTGGCCGAGCGGGTGGTGGTGGCGACGGATCATGCGCGGGTGGCGGAGGCGTTGCGGCCGTTCGGCACGCAGGTGGTGATGACGCGGGTGGACCACCCCAACGGCACCAGCAGGCTGGCGGAGGCGGCAGCGGCGCTGGGGCTGGGTGAGGACCAGGTGATCGTGAACGCGCAAGGGGATGAGCCGGAGATGGCCGGGGAGGTGATCACGGCGGCGGTGAGGGCGCTGCTGGAGACACCGGGGGCGGTGGTGGGGACGGCGGCGGCGCCGCTGGGGGCGGCGGAGGAACTGGGGGACCGCAACGTGGTGAAGGTGGTGCGGGCGCTGAGCGGGGCGGCGTTGTACTTCTCGCGGGCGGGGATCCCGGTGGATCGTGACGGTCGGGGGCTGGCGGCGGCGAGGCCGCTGCGGCACATCGGCGTGTACGCCTACCGGCGTGGCTTTCTTGAGCGGTACGTGGCGATGCCGGCGACGCCGCTGGAGCAGAGCGAGCAGTTGGAGCAGTTGCGGGTGCTGGAGCACGGACTGACCATCGGCGTTGGGCTGTGCGCAACGGCACAGCCGGGGATCGACACGCCGGAGCAGTACGACGCGTTTGTGTCACGATGGCGGGCGAGGAACGGCTGAGGCCGGCGGGCGGGGACTCAGCGGACTGAGCCGGGTGCGGCGGGTGCGGGCGCCGGAACCGCCGGAGGAACTGCGGGCTGCTCAGGGGCTGCCGGCTGCTCGGGCTGCGGGACCGGGGCATCGAGGCTGGACTGGAAGAGGATGCGGGCGAGGAGGGTGGCGTCGGGGTCGATCTGGATCTTGGCGGGTCTGGTGGTGGTGGGGAGTTTGAGAACCCCCTCTCGGGTATCGAAGGAGAGGACGGAGGTGGAGACCGTGCCGTCGGCGGCGGTGATCCTGATGGGGAGGGTGATGTCGTAGGCGGGGTTGGCGGGGTCGATGTTCTGGACCTGGCGGGCGGTGATGACCAGATTGGCTCCATCGATCTCGGCGGTGACGTTGAGGCGGGGCGTGCCGGGCCGGCGGCACCACTGCCAGAAGAACCGTTCGAGATTCTCGCCGCTGACCTGCTCCATGACCTTGCGGAAGTCGTCGGTTTCGACGTGGCCGAACTTGTGGCGGTCGATGTAGGCACGGACGCCGGCGAAGAAGACGTCATCGCCCAGTCGAACGCGGAGCATGTGGAGCACGTGGGCGCCCTTGGTGTAGGGGTTGTCGGCCTTGGTGAAGTTGACCTCGGGGTCGGTGAAGGCGTTGGTGACCATGGGGGCGGCGAGTGGGAGTCGGTTGCGCTCGCCGACGGTCAGACGCGCGCCGTTGCCCCGGACCTTGCGGAGGTAGGCATCGCGGCCCTGATTGTGCTCGGTCCAGAGCCATTCGGAGTAGGTGGCCCAGCCTTCGTTGAGCCAGAGGTGCTCCCAGGACTTGCAGGTGATCAGGTTGCCGGTCCACTGGTGGGCGAGTTCGTGGGCGATCAGGCCGTCCTGGCTGCCCCGGTCGCCCCGGGCGGCAAACTCGGCCAGGGTGGTGGCGGAGGTGTTCTCCATGCCGCCCCAGCGGAAGTTGCGGACGATGACCTGGGCGTACTTGTCCCACGGGTAGGGCTCGTCGAAGGTGCGCTCGAAGAAGGTGACCATCTCGGCGGTGTTGGCGAAGATGTCCTTGAGGCGGTCGGCGGAGCCGGGGGGGCCGTACACGGGCATCCACAGCCCGGGTCGGGCGGAGGCGTCGCCACCGACGTCGACCACATCGAACTGGCCGACGGCCATCATGACCAGATACGCAGGGTGCGGCTGGTCCTGCTTCCAGTGGAAGGTGGAGCGGCCGTCGGCGGTCTGCTTGGAGACCAGAGCGCCGTTGCTGATGACGATATAGGGATCGGGAACCGTGACCTTGAGTTCGGTGGCGAGGCGTTCGTTGGGGAAGTCGTGACAGGGGAACCAGAAGCTGTTCCATTGGGTCTGGCCCTGGCTGTAGACCATGCCCGGCCGGGCGGCGCGGGCCTCGGTGGCCTCGCGGGGCTGGAGCCAGATCAGGCCGTTGCCGTCGGCGCCGGGCTTCTCGGCGGTGTAGGCGATTCGCAGCGTGGTGCTCTCGCCGGGCTTGACGGTGCGGGGGAGGTCGATCAGGAGCGTGGCGTCGTCGCGGCGGAACGAGGCGGGGGCTCCGTCCTGCGTGATCGACGTCGGGGTGATGGTGCTGCGGGCCATCAACGGGAGGACCGAGCGGGCGCTGCCGACGGCGACGGCGGTGAGGTCCATGGAGGCGGAGAACTTCGGCTCGGTCATCGACGGGATGTCGATGGTGAGGACCATGCGCTGGTGGTCGAAGGGGATGGCCGGGGGCCAGGCAGCCAGATGGCGGCCGGTGCCGGGGTCCATGCGACGGTCGCGGAGCGCGGGGAGTTCGGCCGGGGCGGCGTCCTGTCGGGCGTAAAGGGCGGGCAGCGTGCTGAGGGAGGTCAGAGCGGCGAGCAGGATGGGGAGGGAGGCGGTGCGGGCCATGGCAGTTCCTTGAGAGCGGGCGTGCGGGAAGGCAGCACGCGGGTGGCTGGAGTGTTTGGCGGTGGGGCGGGAGAGTGGGGATCCAGGGGCTCCCCGGAACGGGGCAATTCGTGGGCGGGCGGCCGCGGGCGAGCGACATCCTCACAAACTGCAAACAGCATACGAAAACGAAAGTTCAGCAAAGTTCAGCCTGACAGGTTTGACACGGAGAAGGCCACTTCGGGACGAGGTGTGGATACGCTCATCCATGCCCTCCTTGCCCAATCAACCGTCGTCCGCCAGCCGCGTCGAGCAGGTCCGGAAACTTGGGAGCCTGAGCCGCCCGGGGGTGGAGCCGGTGTCGTCGGTGGAGTTTGAGGGCGATGAGGAAGATGTCGCAATTCAACTGGAGGGGATGGGCCGGCCCGACCTGCTGTCTGGGTTGGCGGACACATCGGCGACGGAGTTTCACTCGCCGTTCCCGCCGGGCTACCGCAAGGGCTTCCACAAGTACGTGATCGTGTTCGGTACGGTGATGAGCGGGCTGGGCAAGGGCATCTTCTCGGCGAGCATGGCGAAGCTGCTCAAGGACAAGGGGCTGAGCGTTGCGCCGATCAAACTGGAGGGGTACCTGAACATCGACGCGGGGACGCTGAACCCCTACCGGCACGGTGAGGTGTTCGTGCTGGATGACGGGACCGAGTGCGACATGGACCTCGGGACGTACGAGCGGATGCTCGATCAGGACCTGACCAAGAAGAACTTCACGACTTCGGGGCAGATCTTCAGCAACATCCTCGAGCGTGAGCGGCACGGCGACTATCTGGGTCGTGACGTGCAGTGGATCCCGCACGTGACGGGGGAAGTGAAGCGGCGGATCCGTGAACTGGCGGTGCAGGGCGATGGGCAGCGGCCGGCGGACGTGGTGTTCGTCGAGGTGGGCGGGACGGTGGGGGATTACGAGAACGGCTTCTACCTGGAAGCGCTGCGGGAGTTGGCGTTTGAGGAGGGGTTGAACTCCACGTGCTTTGTGGCGCTGACGTACGTCATCAAGCCGCAGATTCTCGGGGAGCAGAAGAGCAAGCCGGCGCAGTTGGGTATCAAGCGGCTGATGGAGGCGGGGATCCAGCCGCACATGATCGCGTGCCGCGGGACCGAGCCGGCGGACAACAAGGTGCTGGAAAAGATCGCGATGTTCTCGAACGTGCCGCTGAAGCGGTGCTTCAGCATGCACGATCGGACGAGTATCTACACGATCCCCGATGAGATGCGGCGGGAGGGGCTGGATCGCGAGATTCTGTCGATCCTGAACCTGCACGACCGGGTGGACGTGGCG
>JAJTDF010000138.1 GCA_021294835.1 Planctomycetaceae bacterium
GGTGGGGGGCTTGCGGAACTGCACCACCACCTCGGTAAGCTTGCTCGCCATGCGCTTGCCGGAGCGGAGGTAGAACGGCACGCCCGACCACCGCCAGTTGTCAAACTGCAGCCGCACGGCGGCGAAGGTTTCGGTGCGGCGTTCAGGGTCGACACCGGGCTCGTTCACGTAGGCGACGTCGTCTGGCGTGCCGCCGGCGCCGGCGCCGTAGCGGCCCAGGACGGCCGCATGGGGGATCTGTTCCTCGCTCAGCAGGCGGCAGGAGTTCACCAGCTTGATCTTCTCGCGCATGATGGCGCCGGCGTCGAAGACGCTGGGGGCCTCCATGGCGACCAGGCACAGCACCTGCAGCAGGTGGCTCTGGATCATGTCGCGGATGGCGCCGGCGGTGTCGTAGAAGTTGGCGGCCCGGCTGCCCACGCCCACGGTCTCGGCGGCGGTCACCTGCACGTGGTCCACGTAGTTGCGGTTCCACAGCGGCTCAAAGACCGTGTTGGCGAACCGCATCACCAGGATGTTCTGCACCAGCTCCTTGCCCAGGTAGTGGTCGATGCGGTAGGTCGCGTCCTCCTCGAACACCCGGCCCAGCGCCCGGTTGAGGCTCACGGTGCTGGCCAGATCGGTGCCGAAGGGCTTCTCGACGATGATCCGCTGCCAGGGGGTGGCGGCGGGGTTCAGTGAGCACCAGCGGTGCCCCTCGAGCACCAGCCCGGCCCGGCCGATGTTCTCGATGATCGGCTCGTACAGGTTCGGCGAGACCGAGAGGTAGAACAGCACGTTGGGCATGTCGCCCGAGCGGAGGATGTTGTGCTCGCGACCCAGGTCGGCGATGCGTTTGCTCAGGCCGGGCATGGTCTCGCTCTGCGAGCCGTCGCCGGCGTGGTAGAACAGCCGGCGGGCGAAGCTGTTCCACCGGGCGGGGTCGAAGCCGGAGGCGAACTGCTTGACCGACGCGAACATCTTCTCGCGGAACTGCTCGTCGCTCAGGGGCGTGCGCGACACGCCCAGCACGGCCAGCTGGGCGGGCAGGCGGCCCTGGCGGTCCAGTTCATACAGCGCGGGAATGAGCTTGCGCTGCGTCAGGTCGCCGGAGGCGCCGAAAATGACCAGAATGCACGGATCGGCGTTGCTGACGGGCGCGACGGAGCTTTGCATGCGGGATGGTACATCGGCCAGCGCGGGGGCGGACCCATAACCTCCCGGCGATGTCTCGACGTGACGGACTGCGAATTCTTGATGCCAATCTCAACCGCTGCCGCGAGGGACTGCGGGTGATGGAGGACATCGCCCGGTTTTCGCGCAATTCCGCCGAACTGTCCTCCCGCTGCAAGCGGGCCCGCCACGCTCTGGCCGAGGCGGTGGCGGCGGTGCCGGCGGCTGATCTTCTCGCCGCCCGTGACACGCCCGGCGACGTGGGCACCGCCATCTCCACGGCGGCGGAGTACCGCCGGACCAGCCTGGCCTCGGTGGCGCAGGCGGCGGCCAAGCGGGCCCAGGAGGCCGCCCGCAGCATCGAGGAGGCTCTCAAACTGGTGCTGCCCGTGTCCGCCGGCTCCGCTGGCTCGGCCGGCACGTACGGCTCGGCGGCCGCCCGGGTGGAGCAGGTGCGGTACGAGTTGTATGAACTGGAGCGGCGGCTGATGGCCGACCTGCCGGCCCCGGCCCCGCAATGGCGGTTGTGCGTGCTGGTGACCGAGGCCCTCTGCCGCCTGCCCTGGCAGGAGGTGATCCGCCGGGCGATCGCAGGCGGGGCGGATTGCATCCAGTTGCGGGAAAAGACGCTGGGCGACGGCGAGTTGTACCGTCGCGCCGGTGAGGCCCGCCGGCTGTGCTCCGGGGTTTCGCTGGTGATCAACGACCGGCCGGACGTGGCCCTGGCGGTTGGCGCCGACGGCGTGCACGTGGGACAGGACGATCTGCCGGTGGCGGCGGTGCGGGCGGCGGCGGGCGTGCGGCCCTTGCTGGTGGGAGTGTCCACGCACGATCTGACCGAACTGGAAGCGGCGATCCGCGCCGGGGCCGACTCGGTGGGCGTGGGTGCCATGTTCGCGACCTCCACCAAGGTGCGGGAGGTCTCCGGTCCGGCCTATTTGCGCAGCGCGGTGGCCAGGCTGGCGGATCTGCCCGGCGGACCGCTGCCGCACCTGGCCATCGGCGGCATCACGCCGGAGAACATCCATCTGCTGGCCGGATGCAGCGGCCTTGGGGTGGCGGTCAGCGGCGTGGTGTGTCAGGCGGAGAGGCCCGACGAGGTGTGCCGGCGGTTGCTGGCGGGCCTCGGGCCGGCGGGTGCGGAGCCGTCCACTAAGCGGTGAGCGTCAGTGCCGGGGTTTGGCGGCGATGCCGGCGGCCGAGCCGGTGTGGCCCCCGCAGTACAGGCAGCGCTGGTGGCGGGAGGAGATGGTGCGCCCGCAGGCGTCGCACACCTTGGGGGTGGAGCGGATGCGGCCGTCGGAGCGGCCGTCGCGAAGGTCGATCTCCTGCACCTTGTTGACCAGGTCGGCCTCGGTCAGCTTAACGCGGTCGCGGAGCAGCTCCCACAGGGCGGCGTTGAGCAGCGTGAGCCGATCGACGCGCTGCTCGAGTTCGTCAACATCGTTCTGCAACGCCGCCGGAGCCCGCGCGGGCGGTGTGTGCCGCAGCGCGTCGACCATGCGGTCTTCAAGGCGGGAGGTCATTGAGCCGGTGGGGCCGCCGGGGCGGAGCAGATCCCAGATGTCCATGGTGCGTGATTGTTCGGCGAGTCGCCGGAGCGAATGGTGCGTTCGGTTGCCGGAAGGGCGTGGCGGGACGGGGGGGGTGAGGGGGGGGGAGGGGGAGTAAGGGGGGCGACAGGGGGAGGGTCCGGATATTGCCAGAGGGGGGTATCCGCCCGGTCGCCGCCGACGGTGTGGTGCCGTTACACTTCCCCCCACGCCCAAAGCCGGACCGGTGGTCGCGAGTGTCGCGGCCAATCTCCCGGGGTGTGCTTGCCGCCGATGCGGCCAGCCCGGTTGGACGGCGTGTCGTCATTTTCGAGTACTCAATGGATCCCAACGCTCAACCGTCCGCTCCCGCCGACACCACCCAGCCCGCTGCCGAGGCCACACCCGCAGCGACGCCCGCTTCCGCCCCGGAAACCGGCGGCGACAAGGGGCCGAACCTCAAGGGTCTTCCGGCCATCAAGAAGGCCGAGGTGATCGGGTCGGTCGGCACCGAGCCGGCGGGCGGCCGGTCGTTCCGTGATCGTGATCGCGGCCCGCGTCCGGGCCGTGGGCCGTCGGCCGCCGAGCGGTCGGGCCAGGTGAAGGCTCCGGACACCCGGTCGCTGCTGGAGCAGGTGTCCGCCGAGGGTGCGGGCGTGGACGCCGAGCTGGCGGGCATGCTCAACGCGGCGCTGGCCAGCGCCACCCCTCCGGTGTCGCCGACGACCTCCAAGCCGGCGGCGGTCAAGGGCGGCCCCTCGGCCATCCGCGGCCCGCGGGTGGTGCAGAGCGGTCGCGAGCACCGCACGGGCAAGGTGGTGTCGGTCGGTCCGACGGACATCTTCCTGGAGTTCGGCCCCAAGGAACTGGGCGTGGTGCAGCGGACGCAGTACCCCGAGGATCAGGTGCCGGTGGTCGGCGGCGAGATCGAGGTGGTCGTCGACCGCTTCGAGTCCGCCGAGCAGTTGTTCATCTGCTCGCGTCCCGGCGCGGTGCAGAAGGCGGCGTGGGAACTGCTGGAGGTCGGCCAGGTGGTCGAGGCCCGCGTGACGGGCGTGAACAAGGGCGGTCTGGAGCTTGAGGTCGCCAACCACAAGGCGTTCATGCCCGCCGGCCAGGTCTCGCTGGAGCGTATCGAGGACCTCTCGGTGTTCATCGGCGAGAAGCTGCCGTGCACGGTGACGCAGATCGACCGCCGCGGGGCCGGCAACATCGTGCTGTCGCGTCGCGACATGCTCAAGGCCGAGCGTGAGGAAAAGGCCAAGAAGCTGGCTACCACGCTGACCGAAGGCCAGACGCTCGAGGGCACGGTCCGCAAGATCATGCCGTTCGGCGCCTTTGTGGACATCGGCGGCATGGACGGCCTGCTGCACATCTCGGACATGACCTATGACCGGGTGATGCCGACGGAGAAGAACGTCGCCAAGTACGTCAAGGAGGGCGACAAGATCCGCGTGCAGATCCTCAAGCTGGATCTTGAGAACAAGCGCATCAGCCTGGGCATGAAGCAGCTGATGGACGACCCGTTTGTCACCAAGCTCAGCGAGATCGTCGAGGGCGCCGAGGTGACCGGCAAGGTGACCCGCCTGGCCGAGTTCGGCGCGTTCATCGAGATCGGCCCCGGCGTTGAGGGCCTGGTGCACATCTCCGAGATCGCCCGTCGCCGCATCAACACCCCGGCCGACGTCCTCAAGCAGGACGAGGTCGTGCGGGCGAAGGTGCTGAAGATCGACCGCGACTCGCGGAAGATCAGCCTCTCGATCAAGGCGCTGCTGCCGGTCGAGGCGGCGGCCCCGGGCAGCCGCGACGCCAAGGCCGCCGACCGGGCCAAGGCCCAGGAGGAGCGGCTGAAGGAGATCCAGAAGGAGACCCCCGAGCTGCGCCGCCAGCGCGAGAAGTTCCGCAACAAGGAGCTCTCCGGCGGCTTCGGCCAGAAGTTCGACGACGGCGGCGGCCTGGCGGGCCTGATGGGTCTGAAGCTGGGCAAGTGACCGGTCGGCTGTCGGCTGTTTGAGAAGATCATCGGGCGTCCCGGCGGCACACTCGCCGGG
>JAJTDF010000139.1 GCA_021294835.1 Planctomycetaceae bacterium
ATGGCCAGCTTGACGATGTTCTCCGGATCGAAGTACGCCGGGTTGGGGGCGAAGCTGGCGCCCGCCGAGTGCTCGATGCCCTGGTCCACCGGCAGGATGCTCACGTAGCCGGTGCCCGCCAGGCGGCCGGTGTTCATCAGCAGCTGCATGTTCCGCAGCACCGGGGGCGTGCGGTCGGTCTGGGAGAACACGCGGTCGACGAAGTCCGGGCCCGGCAGGTGCAGCGTGTCCTTGTTCACCTTGGCGGTGTAGCCCAGCAGCTTGTCCGCCTCGGCACCCAGCATGGCGCGAACGTCGGTCAGTTTGCCGTTGAGGTGGGAGGCGGGGGGGGTGGGGGCGGAAGCAAGGGCGGTCATGGGGGGCTCCAAATCGTTGGGTCGGGCGGCGGGCAAACAAACGGCCCGCACCGACGGGGGTCAGGGTGGGCGGGGGTGGGGGGTGGGGGGTCACACGGTCGCGTCGCCCACCGGGGTTGGCCTGCAGCCAGTCCGGGGGCCAGAGCCGGCCCGCCGGGTGGCGGAAGTCCTCACCACCATTCTAGACGGCGGGGTCATTTATTGGCCCGTTCCTCGCCGTACCCGGGCCGCGTGCGCCTCCCGGATCCACCGGACCATCCGATGAAAACCGGATGTTCACATTCATAGACCATCCATCCACCCCCTATCCCCACCTTCTCCCGAATATTGACCGGCGCAACCCACCCTCTATCATCTTCCCCCCACCTCGGGCCAACCCGGCGGTGAATACGCAGAAAGTCCGCCGCTGTAGCTCAGTGGTAGAGCGCATCCTTGGTAAGGCTGAGGTCACGGGTTCAAGTCCCGTCAGCGGCTTTCGCTCCCCCGGTATGTTCCGGTGCGGAGCCCGGCGCATCCGGTTGGGTCCGGAGGCGACCGCGTCATAGAATCACCCCCGCTTGGTGCGCCGCCCGGCGCACGAAGCCCGCCCCCTGACGCAAGGGGGCCGCAGTCGGGCGAGTATCGCCTCGGCCTGCGCAACAGAGCACGTCGAGCGCATTTTTTCGGAGATCTTCCATGGCAAAGGGCACGTTCACTCGCACCAAGCCGCACGTCAACGTGGGCACCATCGGCCACATCGACCACGGCAAGTCCACCCTCACCGCCGCCCTTTCCGCCCGCTCGGCCGCCGTGTTCGGCGGGACCATCAAGTCCTACGCCGAAATCACCAAGGGCGGCACCGTCCGTGACTCCAACAAGACGGTCACCATCGCCTCGTCTCACACCGAGTACGAGACCAAGAACCGCCACTACGCCCACGTCGACTGCCCCGGCCACGCCGACTTCGTCAAGAACATGATCACCGGCGCCGCCCAGATGGACGGCGCCATCCTGGTCGTCTCCGCCGCCGACGGCGTCATGCCCCAGACCCGCGAGCACGTGCTGCTCGCCCGTCAGGTCGGTGTGCCCCACATCGTCGTCTTCCTCAACAAGGTCGACCTCGTCGACGACCCCGAGCTGCTCATGCTCGTCGAGGAAGAGGTCAAGGACCTGCTCAAGAAGTACGGCTTCCCCGGCGACAAGACCCCCATCATCAAGGGTCAGTCCAAGGCCGCCCTTGAGAACCCCAAGGACGACAAGATCTGCAAGCCCATCGATGAGCTCTTCGACGCCATCGACTCGTTCATCCCCGAGCCCGTCCGCGAGATCGACAAGCCCTTCCTCATGTCCGTGGAAGACGTCTTCTCCATCAAGGGCCGCGGCACCGTCGCCACCGGTCGTATCGACCGTGGCGTGGTGAAGGTCGGCGACGGCGTCGAGATCGTCGGTATCCGCAAGGAGAACAAGACCTCGACCATCACCGGCGTGGAAATGTTCCAGAAGACCCTCGACTCCGGCCAGGCCGGCGACAACGTCGGCGTCCTCCTGCGTGGCGTCGAAAAGGACGACATCGAGCGCGGCCAGGTCATCTGCAAGCCCGGC
This sequence comes from Planctomycetaceae bacterium, assembly GCA_021294835.1. Classification (GTDB taxonomy): domain Bacteria; phylum Planctomycetota; class Phycisphaerae; order Phycisphaerales; family UBA1924; genus CAILKP01. The sequence goes on from JAJTDF010000139.1 coordinate 1,938, forward strand.
TCGATCAAGCCCCACACCAAGTTCAAGGGCGAGGTCTATATCCTCTCCAAGGAAGAAGGCGGCCGCACCACCCCGTTCTTCACCGGCTACAAGCCCCAGTTCTACTTCCGCACCACCGACGTCACCGGCTCGGTCAAGCTCCCCGCCGGCGTCGAGATGTGTATGCCCGGTGACAACGTCCTGCTCGAGGTCGAGCTCCTCGGCCCCGTCGCCATGGAGAAGGGTCTCCGCTTCGCCGTCCGCGAGGGTGGCCGCACCGTCGGCTCCGGCGTCGTCTCCGAGATCATCGCCTGAGTCTGATCCGTTCGCACTCCCCGTGACGCGGACCCCGCGTCACGGCCGATAAACAGCAGGGTGTCGCCGCAGCGGGATGGAGGCCGGGCATCGGCCGAAGACCGCTCGGAAAGACGGCGAGCCCTACGATCAAGCACTCCACGCGGCCCACCGGTTGATCCCGGTGGGCCGTTTTAGCCGAATGACTTTGCGGTTCCGGTTCTTCCGGAGCCGCCAAGCCCCATCGGTTCACGCAAGCGGGTACGGGCCCGTTCGCTTCACGCCTCTTGCTCCCGCGCGTCGCCGGCACACCGGCAACCCAGCGGGCCGTCCGGTTCGGAGTGATTCCCATGGCCAAAGGCAAGTCCCTCGCCCGCGAGTACGTCTGGCTGCAGTGCACCGAGACCGGTGACCTGAACTACCGCACCCAGATCCTCACCAAGGGCGGTATCGATGAGAAGATCAAGGCGGGCTTCAAGAAGTACTGCCCCCGCCTGCGCAAGCACACCCTGCACAAGATCAAGCGCAAGTAACCCTTGCCGCTTGTTCCCCGGCCCGCAGCGTTCGCGCGCTGCGTCGCCGGACCAGGTACGCCGGTAGCTCAATTGGTAGAGCAGCGGATTCCAAATCCGCAGGTTGCGGGTTCAAGTCCCCCCCGGCGTGTTCTCCACCCTGCCTCCCGGTCGGCATGATCGGGCAGGCGCCGCGGGCGCGCCCCGCACCGGCCTCGGCCCCGGCCCCTCCGGCCACCTGGCCCCGGCCGGCGACCCGGCGCACCCCCGCCCCGCCCGCACCTGCGTTCATCGGTCGCGGCCGGGTACCCCCACGGGCTCCGCCCCATGCTCACGCGGGCCTGGCCCGTTGCGGACGGCCCCCACAGGCCGACCCGCCCGTGCGGACCACCCCCGTGGCTCCCGCGCGGCTCGCCCCCCGCGTGACCGTCGAACGTTCTTCCTCCCGCTGGCTCGTTCATCAGGCTCATCCATGTCTTTCGGCATTTACAAGTCGGGTCAGGGCTACTGGGTTCGGGTGATGACGGCCACCCTGGTCGGCGTGATCACCCTCGCCACCGCGGTCTGGGTCTACCGCCAGGCGGCGCTCGTCGCCGACCGGCTCCCCAAGTCCTCCTACGCCCTGACGCTCAACCCCTACCCCGCCACCGGGCTGTCCGTCGGCTCGTCCATCGAGCTGCTCGGCGCCATCGGCTCGGATCAGGTCCGGCCCTCCATCGGCTCGGCCGCCATCCAGGAACTCCGCCCCGATGACCGCACCGTGGTCATCAACCAGGTCAAGGCCACCGGCACGCTGGATGCCCTCTCCGCCGCCGCCGTGAGCGTCACCCTCCCCGAGGGCGGCAAGCTCCCCGCCGAGGTCACCAGCCGCGCCGCCCTTGAGCCGGTGCAGCCGGAACTGCTCGGCGGCATCGGCGCCGCCGTGGTCATCCTCATCGGCGCCGTCATCGGCTACTACTTCGCCGGCGTCCGCCGCCCCACCGTCGACTTCCTCATCGACACCGACTTTGAAATGAAGAAGGTCAACTGGAGCACCCCGCGCGAGGTCATCGGCTCCACCTGGGTCGTCGTCTTCGCCTGCTTCGGCATCGCCCTGCTGCTGTTCACCTTCGACACCGTCTTCCGCGTGGTCTTCACCTGGATCGGCGTCCTCTACGGCGCCAACTCCTGATCCGCATCCCGCACCCTTGCCCTCCCCGCTGTTCGTTCACTCCCGCTCCGCACCGAGGTTCCCATGGCCGACGAGCAAACCAAACCCGCAGCCGAGAGCGTTGAGATCCCCGCGTCCCTCGCCGACGCCGCCAACCGCAACGCCCACATCCTCCCCGGCGACCCCGTCACCCGCGAGGGCATGAACTGGTTCGTCCTCCGCGTCGCCTCCAACAAGGAATCCTCGGTCCGCGACACCCTGCTCCGCAAGGTCCAGATCGAGCGCATGCCCCACCTGGTCGGCCGCATCCTCGTCCCCACCGAGAAGACCAAGACCATCAAGGGTGGCAAGCAGAAGGTCACCGAGACCAAGCTCTACCCCGGCTACGTCTTCGTCGAGATGAAGCTCGAGGACGACGGCCGCATCCCGCAGGACGTCTTCTTCCTCATCAAGGAGACCACCGGCGTCGGCGACTTCGTCGGCACCAAGGGCCGCCCCACCCCGATGAAGGCCTACGAGATCGAGAAGATGCAGGCCGCGTCCTACAAGATCGAGGACCAGCCCCAGATCAAGCTCGTCTTCGAGAAGGGCGAGCACGTCTCGATCAAGGAAGGCCCCTTCCAGGGCTTCGAGGGCACCGTCGACGAACTCTTCCCCGAGAAGGGCCTCGTCCGCGTCCTGGTCACCATCTTCGGCCGCCAGGCCCCGGTGGACCTCGAAGAGTGGCAGATCACCAAGACCGACAAGGCCTGATCCGGCCCCGTTCCGGTTCCTGATCCGGCCCGCTCCAACCCACGAAACCCACCCAACGCCCCGCGCCATGCCGCGGGGCGTTGTGCTTTCCGGCCGGCA
>JAJTDF010000001.1 GCA_021294835.1 Planctomycetaceae bacterium
TGACGCCGACCGGCCCTTCGGCGGGCCTGGATCACGAAGATCACTTCCGCACAAACGCCCCAGCGAACGCTCGGGGCGTTTTTGTTTGGCGTCGGTGGATCGATTGGCATGGCCGAATAGCCGATGCGAACCACGCCTGTCAGCAGGCAATGACGTCGGGAAGGTCGTCCAGCTCGTGGGTGAGGATGCGGGGGCCGACTTCCGTCACCAGCACGTCGTGCTCGTAGTGCACCGTGGGAGACCCGTCGGCGGAGAAGACCGGCCACGCGTTGCCGTGGGAGACGGTTCTGGACGTTCCTGAGCAGAGCATGGGCTCAACGGCGACAAGGGTTCCGGGGGCACATCGTTCCGTAGCCTCCGGCCAGTCGCCGGGAGAATCGGGAACCACGTTGGACACAAACGGGGCGTCGTGCAGTTTGTTGTGTCCATAGCCGTGTCCGCCCAGACCCCTCACCAGGTGAAAGCCGCATTCGCCTTCGACATATCCCTGCACGGTGCGGGCCCAGTCCAGCCAGATGTGCTGCGGCGTAAGCACGGCGCAGCCCCGGCGGAGGCTTTCCTTGCCGCAGTCCATGAGCCGACGCACCAGGGGGGTTGGCTCGCCGAAGCAGTAGGTCCAGGCAGCGTCGCCGATCATGCCCTTGTAGCGAACGCCGATGTCGATCTTGAGCAGGTCGCCGGGCTGGAGCGGCCGATCAAGCGAGGCGGCGGTCCCGTGCACAACGCAGGCGTTGACCGAGAGGCAGGCGTGGGAGGGGAACGGGGGGTGGCGGCCGGCTTTGTAGCCCTTGAAGGCGGAGACGCAGCCCTGTTTGGCGAGGAGGGATGCGACCTCGGCGTCCACCCGTCCGAGGGTCATCCCCGGACGGAGCCAGCCGGCCAGGTGCTGATGGGCCTTCACGACGCACTGGGCTGCGTGCAGGGCCAGTTCGGCCCGATCGGCCTCGGTCTTGGTGCGAAAAAGGTCTCTCAGGCCGCTCATGGACGGGCATGGTAGATGCATCTGGCCCGGGGGGCGGCGGTGGCCGGGACCGGGTGAGTCGCGGGCGGCTAGGCTTTGAAGTTGTTCGGGGTCGTTGACGACATCGGCCGATCTGTGGCGTTGCACCCTCGGGCGTGGGTGCGGGTGGTCCGTGCGCGGCCCGGGGCGGCGACCGGGGGCGTGGGGCGGCTGGCTGGGACATTCGTCCGATCCGGTAACCTGCTGCTGGTGGTGGGGCTGGCGGCGCTGGCGGGGGTCACCGCGGCCCTGATCTGGCTGGAGGGGGCGGTGGGGGTGTATCTGCTGATCTTCTCGCCGGTGGCCATGCCGATGCTGGTTGGGGCGCTGACGCTGGTGATCGGGTTGGGGGTGCTGTGGAGGCGGCTGAAGGCGGGGGTGGTGCAGGGCATGCTGACGGCCCATCGGTGTCCGGTGTGCGATTTTGACCTGCGGGTGCAGGCGGAACTGGCCCTGGATGCGCTGCAGGGTGCGTCGGAGGCGGGTGCTGAGGAGTCGCTGGTGCGGTGTCCGGAGTGCGGGAGCGGCTGGCGGGCGGCCCGGCTTGGTCATGAGGGTCCGGAGCCGCCGGAGGTGATCGTGGTCCGGCGTTTTGACGACGTGGCGGGCACCGGCGACCAGGGCCGGGGCGTCAGCCGCCCTTGACGATCTGGCCGGCGACGATGACCGCGGCGACCGGCGGGCGGCCGAAGGCGTAGGCGAGAACGCGTTCGTCGCGATCGGAGAGCAGGACGAGGTCGGCCCGCTTGCCGACGGCGATCTGGCCCCGGTCAGGCAGATCGAGCAGGCACGCCGGGTTGAAGGTGACGGCGGTGAGGGCTTCGGCGGGAGACAGGCCCAGATGCCGCACGGCGATGGCCATGACCTCGGGAATGGACGGACAGGGCGCTGAGCCGGGGTTGTGGTTGGTGGCCAGGACGAGGGCTCCGCCGGCTTGGAGGAAGCTTCGGCCCCGGGCGTACGCGCCCTGAAGATGGAACCCGCACGCGGGGAGCATCACACCGAAGGTGGAACTGGCGGCGAGTGAGGCGAGGTCGTCCTTGGTGCTGGCTTCCAGGTGGTCGACGCTGCGGGCTGAGAGGCGCAGCGCGGCGGGGATCATGCCGAGGGAGTTGAACTGGTCGGCGTGCACGCGGACAGGGTGGCCGAGTTCGCGGGCGCGACCGAGCAGAAGGATGCACTGGTCGACTGACCAGGCGTCTTTCTCGCAATAGGCGTCGACGGCGACACCGGAGGAGCCGGGGAACTCGGCGGAGACGGCGGGGAGGGTCTGGCGGACGGTGATGCCGACGAAGCCGGGCTGGTCCGGGTCGATGGCGTGGCCGAGCAGGGCGGTTGCACGGATGGTGCCCGGCCAGTGGGCGCGGGCGTCAGCGATGGCGCGGAGCATCTTGAGTTCATCGTCGGTGGTCAGGCCGTAGCCGCTCTTGACCTCGACGGTGGTGGTGCCGCAGCAGAGCATGGCATCGAGGCGCTCTAAGAGCAGTTCGGTGAGTTGCTGCTGGGTGGCCTCGCGGACGGCGCGGACGGTGGACATGATGCCGCCGCCCTTGCGGAGGATCTCGAGGTACGACACACCCCGGCGCTTCTGGTCCCATTCATCAAGGCGGCTGCCGGCCCAGCAGGAGTGGGTGTGGGCGTCAATCAAGCCAGGGATCAGGGCGCGGCCCTTGGCGTCAAGCTCGCGAGCGCCCGCTGGGGCCTTGCGGGGCTTGGAGGCGGGCTTGAGGGGCTTGATGTCGGTGATCGTGCCGTTGTCGATGAAGACGTCGGCGAGGTCGATGACGTGCAGGCTGGAGGTGGTGTCGCCCCGATGGGGAACCGGGGCGGAGGAGAGGGCGGGCGACACGACACGGGTGTTGCGGATGATCAGGCTCACGGCGGATCTCGCTGAAGGGCGGAGTGCGGACGGACCAGACCGGGGTTGGCGACCGGCTGGGCGGGAGCGGCCGGGTATCGTTCGCCGGTCGGCGGGGCGGGGTGTCCGGGATCGGCAGCGGCGACTGGCAAACGCGGTGGCAGCAAGAGGGTTGCGGGAGATTGGGAGTAAAGGGAGGGGCGGCGGGCTGAGCATACAGTCGTTGCATGTCTGCCACTTGGGTTATCGCGGCGGAAGCGGGGGCGTGGCTGCCGGAGTTGATCCTGGCGATCGCCTTGGCGGCGGTGTGCGTGCTGTTTTTCTTGCGTGGGTTGCGGGATGGCCGGGCGGCCTCGGTGGCTGCGGTCCAGCAGTCTGGGTCGGGCGGTGATGGGCCGCCCGGGGGCGGCGGCGAGCCGGCCCAGTTGGGGGCGCTCGGGGAGGCGGCACGCCAGGAGGCGATGGCGCAGATTCAGCGAAACAACGTGATGTTCGAGCAGCACCGCCGCATGAATGAGCTGACCATCGCCAAGCTGGAGACGGAGATCGAGGCGATGCGGACGCAACTTCGCGAGCACGGCCCGGACTCGGAGCGCGAGGAGGCGGCCAAGGAGTACCACGAACTGATGGTCGAGAAGGCCCGGCTGGAGATGGACCTTCTCCGCCTGCAGATCGCGGAGATGCGGCGGCGGGCGGAGGACTGGCGTGCGGAGTGATGCGGGGGGCTGGCTGACAAGCGCGAGCGGCGTGGCGGAGCGGCGATGGACGTGATCGGACTTGTGTCGCTGCTGGGGCTTGGGCTGGTGTTCGCGTGGGCGACGGGGGTCGCATACACGCTGCTGACGATCATGAGGCCGCCCCGCAGGGGTGAGGGCTGGGCCGTCGCTCGCGGGATGCCCCGCACACCGGCAGACCTGGGGCTGGAGTTCTCCACGTGGGAGCACCGGGCCAGGGGCGGGCGGGTGGTCTGTCCGGTGAGCGATGTACGTGGACGACGCCCGGACGGGCCGACGGTGGTGTTGATGCCAGGATGGGGGGAGTCTCGGGTGACGATGCTGCTGCTGGCGGCCAAGTTGGCGGAGCAGGCGGCGCGTGTGGTGGTGTGGGACCCGCCGGGGCACGGGGACGCAAGCGGCGGTGTGTGCACTGTGGGGCAAAAGGAGGCGGCGGATCTGCACGGCCTGCTGGAGGTGGTGGCCAAGCCGGGGGGACGGGTGGTGCTGGCAGGGTTCTCTCTGGGGGCGGGGGTGAGCCTGGATGTGGCGGCCAAGCACCCGCAGGCGGTGGCTGGTGTGCTGGCGGTTGCGCCGTATCGGCTGCCGATAACTCCGGGGAGAGGCGTGATGAGCCAGACGGGGATGCCGTGGAGGCTGACGCTTGGACCGGCGTTGTGGCTGCTGGGGGCGGCGGCCGGGGCCGACTGGGGTGGAGCGTGGCTGCGGGCGAGCGGCGGGTTCGACCGCGCGAAGGCGGCAGGGTTGGCGGGGGAGGCGGGCGTGGAGGTGACGGTGGTGAGCGGGGAGTGGGATGTGATCAGCCCGGCTGAGGATGGTCGTGCCATCGCGGAGGCAGCTGGAGAGCGCGGGCGGCTCGTGCAGGCCCCGCAGGCGGCTCATCTGGACCTGATCGGCGAGAGTGGGAGCCTGGCGGTGGTGGGAGGGGCCATGGCCGCCCTGGTGGAGCGGATCAATGCGGGGCCAGTTGGGCCATCAGCGCGGGGAGGATGACCCCGGCGGGGGCGGCCAGCGCAGCGTCGACGGTCGAGGTGAGCGGCGTTGCCTGAGGGTTGATCTCGGTGGTGAAGGCTCCGGCGGCGGCGGCCACCTGAAGGAACCCCGCGGCGGGCTGCACCACGGCGGAGGTGCCGACGGACATGAACACATCGGCCTGATTGGCGGCCTGGAACGCTGCTTGGAGGGCCTCCTCTGGCAGCGGCTCGCCGAACCAGACCACGTTGGGGCGGAGCAGCCCGTGGGGGTGGAACGGGGAGGGCATCGGGAATCGCTCGAAAGCCTGATCGGGCGGCGTCAGCGTGCGGCCGGTAACGGTGCACCGCCAGTTGAGGATGTCGCCGTGGAGTTCGACGACGTTCCGGCTGCCGGCGCGGTGGTGCAGGCGGTCGACGTTCTGGGTGAGGATGGTGAGGCTGCCGCCGGCGCGTTCGAGGTGATGCTCCAGCGCGGCCAGGGCGGTGTGGCCGGGGTTGGGCTGGGCGGCGAGACAGCCGAGGCGACGCCAGTCGTACCAGCGGGTGACGGTCTCAGGGTCGCGATGGAAGGCCTCGGGTGTGGCGAGGCTGGCCGGGTCGAAGGACTTCCAAAGGCTGGCCATGTCGCGTTCGTTGCCCCGGAAGGTGGCCAGACCGGACTCGGCGCTGATGCCGGCGCCGGTGAGCACCACGACATGGCGTGCGGCGGCGACCTTGGCGGCGAGGCGACGCAGCGGGGGCAGCCAAGGGGGCGGCGGGTCAGTGGGGGGCATCGGGGGTGCGCTCGATGGGGCGGGCCCAGCCGGCCCCGGCGGGGGGGTGATAGGCGGCCAGCATGGGCAGCAGGTCGTCGACGCTGTCGGAGCTCATGAGCATGCTCCGGAAGCGGGGCTGGATGAAGCCGGCGGTGACGACGGAGTCGAGAAAGTTCAGCAGCGGCTGATAAAAGCCGCCGTCATTGAGCAGGGCGACGGGCTTGGCGTGGAAGGCCAGTTGGGCCCACGTGATGATCTCGAAGAGTTCGTCCAGCGTTCCGTAGCCGCCGGGGAGGGCGACGAAGCCGTCGGAGAGGTCGGCCATGAGGGCCTTGCGTTCGTGCATGGTGGTCACCACGTGGAGTTTGGTGACGCCGTGGTGGCCCCGCTCGGCCTCGACCATTGCCCGCGGGATGACGCCGATGACCTTGCCGCCTTCAGCGAGAGCCGCGTCGGCGACGATGCCCATGAGGCCGACGCGTCCGCCGCCATAGACCACGGTGATGCCCGCCCGGGCCAGAGCGCGGCCGACATCCGTCGCTGTCTGGGCGAAGCGGGGGTCGGCGCCGGGGGTTGAGCCGCAGAAGATGGCGATGGACTTCATGGTCGGCGGCGGGGGTGCGACGCAGGCTGAGAGAAGTGGGTGCCGGTGGGCTTACTCAAACCGGCCGCGGTTGATGATTGCGAAGTCGTGGAGGCTCGCGATCTCCTCGGCGGATTTGTGCTGGAGTCCATCGAACCGCTTGACCAGGGCGGTGGGCTGGTCGGTAGCCAGTGAGCCGAGCAGGTGGAACTTGTGGTTCAGCAGTGCCTTAAGGTTGGCGGTGGTGTTGCGGGCGTGGCCGGTGGGGAACATGACCAAGCCGGAGTCCTTGACGCCGCCGGTGTCGTCGGTGATGACCATGGAGGTGGGGATTCCCTCGGGGTACTTGGCGTCGTACTCCTGGCCGCCGTGCTTGAACTGGATCTTGGCCATGAGCTTGCGGGTGAGGGGATCGTGGATGGCGGCGTCGTTGTAGTCGTAGGGGCCGAGCATGAGTTCGGCCCAATCGGTGCTGCGGGCCTGGAGGGCCTTGCGGAGCAAGGTGGCGATGATGTAGACCATGGAGTGGTCGGCGGACTGCCGGGTGCGGGGGTCGCGCTTGGCGGGGTCGCCGATGATGCCGAAGGCGGGCTCATACGCGACGATGGTAATGTCCTTGATGCGGGCGCCGTCGGCGGCTTCAAGCAGGCCGGGGTTCTTCTTGAGCAGGTCGATCAAGGCCTGGATGGCGCCGGCGGACTGGTGCTCATAAAGGCCGAGCTTGAAGTGCATGCCCATGACGGCGAAGTCGGAGCCGGCGCGGGAGAGGATGAGGTTGAAGGGGCTGTGGCCCTTGTGGGGCGGCTTCTGGAAGAGGCAGAAGACGGCCTCGGGGTTGCGGAAGATGTCCTTGGGGCCGAGGAAGCCGTGCATGGCCCGCTGCATGCAGACCACGGCGGCCTCGGTGGAGATGGCGGCGGAGGAGCCCTTGGAGTCCGAGAGCTGCTTGCCGGCGCGGATGGCCCGGAAGGGGACATGGTGAGCGACGACCATGCCGATGGCGTGCTCGATCTGCTGCGCGGTGGCGCCGAGCATGGCGCCATAGGTGGCGGCGGATGCGATGGCGCCGTGGAGGACGTGGTCGATCTTGTAGGTCTTGAGGCTGAAGACCTCGGCGAGGCGGCCGCGGATCTCGTCGAGAAGTATCATGCCCCGCATGGCGAACTCGCCGTCCTTGCCGGCGAGTTGGGCGGCGGCAATGGCAACGGGGTAAAAGTCGTTGTGGCCGAACTCACCGGCAGTGTGGCCGAGGCTGGGGTTGTAGCCGAAGTTGGTGCCGTTGGAGTCCCACTCACGGACGGCGGCGGAGTTGGCGACGATGGCCTTCTCAGGGAAGACGGGGACGCTGGAGCCGAACACGGTGGCGCCCAGTCGCGGGGTTCCGCCGGGGCCGGCGAGGCTGCCGAAGCCGCCGGAGGGGGCGCGGTAGCGAAGGGCCTCTTCGCGGAGCAGGGTGGGGGCGTTGGTGCCCAGCGCGAGGGCGGAGACGCCGCAGATCACCGCGTCCACATGGAACATGTTGGTCCGCTCGATGACCGAGGCGTCGGGCTGGCCGAGGCCGCCGGTCCGGCCCTCGCTGCCGTGCATGAAGGCAACGGCGAACTCGCCGATGCCCAGGGCCTGGTTGGTGTCAGCGTTGAGGACGACGTGGTTGGACGTGTCGATCTTGGTGCTCATGTCAGGGCTCGGCGGGAACAACGGGCGGACGGGGAAGCGGGGATGACGGACGGGGAGGATCAGATCTCAACGACCATGGCAACGGCGTTGCCGCCGCCCAGGCACAGGGCCGCGATGCCCCGCTTGCCGCCGGTGCGGTGGAGTTGGTGGATCAGGGTGGTCAGGACGCGGGCGCCGGAGGCGCCGATGGGGTGGCCGAGGGCGACGCCGCCGCCGACGATGTTCAGCCGCTTCTCGTCGATCTTCAGGGCCTTGATGTTGCAGAGGACCTGAGCGGCGAAGGCCTCGTTGATCTCGAAGAGGTCGATGTCGGTGGTCTTCAGCCCGGCCTTGTCCAGCACGCCGGCGATGCCGTTGATGGGGGCGGCGAAGATGTCCTTGGGGGCGACGCCGGAGGTGTGGCTGGCGAGGATACGGGCGATGGGCTTGATGCCCAGCGCCTCGGCCTTGGCCAGGCTGGCGACGGCCAGGGCGGCGGCGCCGTCGGAGATCTGGCTGGCGTTGCCGGCGGTGACCGAGCCGTCCTTGTCGAAGGCGGGCCGGAGCTTGGCGAGGCTGTCGGCGGTGCTGTCGGTACGGATGCCTTCGTCGGCGGCGACGCCGGGGGACTTCTTGTCCAGGCACTGTTCGCCGGTGAGGGCGACGATCTCGTTCTTGAACCAGCCCTGCTTGGTGGCCTCGGCGGCGCGCTGGTGGGACTGGGCGGAGAAGCGGTCCTGCTCGGCGCGGGAGATCTCGTGGGTGCGGGCGATGTGGTCGGCGGCGTTGCCCATGGCCCAGCCCTCGAAGGCGCAGCGGAGGCCGTCATAGGCCATGTGGTCCTCCATCTGGGCCGGGCCGTACTTCACGCCCTCGCGGACGCGGGCGAAGTGGGGGGCCATGGTCATGTTCTCGCACCCACCGGCGATGACCAGGTGGTTGTCGCCGGCGCGGATGCTTTGGGCGGCCTGCATGACCGCCTGCAGGCCCGAGCCGCAGACCTTGTTGACGGTGACGCACGAAAGGGTGTCGGGCAGGCCGGCTTTGAGGGCGGCCTGGCGGGCGGGGTTCTGGCCAACGCCGGCCTGCAGCACGCAGCCCATGATGCACTCGTCAACCGCGGCCTTGAGGGCCGGGGCGGAGTCGAGCACGGCCTTGATGGCGTAGGAGCCCAGCACCGGAGCGGGGACGCGGGCGAGGCCGCCGAAGAACTTGCCAATCGGGGTGCGCTTGGCAGCCAGAATGACGGGGGTGGTGGCGGCGCTGGACATGGCGGCGGCTCCGATGGCTGGGGGTGGAATGGGGGCCCGTGAGGTGCCCCGCCGCCCGTGCCGCGGACGCGGCATGGGCCAAATCACCGGCGGACGGCCGCCGGGTGGAGAGTGTAGAAGGGACAGGATGCGAAATGGCCGAATCGCGCCCCGAGGTGATGCTGGATTCAGTCGAAGGTGGAGCGGGACCGGTGGGGCTGGGGAAACCCGGGGCCAAAAAGCACAACGGCCCCGGGTGGGGCCGCTGCTTGCCGAAGTGGGCGTGACAGGACTTGAACCTGTGACCCCAGTCGTGTGAGGACTGTGCTCTAGCCAACTGAGCTACACGCCCGGCAGTAAGAACCAACTCTAGCCCGCGGCGTTGCCGGGGGCAAACCGGCCGGGGCTGGGAAGGTGGTCAATCGAGGTACATGGAATAGGCCCGCTCGAGCAGGCCGTTACCGGCGTGGGCGGGGTCAGGCACCAGACGACGGACGGCCTTGTCCATGGTGGATTTGATGTCGGCCAAGACGGCCGGGCAGGTGGCTGGGTTGCCCGGACGCATGAGGTAGTGGAAGGTCCGGGCCATGCCGCAGTTGGCAACAAAGTCGGGGATGATGGCAAAGCGGGCATCGGCGCGACGACCGAGCTCGAGCATGTGGCTGGTCAGTTCGGTGAGCGGGGCGACGCGGCCGTCAGGGCTGGGCGGGGGCACGGCGAAGGGGTTGTTGCTGCCGCAGGCCAGCACTCGGACATCGGCGGCTTCGAGCAGCTCGATGGTGCGGGCGGAGATCGAGTGGCTGAGGGCGGCGGGCACGAAGATGTCGGCCTTGCAGCTGAACAGTCTGTCACCCCCGAGGCCTTCGGCGACGGCCGGGTTGTCCTGCGGGGAGGGCAGCGAGGTGCCCTGACGCTGGCGGAGCAGTTTGAGGACGTCCAGCCCGGACTGGTCCACTGCGACGCGGAGGCGCTTGTGGTCGGCTCCACCACCGGCGGAGGAGATGGCAACGACCTTGGCGCCGGCGTGGTGCAGGTAGTACGCGGCGAAGCCGCCGACGGCACCGAAGCCCTCGACGATGGCCCGTTTGCCCTTGAGGGACTGCCCGAGGCGGCGGTAGTACGCGGCCAGAGAGCAGACCACACCCCAGCCGGTTGCCACGTCGGCGACCGACCAGGCATGGCGGGCGGGGAGGTCGGGCAGTTTGGCGGGGGCGAGGACGCCCTCGGTGAGTTGGCGGATGCTCTGCTTGAACTGCCCGCCCGAGAACTTGGGGAAGTGGCCCCGGACGATGCCTTCCTGCGGGTGACCGAGGTCGATGGTGCGGCGGGTGATGGGGATCACATCCAGCCGCTCGTCAACGCCGACATCGCCGCCGGTGCCGTAGTAGGTCTTCAGTGCGGGGCGGACGTGGCGGAACCAGCGTTCCAGCACGCCCCTCTTGATGGCCGCGACCCGCTTGTTGAATGCGGGGGTGCCGGGCGTGAGGCCTTCGGCGGAGGCAGCGGAGGCGGGGTTGAAGTCAATGACCGACTTGCCGCCGCCGATGGCGGGGCCGCAGACATTGAACTTCACCTGCATGGTTTTGGCGAGGAAGACGGCTTCGTCACGGGTTCCGCCGCCGCGCATGCGGGTTCCGCCGCCGGCAGCTCCGCCCTTGAGCGCATTGATAGCGACCCACCCCTTGGCCGTTGTGTGGTCGTCATTCCACTCAATGACCAAGGCCGGCTGGCTGGAAAAGAACCGTTCGAAGCGCGAGAAGCCCGAGGCGGCTTCTGTCCGCACGGCGGAGGGGCTGCGCTTGTTCACGGATTACTTCTTGGGCACTCGGGTCTTGGGGAGGCCCAAGGCGCCGCCCTTGGCCTTGTCGAGCTTCTTGTCCGAGGCGAGCTTGTCGATACGCTCGGCACGGTTGAGAACGCTCCGCACCTTAGAGGTGCCACCGGAGACCTTCAGAGAACGATCGAGGCTCATCGCTGCGTCCTTCCTTGCTTGCCGAGGTGACGTACGGACTTTGTACGCATGTCTGCCCTCGGACAGGCCCGAATGATAGCAATGAGTTGCAGCGAATGAAGTCGTCCCGCGTGAAAGGGGCACCCCAGCGAAGCTGCAGGGTCAGCGATAACGGTCCCAGTAGGGCTGGGCGAAGTCGGTCGGGGCGCGGCGGTTTTCGGCCTTCCAGAGGCGACCGAGTTTCTGCACCTCGGCTTTGAGTCGATCGCCGTGCTGGCGATAGGCGTCGCGATCCAATCCCTTTTGGAGGATGACCAGACGGTCCTCGGCGGAAGCTGATGAGGAGAACTCGCGAGCTGGAACCACCTTTGCCGGCAGGCCTTTGCTCTTGAGGAAGGTTTCGGCCTGCTCGGCATCGGAGGCTCGCTTGAAGATCCCGCAGAGCAGGTAATTCAGTCCTGGCTGCAGGGAGGAGTCGGGGGTCAGATCGATGCCGGCGAGGCGACCGCCGAGCGGCGGTTGCGGGCCAGCGGCGGGAGTCTGATCAGCGGCGGTTGGGGCAGGATCGGGCACCGCCGGTGCCTGCCCGGGTGCGGGCAAAGCGGGAGAGGTCGTCGGCGATTCCATGCTGAGGGGGGGCGAAACAGGTGGGTTTCCTGCGGCGTGAATGAGCTGTCGCTGCTGCTCTCGCTGGGTGCTGGAACGGCCGGCCCCGTAGGCGATGGCCCACAGGATGGCGACGATGACCACAGCGGCGGCGACAGCAGCCCATGCGATTGGCGGAACACGCTGAAGGAAGGCAAGTGGGCCGCGGGCAGTCTCGGGCATGCGGCCCCTGACGGCGTGGAACACTTGGGCAACGGCGTGATCGGAAGCGGGATCGGCCTTGGGTTCGATGTGCATCCCGCTTGAAGCAACGGGGGCGGCGGGCGGCGGCGGGGATGACACCGCCGGGGCCCTCGCCGGTCGTACGGACGCCGGAGTGGGAGGCTGGGCGACCCCGGGAGGGACCTGCCCGCCAAGGAGTTCAAGCAGAACTGGTGCGCCGCGCTTCTTGGCCATGACCAGAGAGTCTACCCGGGTCGGGGCATGTTGCTTGAGTTTGGCCATGAATCACCTGATGGGGTGCCGTACGGGGGTGGGCCGGCGGGACGGGGCCGCACGCCGGGGGATCCGCCCCGCCGATTCCTCTGTGGTGTATCGGACAGGGGCGGTCCAGCGGCCCAGTCACCCAATCCGGGCACGAACAGATGAGCAAAGTTGGTGTTTGCTCGCATACCGTTCGGCATGACGATTCGTGACGAGGACATCCTGCACGTCAAGGCCCGCCCCATCAACCGGATGGAAAGCATCTACCTGCCCGAGGCGATCAAGGGCTTCGGGACCACGATGCGGCACCTGCTCTCGACGGTGACCGGGGGCAAGAACGTCAAGACGATGCAGTACCCCGAGGAGCGTCGGGACGATCTGCCGGTCGAGCAGGGCGGGATGGAGAAGAAGAATTTCCGCGGCGTGCACCGCCTGAACCGCGACGAGCGGGGCCGGGTGAAGTGCGTGGCGTGCATGATGTGCCCGACGATCTGCCCGGCACGGTGCATCCACATCGAGGCGGGGGAGAGCCCGTGGGATGACCGCGAGAAGTACCCGGTGAAGTTCGAGATCGACGAGCTTCGATGCATCTACTGCGGGATGTGTGAGGAGGCGTGCCCGGTGGACGCCATCGAACTGACCACCGAGTATGACGTGGTGGGGCTGACCCGCAGCGAGATGATCTTCGACAAAGAGAAGCTGCTGAAGGTCTACGACGTGACCATCGCCAAGAAGCCGATGTGAGTCAGGCCTTTCGGGCGGCCAGCCCGGAGAGGAACCGCAGGAAGAGGTAGACAGCGACGCGGGCGGTGCGGCCCTGCTCGTCATGGGCGGGGCAGAGTTCCATGATGTCCATGCAGCGGACGCGCGGGTCCTGCCCGGCCGCCTGCGCGATGGCGGCGACTGTGTGCACGCTCATGCCGCAGGGGTTGATCGCGCTGACGCCGGGTGCGGCGGAGGCGTCGATAGCGTCCAGGTCGATGCTCAGGAAGGCGGGGGCGTCGGGCAGTCGGCGGAAAACGCCGGCCGGATCGTGCGACGCGAGTTCTGCGGGCAGGATGACCCCGCCGGCGGAGAGGAAGTAGGCGTAGTGCTCTGCGCAGTTGACCAGGGGCTCGGCGCCAACGTTGAGCAGGCTGGTGATGCAGCGCTCGTCGAGCAATCGGCGGAAGGGCATGCCGGAGCCGTCGGTGGGGCGGACGTCCAGGTGGGGGTCGATGTACAGCCCAGCGCGAACGCCTGCGGAGCCGGCGGCGGCGCGAACGAAGGGGTAGGTGAGGTCGTGTCCGCCGCCGATGCCGACGGGCAGGAGGCCGGCCTGCAGGATGGCCGTTGCGGCGAGGGTGACTCGGCGGTGGGTCTCGGCGAGGGTGTCTCCGGGGACGATGTCGCCGAAGTCGGCGATGCGTGGGAAGGGCGGGTGGTCGCCCCGCAGGCCGGGGCCGGCCTGATCCATGCGCTCGGCGACGCCGTACTTGGCGAACGCGGCACGGAACGCGGCGGGCCCCTGCGCAGCGCCGGGGCGGCCGTGGTTGAGCCGCACGCCGGTGTCGTCGGCAAGGCCGAGCAGGCCGACCTTGCAGCGGGCCAGATCGGCGGCGATGGCGGCGGGGGGGCGGTCGAAGAAATCCGCATCCACTCGCATGACCGCGGCGGCCAATCGCCCGACGGAGGCGTGGCACGGCGGTGGGGGGGTCAGGTGTTCAAGGTCCATGGCTGCTGCCAGTTGCCCGGTGTTGGATGGGGATGGGGAGGCGGCCTACCAGTTCTTCATGGGCACCTTGACGTGGTGCTCGTCGACGCAACGTTGGGCGATGTCGTAGCCGGCATCGGCATGGCGGAAGACCCCCATGCCGGGGTCGTTGGTGAGCACGTTCTCGATGCGGCGGGCGGCCTCGGGCGTACCGTCGGCGACGATGACCTGGCCGGCGTGCTGGGAGAAGCCGATGCCGACACCGCCACCGTGGTGGAAACTCACCCAACTGGCGCCGGAGGCGATGTTGACGGCGTAGTTGAGGATGGCCCAGTCGCTGATGGCGTCGGTGCCGTCGATCATGCCCTCGGTTTCGCGGTTGGGCGAGGCCACCGAGCCGCAGTCCAGATGGTCGCGACCGATGACGATGGGGGCCCGGACCTTGCCGGTGCGGACGAGGTCGTTGAACAGCAGGCCGGCCTTGTGCCGCTCGCCATAGCCGAGCCAGCAGATGCGGGCGGGCAGCCCCTGGAAGGCGATGCGTTCGCGCGCCATGGTCAGCCAGTGGTGCAGGTCGCGGTGCTCGGGGAAGAGCTTCATCAGTTCGCGGTCGGTGGTGTAGATGTCCTCGGGGTCGCCGGAGAGGGCGCACCAGCGGAACGGCCCGCGACCGACGCAGAACTGCGGGCGGATGTACTCGGGAACGAAGCCCTTGAAGGCGAAGGCGTCGGAGAAGCCGTTGTCGTACGCCCGCTGGCGGATGTTGTTGCCGTAGTCGAAGGTGACGGCGCCGCGGCGCTGCAGATCAACCATGGCTCGCACGTGGCGGGTCATGGTGGCCAGCGAGTGGGTCTCGTATTCAGCTGGGCTGACGCGGCGCAGGGTCTCGGCCTCGCTCTGCGTCAGGCCGACGGGCACATACGACAGCACGTCGTGGGCGGAAGTCTGGTCGGTAAGAACGTCGGGGATGATGTTGCGGGCAAGGAACCGCTCGAGCAGTTCGACGGCGTTGGCCTCGACACCCACGGAGACGGCCTTGCCGGCGGCCTTGAGGTCGAGAGCGCGATCAATCGCCTTGTCGATGTCGTACATCACCTCATCGAGGTAGCGGTCCTTCTTGCGGCGCAGAAGGGCCTGGCGGTCGGTGTCGGCGATGAGGACGGTGGCGCCGGCCATGACCGCGGCCAGGGGCTGGGCGCCGCCCATGCCGCCGCAGCCGGCGGTGACGACCAGCCGGCCGTTGAGGCTGCCGCCGAAGTGGGTGCGGCCGCACTGGGCGAAGGTCTCGTAGGTTCCTTGAACGATGCCCTGGGTTCCGATGTAGATCCAAGAGCCGGCGGTCATCTGACCGTACATGATCAGGCCCTTGGCGGCCAGTTGATCAAAGTGCTCCTGGGTGGCCCAGTGGGGCACGAGGTTGGAGTTGGCGATGAGCACGCGGGGGGCGTCGGTGTGGGTGCGGATGATGCCGACGGGCTTGCCGGACTGCACCAGCAGGGTTTCATCAGGCTCGAGCTTTTTGAGCGACTCCACGATGGCGTCGAAAGCGGGCCAGCTGCGGGCGGCCTGCCCCCGACCTCCGTAGACCACCAGCGTGCCGGGCTTCTCGGCGACTTCGGGGGCAAGGTTGTTCATCAGCATCCGCATGGCGGCCTCAGCCTGCCAAGTCTTGCAGGTCCGCTGGTTGCCCCGGGGGGCACGGATAATGCGGATCGGCTCGTGAGCGGCGGACGAGCGGCTGCTGGAAGGGCTGGTGGCGGCGGAGGGGACCATGGGTGTACTCCGGAACTGCAGGATCATCCGTTGAGTCGGCTGCTGCGGGGGTTAGACATCAGTCGCCGGCGATGTTCCTGGGCATCGCTGCCGCGGGGAGGCAGGTGCGGGATGCTGGGCGGGCAAGGCACGCGAGGCGCTCCGGCATCGGTGAATCCTGTTGGAGGCAGGACGAACAGCCGACGAGGCCAGCGGGGATACGCACCGCCGGCGATGCCTCACGATAGGGGGCAGTCGCGACGGTGTGGAGCACGTTCCGGGATAGCTAACAGACGGCTGCGAGAGTGAGTTTGCCTGCCCGAATCAGGGCATCGACGGCCTCGATATCGGGCGTGAGGGGGCGGTCAGCCAAGAGCGTGGGAACCACGCGGCGGACGGCCTTGTGGGCCTTCTCGACGGCCAGGCCGGAGCGAAGGGGTCGGTGGATGTCGAGCGCCTGGGCGGCGACGATCAGTTCGATGGCGACGACGGCGCGGGCCAGGTGCAGCCCTCGGGCGGCCTTGGCGGCGGCGCGAGGTCCGAAGGAGTTGTAATCCTCCATTCCGGCGCAGGTGGGGACGTTGGCGACGCTTGCGGGCGTTGCGAGGTTGACCAGTTCGTTGACGGCTGCGGCGGCACTGTACTGGGCGATCATCAGGCCGCTTTGCAGACCGGGCTGCGGAGCCAGGAAGGGCTTGAGGCGGCTCTCAGGTTCGAAAGCGCCAGTCATCAGGTAGACGCGGCGTTCGGCGGCGCCGGCGAGGTGGCACAAGTGGATCGCCAGGCAGTCCAGCGGGATGGCGATGGGCATGCCGTGGAAGTTGGCACCGGAGAGGATCGCGGGGCCGGGGGGCACCTGCCCTCGATATGACAGCACGGCGTCGGGCAGCATGGCGGCCAGTTCGCCTGCCGGGATGTGCACCTTGCCGCCCTTGACGGTGCCCCGGACCGAGGCGGGGGCGGGCGTGTCGCCGTAATCGGAACGGCCGGAGAACACCAGCGGGTTGTCGGTGACGGCGCCGAGTTCGTCGGCGATGGCCGAGGTGAACTCGGCGATACCGGCGGAAACCGCACCGAGGATAGTGGGGCCGGCCCGGAGCGAGTAGGGGTCCTGAACGCGGGGGTCATTCTCAAGGTGGCTGGTGGCGATGCTGGAACCGGCCAGAAGGTGGCGGAGCGTGAACGCTTCGGCGGCGAGGGCGACGTGGCGACGTGCGGCGTAAAGCCTCGGATCAAGAAACGCGTGGGTGGCCCGGCAGGCGTCAATGCTCATCGCCAGCGCGATGCGGGCGGAGTCGAGCAGTTGGGCGGCGTCGGCGGCCAGCAAAGCGCCTTGAGCGGCCATGAGGTGCGTGCCGTTGATCAGCGCGAGGCCCTCCTTGGCGTGCAGCACCAGCGGCTTGATGCCGGCGGCCGACATGGCCTTGTCGGCGGATATGGTGCGGGCACCGGAGCGGATGTGGCCCTCGCCGATCAGGGCGAGCGCGACGGCGGCGAGCGGTGCCAGGTCGCCGGAGGCACCGACGGAGCCGACCGACGGAACCACGGGCGTGAGGCCCTTGTTGAGCAGGTCGCACAGGGTCTGGGCGACGACCGGACGGACACCTGAAAGGCCCCGGGCCAGGGAGGCGGCCAGCAGCGTCATCATGGCGCGGGTGACGTCGACCGGAAGGGGTTCGCTGAAACCGGCGGCGTGCGAGCGGACGAGGTTGCGTTGCAGGGCGAGCAGATCGTCATCGCCGATGCGTTTCTGAGCGAGTGAACCGAAGCCGGTGTTGATGCCGTAGAACGGACGACCGCTGCGCAGCGACCGGTCAACAACGGCACGGGAGCGGGCCATGGCCTTGAGGGCGGCGGGCGTGAGCTTGAGCCGGGCGCGGTCGCGGGCGACAGCGAGAACGTCGGCGAGGTTGATGGTCCGGGGCGCCAGGGTGATGGTGTCGGGCATGGGCATCGAGGTTACGGGGCGGTCGCGGCGACGGGTTCTGGCCGGGGGACTGAAATCCAGACAAAACGTCTTATAATGTATGTTATGTAAAATTGGATCTGGCAGGGTGCGATGTCGGCCCGGCAGACCAGCAATCGGACTGGCCAGCGAAATGTCGCAGTTTCGGGAACCTGCATCGCCACAGTGACGAACCAGCGAGGGCGCACACCCTTTGCCAACCGGCCGTCCCCCATCACACCGGTCAACGCAATGCTCTACGGATCTCTCTGGGACAGCTTGCAAGGGCACGCTTTGGAGTTACTTTGGGATATCGCAGGTTCACGAGGCCATCGGAGAGAACGACGGCGCAACAGTCATCGGAGAGACCAGAATGAACGGCGTTTTTATGAGATGCTTCATCAGTCCCGCAGCGATTGCAGCCATCGCAGGATCGCTCGGCCTTGCAAGCGTGACCCAGGCGCAGTGGACAGTGACAAACCTCAACCCGTCGGGAGCGGTCGGGTCCTATGCCAACGCGGCCGCCGGCGGGCAACAGACCGGGTACGCCTTCGTGGGCGGTGTTCTGCGCGCCAGTTTGTGGCTTGAGACGGCAGAGTCATGGGTCGACTTGCATCCTGCGGCCGCGACCGAGTCGTTCGCATACGCCTCCGACGGCGTCCAGCAGGCAGGGTACGTGGTGGTGGGTGACATATCCCGCGCGGGCCTCTGGACCGGCACGTCGGCCTCGTGGCTCGACCTGCACCCTGCCCGGGCAGCGCAGTCGGTCGCTCTGGCCGTCGGCGGCGGGCAGCAGGCAGGAATTGTGATTCGCGGGATCACGACTTCAGCGAGTCTGTGGACGGGCACGGCGGCATCCTGGGTCAATCTGCAACCGGCCGGTGCGACGTCGTCATACGCCTACGCCGTCGATGGCGTACAACAGGGAGGCTGGGCCGAAGTCGGCGGAGTGCGGCGGGCGAGCCGGTGGACCGGCACGGCCGCATCGTGGGTTGATCTGCACCCCGCCGGCGCGACCGAGTCAGAACTCCGCGATGTCGCGGGTGCGAGCAGCTCCGACCCGGGCCAGCAGGTGGGCTATGCGACGATAGACGGCGTGTCCCGTGCGAGCCTGTGGAACGGCACGGCCGCCTCACGGGTGGATTTGCACCCCGCCAACGCAGCGTCCTCCTACGCCAACGCTGTTCTCGGCGAGATGCAGGTGGGCCATGTGTTCATCGGCGGACGCAGCCGCGCCAGCTTGTGGACGGGCACGGCGGACTCTTGGGTGAATTTGCATGACCTGCTGCCGTCATGGTTTACATCGAGCGAGGCACGAAGCATCTCCAGCGACGGTGTAAATATCCACATAGTCGGATGGGGCTTCAACAACATCACCTTTGCCCAGCAAGCCATCTTGTGGAGCAAGCCGCTCGGCACCGCTGGATGCAACCCGGCCGACATCGTGGGCATCGGAGGCAATCCGCCGGCTGACGGCCTGCTGACCGGCGATGACTTCAATGCGTTCATAGCTGCCTTCATCGCTGATGATCCGCTGGCCGATGTGGTGACCATTGGCGGCCTTCCGCCGGGCGACGGAATGGTCACTGGCGACGATTTCAACGCGTTCATCGCTGCGTTTGCCGTTGGCTGTCCGTAATCAGTGGTCCTCTCGATCTCCGGCAGTCATCTGCAGCCACTGTCTCAGCACACCATCTCATCAGGCCTTCATCGCGCTGCTGCGGGCTGGTGTCCGTTGGCCTCGGCAGCAAGAAGCGTGCGTCCCCCGCGATGCAGGCGGCCGGTGGGGTGCTGGGGGCAATCCGGTCGATGCGGCGCCTGACGTAACGGCGATCACTCCCTGCCGCTGCCACACTTCTTGCGCTCGCCCCCCCCCATTACCACAGTTCGGTCTGTGCGCTCAGGGATGTCGCATGGCCTGTTCGATCCACAGCTGAAACGAGCGATCCCTGCGAATTGACTCGGCTTTCCAAGCGAGCCTCACGACCGGGGGACCGGGGAACTCCGCAGCGATCGCCGCGACGCCGGCGAAGGTGCCATGGTCGGGTGCCGGTTGCGAAAGCTCAACCGGCGTGAACGTGTCCAAAATCTGAAGCATCCGCTTGGCGGCGTGGAGGGTGGTTGGGGTTGGGCCTTCGACAGCCAGGCCGATCTCGGCGCGTGTACGAGCCAGACCAAGCCTTTGGTCTGCGGGCGTGGATTCAAGATCTACGCCAAGCACGAAGGCCGTCTGCGCATGGTCGAGGGCGATAGCGTTGTCGTGCAATGCGAAACACGCCTGGGCAATCAGAGCGTGCGTGGTGGCAATGACATGACCCTGGTCGCCGAGGATGGCTCTGAAGCCGCGGAGCGAGTCAAGAAGGTGCGGCAGGGCCTCGGCCGGCTTTTCGGCATTGAGCAGGCGGATGGCGAGGGTTCGCTGGCAGGCGGCGAGCATGGTCGGATCAACGCGATCGCGGGGCAGTCGCTTCATCAGATCGAAGGCACGTGCGGCCGCGAGGACGGCCCGGGGATGATCTTCAATGAGTGAGGCTGACTCGGACGCTTCGGTGAAGCACTCAATCGCGACGTCGTCGCCACTGACGGATTGTCCGGTCCGCAGGTGGGCCTCCGCGGCGGCCAGATACCCATCGGTCGCGGCCAGATGCAGCCCGATGTCGCCACTGACCCGCGCGAGTGTGGCCAGGGTCAGCGCGGTGTGGGGGCTGTTCGGGCCGAACAGGCCGAGCTTGAGCTGGAGCAGATCGTTCCCGCGTTGAATCAGCAGGCGGGGATCCTGATTGCTGTGCGCGGACAAGAGCGCCTGGGCGAGGGTGCGCAGGGTTTGCGGTGACGGTGCGTCGGGCGGACCGGGAACGAGGCGGGAACGCATGTCGGCCCACGTGTTCAGCGTGGCGGCAATCTCGGGATCGGTATCGCGGAGGACATTCCATCGAAGTCGCAGTTCCTGCCTGACAACATCCTCCGCTTCGGTAAATCTGCCGGCTGCGGCAAGAGCGGCCGCCAGAGCACGAGCGGCATCGGCATGCAAGAGAACGGGCACGGACCCGGATCCGGCACTCTGCGGCGTGCACCGGGCGACTGCGGCCTGGGCGGCGAAGATGGCCTCGGAGACCTTTTGCTGGCCGAGCAGAGCGCGGGACAGGCCCACGCCCGCCTGAACCGTCACAGTTGCGTCGATCTCGTCTGTGAGGTGGCCGAGATCAGCCAGAACCTCACGAGCGAGGGTTTCGGCTTCGACATACCGATGTCTGGCCAGCAGGGCTCCCACTTCAGTGATCATGCTCGCCAGGGCGAGCGGATTGCCGGGTCCGTAGGCCCGGATCATGAGTAATCTGGCCTCTTTGGCAGCAGCTTCACTGAGAAAGCCCGAGCGGGTTCCCCGCAGAGCGAACACTTCCGAGAGCACGGCCTGCACGTGGGCCGCCAGCTCGGGCTGATCAGCCAGCCATCCGCCGCTCAGCGCCGCCCGGAGTTGGGCGAGATTGTGATCCGCCCAGTTCTGCGTCGCGACGAAAAGGGTCGGATCTGTCCCACCGCCTCGGGCTGGGCCCGCGTCCCGTGAAGGCAGAAGTTCCCTGAACACAAGCGAGACGGCCTGGGCTCGCAGTGCGGCCTGCTCGCGCTGCCGGCGCTCGGCGATCTCTCCGCGGCGGGCCTCGGCCGCGCGTGCCGACAGAGCGATGACGGCGCCAAGGCCCGCCATGCCGATCAGTGAGGCGGCCAGGCCCGCTGCCAGCAGGCGCGGACGTCGAAGCAGTCGCTTGGTGATGACGTACCAGGTGCTGTCGCGTCGCGCCTCGATCGGCTCTCGCTTGAGGAAGAACTCCAGATCGCGAGCAAGCGACACGGCCGTCTGGTAGCGACGGCTGCGTTCTTTGGCCAGCGACTTGAGGAGAATGGTGCAGAGATCGGTGTTCAGTCTCGGCAGCCTGGACTCGGCGGCAGCACGGGCCGGGTGCCGGGGCTCGGTGTTGCAGACGGCGTCAAAGAGGGCCGCGATGGTGGCGTGCGTGCCGTACGGCCAGGCGCCGGTCAGGGCGTGGTAGAGCATGACGCCAAGCGCGTACACGTCGACGCGGCCATCGGTCTCATCTGCGGAGAGGGTCAACTGTTCAGGGGCGGCGTACTGCGGCGTTCCTGCGAAGACGCCGGGCATGGTCAGTGAGAAGGGCGGGCGCTGAGGGGCGTTTGCATCGGAGGCGGTCTCAAGGCCGGCGAACCCGGGCTCCCGCCGGGCCAGACCGAAGTCGAGGATGTGTGGCTCGCCGGCGGAGTCGATGAGAATGTTGCCGGGCTTGAGGTCGCGGTGGATGACGCCCCGGCCGTGGGCGTATTGCACGGCGGCGCAGAGCTTGACGAACAGGGCGAGGATCTGCTCCCGCATGTGTCGCCTTGGCTCGATCCAGCAGTCCAGCGGGATTCCATCGATCCACTCCATGGCGTATGCCGGGCGGCCGTCCGGCAGGACCATCCCGTGGAAGACGGTGACGATGTGCGGGTGACGCAGCGAGGAGGCGATCTCGATCTCGCGCTCGAAGCGGAATCGCTCGCGAAGCGTTGCCAGATTGCCGGCCGCAAGGAGTTTGATGGCGGCCGGCCGTCGTGTAGACAACTGAAAGCCCCGGTAGATGACTCCTTGGCCGCCTCTGGACATTTCCTGAAGAACCAGATAGCCGGGGATTACCGGGAGCGTCGGCCTGATCTCGGGGGGCGGGCCGCCCGGCACGGGCTCAAGGCAACTGCGGATGTCGCGTTCAAAGTGCAGATCAGCGCGGAGTTCGGCGAGCATCTCGGCACAGCGGCCGCAGGTGAGAAGATGCTGCTGGAGGTCTTCTGGTATGTGCTGCTCTCCGGCCAACGCAGCCAGATGCTCTTCACCAGGGCACGGCACCTGCGCAACGATCGGTTGCTTGTGGCCGGAGGACGAGGTCATGCGTCAAGTTCCCATGCCTCGGTGAGCGATGCGACCAGTTCACGGAGCCGGCGAGTGCAGCGATGCCGAGCCAGATAAACATCATCGACGGAGATTCCGGTTTCGCGGGCGGCCTCCTGGGGCGAGAGCGATTGGAGGGCCACGAGTTCAAAGGCCCGCAGGCCGGCGGGCGACATCCGCGAGGAACGACGCAACTCGGCGAGCGCTGCCTGCAGGATGGCCCGGCGGCGTTCCTGTTCCCAAATCAAGGTCAGTGACGAATCGTCAGGCATGGCCGGTTCGTCGGCTGGTCCGGACTCGTTCAATCCGTGGGGAGTTCGGTGCATCTGTCGCAGCAGCGTGCGAATGCGATTGCGAGCGATGCCGATCACGAAGGCCGAGAGCCGGCCGCGGCCGCGTTCATACTTGCCGTCACGAAAAAGCCGGAGGAACTCGGTCAGCGTCCACTGGGCGGCATCAGCGGCATCGGACTCCTGTAAACCGAGTTTGCGGCCGAAACCCACGAGTACGGGCCAGTAGCGATCGGAGAAGGCCGTCCATCCACTCTGATCGCGTTCGTTGCGGAGGGACTCGAGCAGGACGGAAGTCGTGATGGGGAGCGGGGCAGGCATGGGCGAGCGAAGGGCGCAGACCAAAACCGGACGATTCCTCCACGGGCAAGTATCACCCGAAAACCCGCAAGGACCAATCTTCAGGGCTAGATGGCTCTGTGCAGAACCCAAACACGGGACCGGCGGCCCCGAATCAGGAGCCTTTGAGTCGTTCCTGGGCTCGCCGCTTGGCGGCCAGCAGGCCGCCGGCGGAGTCGGGAGAAGGTGCGGTCTGGCTCGTTTGGGTTGGGTCAGGCGGGGTGGCGGAGGTCTGCGGCCGGGCCTGCTGGGCTGCCGGGCCGCCGGCCTGAGCGATCCGACGGCGGTCACGAGCCTGACGGGCAAGGGCATCGGCGTCATTGGACCCGAGCAGAGACTGACCGACCGTCGGTTTCTCTACGGACCGCTTCAGGCCGGCGACCGACGATGCGGCAGCCGCAGAACGGTCGGCAGTGGCGGCACGAGCAGTGTCGGCCAGCGAGGAGCCGAACTCGCGGCTGATCAGGCGATCCCAGGCGACCCGGCGGGTGGCGACATCTAACCAGAGCAGCAGGAGCGTGAGCGGGATGAGATAGGGCCAGAGCGGCAGGCGTGTCTGACGGGGCGGCAGGCCTTGCCGGCCGAACAGATCGGCCCCGGCGGCATCGTCGAGCGAGAGGACGCGGCCGCCGGTGATGCGGGCGATTTCGCGCAGCAGCGCGTCGTTGGAGGCCAGCGAGCGGTACTCATCGCCGGCGGGGCGGACGACGGCCCCCAGCACGGGGGGCAGCGGTCGGCCCTCGGGCGTGCGAGCGGACACAACGGTCACGAAGGTGCCGGGCTCAGCGCTGTCGCCAAGGGACGCGACACCCTCGTAGCGGCCGGGAGCAACCTGCACCAGCGTGGCGTCGGTTCGCGCCCCGGACTGGCTGTAGACGGACGCGGAGACGGACAGACGCTGCGTGGCCGGCGCGGTGGTGGTTCCCGGCAGCGTGGTTTGGGCGGCGTCGAAGCGAAGGCGAAGCTGGCCGCCCTCGATCTGGGCGGTGATCTCGCCGCTGCGGGCGCTGGCCGGTCGGGCGATGACGCGGGCGAGTTGGCCCCACATCTGTGCGTGGCCCGGCCAGGCGAGCCACGGCTCGGCCCAGCGGTGGGCGTCGGACGTGAAGGCCGCAACCTGACCGAGGCCGACTTGCCAGTGGGCGAGAACGGGCTCGCCCTGCGGGGTGAGCAGGCCGTACGAGACGCCGCCGGTGAGCGGCCGGCCGTCTACCGGCGGCTGGCCGGATGCGGGGTCCTGAACCTTGGCGACGTCCTCCCGGGGCTGCGTGAGCACCAGACCGTTCAGCGGCGGCATGGAGGCGACATCGATGCCCCGCATGATGGCCGATTCGCCGGCGGGAACGGGCGCGAAGGGTTCTTCGCGGATCATCGGCGAGCGGACCACCCGCACGGCGCGGAGGAAGATCCGCGGGAGGGACATGGGGTTGTCCACGCGGTAGAAGGTCCCGCCGCCGAGCCGGGCGACGTTCTGGAGCATGATGTCGTCGGCCTGATCGCCGACGGAGATGGTTGAGAGCTTGATGCCCGCGGCGGCGAAACGGCCCGCCAGAGCCTCGACGCGTGACTTGCCTTGCGACTCGCCGTCAGAGAGGATGATGACGTGCTTGAGCTTGGCCTGAGCTTCGGTCATCTGCTCAAGGGCCATTTCCATGGCCGGAGGCAGATTGGTGCCGCCGCCGGAGGAGATGTTCTGGATGCGGCGGGCGGTCTCTTCAGGGTCGGTGTGCGGGCCGAGGGGCACGACCACGTCGGCGACAGAGTCGAACTGAATCACGCCAACCAGATCGGTGCGATCGAGCGACCGCACGGCCAGAGCGGCGCCCTGATTGGCGATTTCCTGCTGGGTGCGGGAGGATCCGGCGACCGAGCCCCGCATGGAGCCTGAGGAGTCGAGAATGATGATCAGGGCGGTCTGGGGGACAACCAGCCACTCGGGGAGATCGAGCTTGACGGGCAGGATGTCCTCGAGCGGGGAGCCCTTCCAGCCGCCGGCGCCGAAACTGTCCGGCCCCCCCACCATCGCCAGTCCGCCGCCCATCTCGGCGACAAAGCGGACCAGGGCCTTCTGGGCGTTCTCGTCCACCGCATCCGCGGAGACGTTCTGCAGGATGATCAGGTCGTAGCGCTCGAGTTTGAGCAGGTCGGCGGGGAGGGACTCGGGCGCGATGGCCTCGACCGTCAGGCCCTGGCCTCGCAGCGTGTTCACCAGCACCGCCCCCCCACCGCCCTCGGCGCCGCGGGATACACCATCGACCACCAGCACGGCTCCGGCGCCGGGGGAGAGGGTGACGCCGGCGGCGGAGTTGTTGACAGACAGGCCGTCGTCGGCGGCGTTGCCGGGCACGAAGGTGGCGGTCAGCCGGTGGACCCGGCCGGGCCCGAGCGCGATGCTCACCGGCACGACGGTGCGGCCGGCGGCGATGGTGACGGGCAGTTCGCTGCCGGGTTGGCCGGGGGTGAGGTCGAGCGTTTCGCCTTCGGAGGTGAGCCGCAGCCGGCCGGTGGTGGCGTGCGTGCTCATCAGGGTGATGCGTGCGGTGACGGTGGCGCCGGCGGGCGAGGTGGCCGGGAGGTCGACGCTGTCGACCATGACTTCGCGGTCAAGGCGATAGCTGATCGGCAGGACATCGATCGGCACGCGGGGCCGACCCGCGCCGGATGTCCCGGCATCGTCGGCGGCCAGCACGCGGGCGGCGGCGATGGCGTCGCCCTGGGTCTGCAGCCCGTCGGAGACGAGCACCACGCGTCCGTTGGCATCCGGCGGCAGCATGGTCATGGCCTGACGCAGCGCGGCGGCGATGTCGGTGCCGGAGAGGCTCTGGGGGGCAGCGGCCTGGGTGAAGGCCTGTAAACGGTTGCGAACCGCTGACTGCTCGCCGGGCTCGGCCGGCGCGACGTCGGCGGCCCGCGACGGGGCCAGCACCGGGGTGGCGGCGGCGTCGAAGGCGACGATGCCCAATGCGTCGTCGGGCCGGGCGGATTGGCTCGCGGCGGCGAGCCATTCGGGCAGTCGCTGCCAGACTTCCGCCGCCCGTCGGGTGGCCGAGAGTTCGGTGGCGTCGCTGACGGGCGCTTCGGAGAGCCGTCGCACCGAGCCGGAGCCATCAACGACGGCGATGACCGAGGAGCGATCGGAGGTTCGAATGACGGTGGCCCCGGCCAGCAGCGTGGCGACGCTGACCAGAAGGGCGGCACGCAGCAGCACCGCCGACCAGCGGCGGGAGGTGGACATGCCCTGGAACGTCCACAGCGCGACGGCCGCCAGCGGGACGGCCAAGAGGGCGAGCCAGAGCCACATCGGCTGCTCGAAGCGGAGCGTCACTTGCCGCCGCCTCCTGCGCTTGGGGCGGCCGGGGCAACCGGGGCTGGGCCGGAGGGCGGAGCGGCGGACGGCTGGGTCTGGCCGGCGGGCGTTGCCGGGGCGGCTGTGCCGCCGCCCACCGCCTGCGGGAGCGAGCGACGGAACCAGCGTTGCAGCAGGCCGTCCATGCGGCCAGGAACCACTCGGTCTTCAACCGCCTGCTTACCAGCGTTCGCCGCCCGCTCAAGCACCTGCTGGGCGTCGGCGGGCCCGCTGCTTGCGCCGGCTCCGCCCGGGCCGGCGGCGCCCTGACCGAACCACTCGGCGATGGTGCGTTCGCGCTGGGTGTCCGACGGACCGCCGCTGCCGGGGCGGGCGTCCATGGCCTGTGAGCCGGGTGCCAGCGGCGTGCCCTGCGGGGCCTGGCGGGTTGAGGCGCTGCCGGCGCCCACGCGTGAGCGGCCGTCGCCGGGCGAGGCGGCGGACTGGTTGTTGGGCTCCGCGGTGCCGGGGCGAGAGCCTTGCTGCTCGAAGCCGGAATCGCCGGGATTGCGCCGGCTGCCCGGTTGGCCGGGTTGCGACGGCGAGGCCTCCGGACGCTCGGGTTGGCTGGTGGGCTGGGGCGAACTGCCACCTCTCGGGGATTGCGGATTGGCTGGACGACCCTGCGGATTGCCCGCCTGCTGCTGTTGATCTTGACTCTGCCGACCTTCCTGCCGCTGCTGCTGCTGGAACTGTTCGGCGAGTTCCTCAAGCCGCTGACGCTGCTCGGGCGAGGCGTTGTCCCACCAGCGGCGAGCCTGCTCGCGAAGCTGCTCGGCCTGCTCGCGAGAAATGCGGCCGGACTCCTGATCTTTCTGGAAGCGTTCGATCTGCTCGCGAAGTTGCTCGAGGTTGTCCGGCAACTTGGGTTGGGCTGCGGGATCGGGTGAGGCGTTGGGGTCCTGCGGGGTGCCGTCCGAAGCGGGGCGGCTGGGCTGAGGGCTCGTCTGGCCGGGTTGCTGCCCGGCCGGCTGCGGCTGGGAGGCCGGCCGCTCGCTGCTGCCGGGTTGCTGAGCCCCGCTGGTGGGTGCTCGCCCGTCGCCCGGAGCCTTCTCTGAGCCGGGCGGAGGGCCAGATTGGGGCGAGGTGGGCGGCTGCGACGGGGGACGCCCCTCGGAGGGCAGTGGCTGATCCGACGGCCGCGCGGGTTGGCCGGGTGCCGCGGGTTGACCGGGCTGGGAGGATGGCGGCGTGGCCTGGCCGGCGGGCGGGCTGCCCGGGCCGGGCTGGGGGGAGTTGGGCTGGGAAGAGCCGGGCTGCTGCGACGGAGCAGACTGCGATGGGGACGGCGGAGATTGAGAAGGCGGAGTCTGACCGGGCTGGGGCTGGCCAGATGGCGAGCCCGTGGCATTGGGCTGGCTGTTTGGCTGGCCCTGAGGCGGGCTCGGTGGTTGGTCGCCGGGGGTGGCCCGCGGCGGTGTGGGCTCGCCCGACGGTGCCTCCCCACCCGGCTGGTTGGGCGTGGGCTGGGGGCCAGACTGAGGGCCGGATTGAGGGCTCGACTGGGGCGATCCGCTCGGGGACGCCCCACCGGTCCGCTCGCCCGTCGCGGGTTGAGTCGCATCCGGTGGCTGCGGCTGGTTCGGACCACTGGCGGGCTGTTCGCGGCTCTGGGAGTCGGGCTGCGGGCCGGTGGTCGGCTGGGTCGAGGGCTTGCTGTCGGCTGGTCCGCTGTTGCCCTGCGGCGGCGTGCCGCTGGAGGCTGCGGGCGGCTGAGCAGGCGGCGGCGTGGGCGGAGGTGACGGTTGAGAGGGCTGCGACTGGGCGTCCTGTGCGTCCTTTGCGGCCCGCTCGAGCTGCTGGGCCAATTGCTCGGCACGCTCGCGAGCCTGCTCGGCAGCGGCCCGTTCCTGCGCGTTGTCGCGGACTTGCTCGGCGGTGCGTCGCGCCTGTTCGGGGTCGACGCCAGCATCGCGCAGTCGCTCCTCCAAGGCGCTGCCGGGGGGGCTGCCGGGGGGGCTGCCGGGGGGGCTGCCGGGAGTGCTCCCCGGTGCGTTGCCCTGCGGGCTGGCCGCGGCCTGGCTCGCGTCGGCGGGCGGCTGAGCGGCCAACTCGCCGGCCTGCTCGGGCGTCAGCCCGGCAGCGCGAAGGGCCTCTTGAGTCTCTGCAGCGAGGGGCGGGTTTTCTGCCGGGGTCTGGCGGAGATCCGAAGCCAGTTCGCGAAGTTGCTGGGCCAGAGTCTCGCGGTCTTCAGGCGAGATCGCATCCCACTGACGGGCCAGATCGGACAGCGCTTGCTGCGCAGCGGTGAGATCGCCGTTGCGGAGCGATCGGGTGAGGGCGCCGTCGGGGGTGCTGTCGAGCCGCTGCTGTCGAGCGAGCAGATCGCGGAAGGCGGCGTCGGCCGCCTGCTGCTCGCGGGCCCGTTCCTCGGCGTTGCGGGCGATCTGCTCGATGGCCTGCGTGGTGCGGGCGCGGGCCTCTGCCGGTGGGATGCGTCCGCTCTGCAGCTCCGACTCAATGGCTCGGAGGGCAGCTGCGGGGTCGTCAGTTCCGGGCTGAGGCGACGGACCGCCGGCGGCCTCGGCGACAGCTCGCACGGCCGCGACCCGTTCGGCGAGTTGCTCGGGGTTGTCGATCGGTGCCGGTGAGGTTGAACTCGGGCGGCTGAAGACGCCGGCCAGCCACACCTGCCCTCGGCCCGGCGGCAGCCACTGCAGGGCGGCCACGCCCGCCAGCAACGCCACCCCGCCGATCGCCCACGGTCGACCGAAGGTGATCGGGATGGCCTTGGCAAGCGAGGCAGTGCCGGCGGCGCGTTCGCCGTCGGCCATGGCGACGGTGGCCAGACCGGAGCGGTCGCCGGAGGCTGCGATCTCGACGGCGGTCGAGATGGCGTCCTTGAGTCCCAAGCGGCGGTCAAGTTCGGCGGCGGCGGCCGCCTTGGATGGCCGACCCACCAGGCCCGAGGCCGCTCCGATCAGCAGGCCGCCACCCGCGCCCGCGGCCAAGGCCAGGAGCGGCATGCCGGCCGGGGAGGCCATCAGCAGCGTGGAGACAACGGCATATGCCGCTCCAACGCCGGCGCCAACCGCAAAGCCGGTTCCTGCCGAGCGAACCACCGCTGAGGCGGTGAGCCGGTTGCGAGCTCGCGAGGCCACCCTGAGAGAGTTCATCTCCGGCATACGAATGAGGGTAAGCGCCGGGTCGGCGGTGCAGGGCACAATCCAGTCTGGACAGGCCCCTTTGGGCTGCGGCCCTCAGCCCTTGGCGGCAGGCGGCAGTTCGGGTCGGCCCGGCAGTGCTGCGGGCTGGGAAGGCATCGGCTGGGAAGGCGGATCGGCCGGATCCTCAGATTCCACCGGCTCGGGGGTGCTCGGCACCAGCAGCGTACCCAGAGCGTGCATCGCGGCTCGCACGGTCTGCCCTTCCACGGTTGGGGCCGGAACCGCCCAGGCGAGTGTGCGGGCAGCATCGTCGGGATGGCGGTCGAACCAGAGAATGAGCTGGGGGGTGGGCGAGGACGGATCGTCGGCGGCGGGCACGCCGGACAGCCAGTGCTGGAGCGCGATGACCGCGTCTGTGGAGCGGGGTTCGTAGGTGCCCCGGGCCCGCAGCGCCGAGGCCTTGAGGTCCAGGACGCGGTCGCGGAGGGCGGCGTCTTGCTCGTCTCCGGTGAGCAATCGGAAGCCCGCCCGACGAAGCCGCTCGCACAGTTCCTTGATCCGCGACGCATGCTCGGGGGCGGCTGAGGCGAGTTCCTCGAAAACCAGTACCGGCACGTTCTCGACAGTGGGCTGCATCTGCGCGGAGCGGTTGCGGCTGTGCCGGCGAGCATTGCCCGCCTGTCCGGCATCAGGTCGCCGCACTGTACCGGTGAACACTTGGGCGAGGCCGGTTGCGGTTTCCTGCCAACTGCGGCGGATCATCCGGCTGTCGGCGGTCGCAAACGCGACATCCAGCACGGGCGGCTCGGGGGGGCTTGGCTGCGCTGTGTTGGCCTGCGTCGCGGTGCGGGATCGCGCCCCGGTGCCGCCGGAGGCGAGGCCCACCAGAATGACCACAAAGCCCAGGGCAATGGCGGCGGCCATGAGCACACCCGCGTTGACCCCCGCCGGCATGCGGTCGCTGATGGGTTTGCCGGGTCCGCCGGCATCGGGGAAGGGGCGGCGCATGCGCTGATAGGCCGCGGCGCGGCGTTCGGCGACGCGTCGCCGTGCGCTGGCAAGTTGTTCCGCTGCGGTGCGAGGACCACCCACGGGGGTGGTGGCGGCTGCTGCGACGCGGGGCAGGGGCGAGGCGGCGCGGGTGACGATCGCCGGCGCGGGCTGGCCGTCGGGGCTGTAGCGGCCGGCGACCGGGCCGGGTGGCGCCGCGGCCGAGGTGTCGGCCTGGGAGAGGATCGGTCCGGCGGCATCGCCCGAGGGCAACTGGGTGGGCGAATCGGTGAGCGAGACCGACGGGAGATCGGCCACGCGCAGGGCCGACAGGGCCGCCGAGCCGGCCTTGGCGGCGGTGAGCACCGTCAGCAGATCTGACAGCATGGCGTTGGCCGAGGGGTATCGCTTGTCGTAATCGGTCATGGCGCGACGGACCACCCAGCGGAGGGGTTCGGGCACCGCCTTGGAGATGTGCGACAGGGCGCCGTGGGCGGGGAAGGAGTTCTCAAGCACGGCGTACAGCACCGCACCGGCGCCGTAGACGTCAAAGCGGGCACCATCAACCTCGTGGACCTTCACGCCTCGGAGCGCCAGTCGCACCATCTCCGGGTCGCGGAAGTACTCGGTGCCGTGGGTGGTCAGCGTCATGCCCGAGCGGAGGGGCGTCACCAGACCGAAATCCACCAAGTGGGCCCGGCCGTCGCCGGCGTGCACGATGATGTTGTCGGGCTTGATGTCCTTGTGCCAGAGCCCGGCCCGGTGGTACTGATCCAGCGTGGCGACCAGATCAACCACGAAGGACACCGCCTGGGTCAGTTGCTCGTGCGAGAGGCCATCTGGTCCGGATGCCGCGTGCAGTCGATGAGTGACCAGTGAGAGTGAGTCGCCCGGCACGTATCGCATCACGTAGTGGAAGCGGTCGCCGGCCATGTCGTGCTCGAGGACCAGGCCGAGCTTGCGGGCGGCTTCCAGAGCGCGGGACTCGCGCACGATCTGGGGGAGCGACGAGCCGTCGGAAACCGAGAAGGACTTGATGACCACATCGCCGACCGGGGCGAAGCCGTCGCGCTCGAGCTGGGCGGTCTTGATCTCGTCCGGGCGCGCGATGTAAAGCCGGCCGCCGGAGCCGCCCCCCGCCAGCGTGCCGAGGATGGTGTAGCCGTCAAACTGGGCGGCACGCCGCGAACTGGGGCCCAGCGGCCGGGCAACTGGCTCAGCGGCGGCGGTGGCTGTCTCGAGCGGGGACTTACCCAACTGGGCGGTCGCGGCAGGAGCGGCGCCGGTCGGACCGGGAGCGGCGGCGACTGCCGCGGGTACGCGATGCTCCAGGCCTTCCACCATGCCATGCAGGTAGAACAGGCGGAGCGGGTGCCCGAGGATGAGCCGGTAGGTGCAAGCGACCAGGGCGGCGGACTCACCCTGGATGGAGCGGCCGAAGTGCTCAGCGGCGGACCAGCGGCCGATGACCACGTTGCCCAGGGCCAGGAAGCAGAAGGCGAACCAGGTGAGGATGCAGCCGACGAAACGAACCAGGTCGGTCAGCGTGTAGTAGAGGTAGCGGCTGATGTGGGCCAGCAGCCAGCCCACGCCCTTGAAGAACGGCACGATGAGATAGATGACCGCCAGTACGGCCAGGGGCACGCCGACAAAGACGGTCAGCAGGATGGGGATGGCTGTTTCCATGCCAAAGGGCGGCACCGTCAGCGCTCAGAACCGATCAGCCGTCACGACGGTCGTCGGTGGAACGCCGATAGATCTCACCCACCGCCTCGTCGAATGTCACGTCATCCGCTTGTTTGGGATCGAGCGGCAATCCGTTTCGTCCGGGTTCCTGAAGCTCGTCTTCGGTGAACGAATAGGTGGCAACGACCTCGTTGAGCCGCCGGCGGAGCACTTCGCGGACCGTCGCCAGTCGCCGCGAGACGGTGGGTTCTGATGTGCCCATGGCCTGGGCCACGTCCTTCCCGGAGCGGCCGTCGAGCACCCGCATGCGGTAGATCTCAAAGTCGCGGAAGTCGCACTGCTTCTCGGCCAGCCGCAGGGCGGCGTGTACCTTGGCCCGGAACATGGCCGCTTCGTACGCCTGATCAGGGGCAGGCCCGCTGGAGGCCGCCATCCAGGAGTCGTCCAGCGTGGCCGTGCGGCCGATGCGAGGGGCTGACCCGCTGGAGGAGGGGCCGACGCCCGACCCGCCCCGCTTTTGGGCCGATCGCCGGTCGATCTCGTCACCCAGCACGTGCTTGGCGATGGCCAGCAGCCAGGTGGAGAAGCGGGCGCCCTTGGAGGGGTCGTACCGGTCGATGGAGTCGGAAAGGGCCGCGAGGGTTTCCTGAGACAGATCGCGGACGGTTTCCGGGCCGATCCGGCCCTTGCCCCACTTGGTGAGCTGAGCGCGCAGCACCGGGCCAAAGGTCTCCCAGAGTTCGAACCAGGCGGCCTGGTCCTGAGCCCGAAGCCGGGCGATGAAGCTGGTGGTCATGGCGTTGAGCACGCGGGAGGTTAGCCGGGGATTCGCTACGCCCTTGGTTTGGGCCTGCGGGGGCTGGTTCTCCGGCCGGATTGCGGCCATTGGCGGGGCAGGTGCAAGCCCGCTTCGCCCCGGTGTTTATCGCCGCCCGGCCCACCGGCGTGCCGGGATCTCCTGCTGGCCGTGGGCGGAGCCCTGACGGCCCGCGTGACACTGACGGGCGCGGAGATGTTCCGGTTGTGCTGACTGTGCGGACACTCGCCCGTGCGTGAGGATGATCGCAGATCGCCGGGCGCGAAAGCCGCGGCTCGGGTTTCCCAACCACCTCATCACCGGCGGTGTTCGCCCGGCCCGGATTCTCCGGTGTTCGGGCGGATGTGTGGGGCGCCAGCGAGCGCACGCCGGTCAAACCCAAGCCAGCCGTCAGGTGATACGGCAAGGAGCAAGCCATGGTGAACTTCTCACGGACAATGGTCAAGGCGGGCGTGATCGGGGCCCTGGGCCTGGGCGGGCTGCTGGTCGTCGCCGGACCCGACCGCATCAGCGCCCTGTTCCGCCAGGCGCAGGACAGCATCAACGACAAGATCGATGAGCACATCACCGATCCGGTCGCTTTGCGGGCGCAGTTGAAGAACCTTGAAGCCCAGTACCCCAAGCGGATCGAGCAGGTGCGGGGGGATCTAGCGCAGGTGCGTGCCCATGTGGCGCAGCTGCGTCGCGAACGGGAAGTGAGCGAGCGGGTGGTCGCCCTGACCGAGAGCGACCTGGGCCTGCTCCGCTCGGCGATGACGCAGGTGCAGGAGGCGACGGTGGTGAACGCGTCGCTGACCGAACCGACGGCCATTCGCGTGCAGTTCAACGACCAGTTGCTGACGGTGGACGAGACGATGAGCCGTGCCGCCGAGGTCAACAGCACCCGCGAGCACCACCTCGGCCGCATCGCCGATCTGCATCGTGATCTTGGGCACCTTGAGAAGCAGGAGCAGCGGCTGGCGGCGATGCTGACCAAACTGCAGGCGGAAGCCTCGGAGTTCCGCGTGCAACTGGGCCAACTTGACCGTCAGGTGGACTCCATCGCCCGCAACGAGCGGATGATCTCGGTGCTCAAGTCCCGCGAGGAGGCGATCAACGAGCAGTCCCGTTACCGTGCCGCCAGTCTGGACGGCCTGACCGGTCGACTGGCGGAGATCCGGGCTCGTCAGGAGGGGGAACTGGCCTCCCTTGGACAGCACGCTGACCGCACCGATTACGAGACGCGGGCCAAGGTGGCCATCGACCGGGATGCCGGCAAGGGCATTCTGACCACCCCGCCGACCGGGGGGACCGACGCCGCGAAGCCGGCTGCGCCCCGCCAAGAGCCCGCTGCCGGGAAAACACTGGTGATCAAGCCCCGCGCAACGCCCCCCTCCCCGGCAGCCGCTACAGCGGAGGCCGACCCCGGCCCGCAGCCCGGGCAGGTGTCCCCCGGAGCCACCCCGGTGGCCGGTCGGAACTGACCGTCGCCCCCCTGCCCCGAAAAACGCAGGTTCAACCCCGAACGCCCGCGATCGCTCCGATTACTGCCGGAGTTGATGCGGGCGTTTGGCTGTTTGAAGGGGCGGGAACCCGACAAGGCCCGATCAGTTCGGAATCTGGGGGCGGCCGGCCACGAATGGTGGCTTCGCCCCCCTCGCGCCGATAACCTCCCAGTATCCAATGTGTGCCCGGCCGACCGTCGGCGGGCGATGGCGTTGGTGTGAGGCAAGGAGGCACCCCTGGCATATTCGATGGATCGCGTGCTGGGACTGGTCAGCGTCGACATGGGGATCGACCTGGGAACCTGCAACACCCTCGTCGCTGTACGCGGGCAGGGCATCGTGCTGAACGAGCCCAGCGTGGTGGCCGTTCGCAAGGGCACCAGTCAGGTGCTGCAGACCCCACAGGGTGAGGCGGTGGGCTGGGTGGCCAAGGACATGCTCGGCAAGACCCCCGGGGCCATCACCGCCATCCGTCCGCTCAAAGAGGGCGTGATCAGCGACTTTGAGATCACCGAGGCGATGCTGAGCTACTTCATCCGCAAGGTCAACGGTCGGCGGCGGCTGTTCGGGCCTCGGGTGGTCATCAGTGTGCCCAGCGGCATCACCGCGGTGGAAAAGCGGGCGGTGTTCGATTCGGCTGATCGGGCTGGCGCTCGCCGGGCGTATCTGTGCGAGCAGCCGCTGGCGGCGGCCATCGGTGCCGGGCTGCCGTGGACCGAGCCTCAGGCCTCGATGATCGTGGACATCGGCGGCGGCACCGCCGACGTGGCCATCCTCTCGCTCGGCGACATCGCCGTTTGCGAGAGCCTGCGTGTGGCCGGCGATGATTTCGACGCGGCGATCATCGACCACATGAAGAAGACCTACAACCTGATGATCGGCGAGCAGACCGCCGAACGCATCAAGATCGAGATCGGCTCGGCCGCCCCCACCGGCGATGAGCGCTCGATGGAGGTCCGGGGCCGGGACATGATCTCCGGTCTGCCCCGCAAGACGGTGGTGACCGCCGAAGAGATCCGCGAAGCGCTCCAAGAGCCGGTGAACAGCATCGTCGAGGCCGTGACGCGGACGCTGGAACGTGCCGAGCCGGAACTGGCCGCCGACCTGGTCGAAAGCGGCATCACCCTTGCTGGAGGCGGCGCACTGCTGCGGGGCATCGGCACCGTGCTGCAGAACGCCACCGGCCTGGCCGTGCGTATCGCCGACGACCCGCTGACCTGCGTCGCCCGGGGCACCGCGCTGTTCCTGGAGAACATCGAGCTGCTCAAGACCACGCTGGAGAACGATCTGGACGGTTGAGGCGATGGCACGCTGGTCGCACCTGAACCCGAGGACCGGCCTGGCTGCGGCCGCAACGGTGCTGGCGCTCCTGGCTGTAGTTCCGGGTCGATTTACCCCCTTTGCGGGCTGGTTCGCGGGCGTTGCCGACTTTGTAGTCTCGCCCGTCTCCGCCCCAGCCTCTACGCTGGTACGGTGGCTGGTTCGGCCCACGCCCACGCGGCCGTCCGACCCGCTCATGGCCATGCTCAAGACTGAGCGGGACCAGTTCAAAGACGCGTTCTTCCGCGAGCGAGCCGCCCGCGAGCAGTTGCAGCGGCAACTGGACAATTTGTCCCGCGCGATGAACCTCAGCCCCACCCCGGTCAGCGACGGGCAGTTGCGGCTGCTCTCTGCCGATGTGCTCGGTTCGCAGGGCGGCGGGGCAACGCAGTTTCTGCGGGTACGGGCCGGATCCGACAACGGACTGACTGAGGGCTCGGTGGCCGTGTATGACGCGGTGCACCTGGTCGGCCGGGTGCCGGTCGGAGGCGTATCGGATCGGACAGCTCGGGTGCTGCCGATCACCGACCGGGGCATGGGTGCAGTCACGGTAGCGGTTTTCCCGTTGGAAAACCCCGCCAATCCCGCCGCCAACGGGGCGGCGACTGAGGCCGCCACATCATCTCGCCAGACGCCGGCGCCTGATCCGGCGTCGATCAGGCTCGCAGCGTTGCTCACACCCGACGGGGCGGGCGGGCTCAGCGGGTTGGCGGAAGCTCCGCGGCAGATCGCGGGCGCCATTCCCCCGACGGTGACCGTCGGCATGGTCGCGAGACTGGACGATCCGCGCTGGCCTCCGGAAGCCCAGATGCTGATCGTCGGCGTGGTGCAGTCGGTGGCCAGCCAGCCCAACGGCCGTCAGGTGCTCACTGTTCGACCCGTGTGGCGGCAGCCGCTGGCCGAGGTCACACTGCGGGTCACCTCTCCGCCGTCAACCGGCCAAGGGGGGCCCACGCGATGAATCCGCTGGCGGTTGCCGTGTTTGGCTATTTGCTGCTCGGGCTTGAAGAGGCGCTTCGACCGGCGTTGTCGCTTGGCGAAACCCGCATCGCACCCTATCTGGTGGTGGTGCTGGTCTGTTTCGTGGCTCTGCATGCACCGACACTCGCCGCGTTGTGGACAGGCTTGGCGCTCGGGCTGTGCAGCGACCTGCTGGCGGCCCGATCAGCCGAAGGGGGCGCCGCCGTCACGGTCATCATCGGCCCGAACGCGGTTGGCTTCCTAGCGGCCGCCGGCTTCGTGGTGGTGATCCGGGGGTTGATGATGCGGCGCAATCCATGGGTGATGGTCTTTCTGGCCGTGGTGGGCAGTGCGGTGGCCAAAGTCGCCGCTGCATTTCTGCTGGCCGTCCGGTCGGTGCTTGATCCGGCCATCTCCATCTCCCCCGCCGTCGAACTGACCACCGGACTGGGCTCATCCCTGTACACTGCGGTGACCGCTGCGGCGTTGGTCTGGCCGCTCAACCGCATGATCGGGCTGTTCGGGTTTGTCGATTGGCGTCCGGGCCGCGGGCGCGTGGGTGGCGCGGCTCGTCCGGGCCGATCCAGGCCATGACCCCGTCGGGTCGATCCGCCCGCATCCGTCAGGAGTCCCCCGCTCGTGCGTGATCTGGTGCTGCTGCTCATCCCGCTGGCGTTCGCGGTTGCCGTGCCGACAACCTGGACGGTCCGCTGGCTTTCCCGACGACTCAACGCCGTGGACACCGCTCCGCTCCCCGGGCAGGTCAAGGCGCCGCCCCGCCCGGTCCCCAACACCGGCGGAGCGGCGATCTTCCTGGCGATCGCCGGACCGATTGCCGCCATGCTCCTGCTGGTGCGTCTGGCCCCTGGCACGCTCACGAGCATCTTCCCGCCCCTGACCCCCCACTTGCCGGGTCTGGTGTCTGAGTCCGGGCCGGCGCTGGCGTTTCTGGCCGGGTTGACGTTGCTGCACGTCATCGGTCTGATCGACGACCGCACGCCGCTGGGGCCGAAGTTCAAGCTCGCGGTGATGCTGGGTGTGTCGGCGGTGGTGGTGCTGGGCACCGGCACGCGGCTGCTGACGATGCTGGACGCATCGGTCGGCGGGCCTTGGCTGAGCGTGCTGGTGACGGTGTTATGGATCGTCGCGGTCACCAACGCGATGAACTTCATGGACAACATGGACGGATTGACCGGCGGGGTTGCCGCCATCGCCGGGGGGTGCTTCCTGGCGGCGGCCCTGATGCACGACCAGTGGTTCGTCGCCGCCTGCCTGTCGCTGCTGATCGGCGGGTGCCTGGGCTTCCTGATCTTCAACTTCCCCGCCCCCAAGGCCAGCATCTTCATGGGCGACGGCGGCTCGCTGGTGGTGGGCTTTACGCTGGCG
Source organism: Planctomycetaceae bacterium (assembly GCA_021294835.1). Taxonomy (GTDB): domain Bacteria; phylum Planctomycetota; class Phycisphaerae; order Phycisphaerales; family UBA1924; genus CAILKP01. Next base: position 37,902 of record JAJTDF010000001.1, read on the forward strand.
TTTCTGACCGTCCGCACAACGTACTACGTGCCCGACCCGGCGGCGGCCGCCTCCGCCGGTTGGTACGCGGTGTTCATGCCCCTGGTGGTGCTGGCGGTGCCGCTGTACGACCTGGCCTCGGTGGTCATCATCCGCCTGCGGGCCGGCAAGAGCCCGATGGTCGGCGACTTGAACCACCTCTCGCACCGCCTGGTTCGGCGGGGCCTGAGCAAGCGCGACGCGGTGCTGGTGATCTACGGCCTGACGGCCATCACCGCCATCGGCGGCGTGTCGCTGGGCAGCCTGGCCGACTGGCAGGCGATTCTCGTGTTCGTGCAGGTGATGCTGGTACTGCTGGTGCTGGCGCTGTACGAGGGCCGCTCCACACCGGCGACCATGTGAGAGTCCGGGGCCGCACCTGTGCCTGGGCGGTTGCCAGCAGCCACCGGAGGGCTGGTGACAACCCTTTGGCGTCGGCGGCGGACAGCTTCGGTCCCGGGCGGATCAGCTCATCGCCATGGACATGAGGAACTCGGCGTTGGTCTTGAACTTGCCCACGCGGCTCTTGAGCAGTTCCATGGCCTCGACGACGTTCATATCCGACAGCACCTTGCGGAGCCGGTAGACCAGTTCCAGTTCCTTGCGGTCAAGGAGCAACTCCTCGCGGCGGGTGCCGGAGGCTGCGACGTCGATCGCGGGCCAGATCCGCTTCTCAACCAGCTTGCGGTCCAGATGCAGTTCGCTGTTGCCGGTGCCCTTGAACTCTTCGAAGATCACCTCATCCATCTTGCTGCCGGTATCCACCAGAGCGGTGCCGATGATGGTGAGGCTGCCGCCGTTCTCGATGGCGCGGGCGGCACCGAAGAACTTCTTGGGGCGTTGCAGAGCGCCGGCGTCGATACCGCCGGACATGATCTTGCCCGAGTGGGGCATTTCGTTGTTGTACGCCCGGGCCAGACGTGTGATCGAGTCGAGGAGGATGACCACATCCTGCCCGAACTCCACCATCCGCTTGGCCTTCTCGATGACCATCTCGGCCACCTGCACGTGCCGATGGCTCTGCTCGTCAAAGGTGCTGGCGACAACCTCGACGTGCCGGCTTTCCTTGGTGGTGTTGCGGCGGAAATCGGTGACTTCTTCCGGACGCTCGTCCACCAGCAGCACGATGATGCGGGCCTCGGGGTAGTTCTTGCTGATGGCCCGGGTGATCTTCTGGAGCAGCACCGTCTTGCCGGTGCGGGGCGGAGCGACGATCAGGGCACGCTGGCCCTTGCCGATCGGGGCCACCAGGTCGATGATGCGGGCCTCGATCTCGGTGGGCTCGGTCTCCAGAATGTATCTGTGCTCCGGGTGCAGCGGCGTGAGGTCTTCGAAGTTGCGACGATCGGCCACCTGCGAGGGCTTGCGGCCGTTGACGTTGTCAACCCGCAGAAGGGCGAAGTACTTCTCGCTCTCCTTGGGCGGGCGGATGAACCCCTTGACGACCATGCCCTTGCGGAGCCCGTGCCGCCGGATCTGCGTCGGAGAGACGTAGATGTCGTCCGGGCCGGCGAGGTAGCTCTGCTCGGGCGAACGCAGGAAGCCGAAGCCGTCGGGCATGATCTCCAGCGTGCCGTCGCCGACCATCAGACCGGTCTTGGCGGCCCGGCCCTTGAGGATCTTGAAGATCAGGTCCTGCTTGGGCGTCTGGTTGAAATTCTCCAAACCCTCACGCTTGGCGACCGCGTGGATCTGGTCGATGTCCATCTGCTGGAGCTGGGACATCGTCAGGCTGTCCTTCAGCGCTGACGCGTCGGCGTTGGCGACAATCCGCTCCAGTTCCGCTGCTTCGCGTTCCAGTTCCTCGTCAGAGGGCAGGCCGTCCATGCCGGGTGTGCCGCGGACTTCGTTGCCGCCGCTCTGGTAGAACCCGCCGAAGCCACCCCCACGCCGCTTCTTCTTCTTGCGACGGTTGCCAAAGCCCCCACCGCCGCCGCCATAGCCGTAGCCATCCCCTCCGCCACCACCCTGAGCCGAACCGCCGCCTCCAGACCCGGGGCCGCCGGACGGCCCGCCCTGCCCGGAGGGGCCGACGGGGCCACCCATGCCCATGCCGCCGTTGCCGGGGCGGTCGCCACGGTCGCGGTCCATCCGATCGCGATCCATGCCGGGCCCGCCGGGGCCGCCCGGCCCACGGTCGGAGCGTTCCGGTCTATCAGACCGCTCAAGCCGCTCCGGTCGGTCTGACCGATCAGGACGGTCGCTGCGGTCGGGACGATCGGCGTAGCCCGGCGCCGAGCCGGCGTTGGTGCCGTAACCGCCACTGGACGCTGGCGGCCGGTAGCCGTATCCGCCGCCCCAGCCGCCTGTCGGCCGAGGGCCGCTGCCCATGCCGCCACCGGCTTGCGGAGCCGACTGCGAGGTCGAGGAGCCGGAAGCCGGAGCCGGAGCCAACGATGGCACCTGGCTGGGGGCGGGGGCCGCCGGACGCGGAGCGGGGACGAACGACGTGCTTGCTGCAGACGCAGGGGCCGGAGCGGGAGCAGCCGCCGGCGCAGGGGCAGCCGCGGGGGCCGCCGATGCCGGAGTGGCTCGTGCCGCGGGAGCGGCTGTGCTCGCTGACTTGCTGCGGGTGGCTCGCCCCTCGGAAGCGGGCTTGATGTCCTTGTCCTCAGAACTGCTGGAAGCCTTGGATGCGCGTGCCATGCGGTGTACCTGTACCTCGGAGAAGTCGATGCTTCGGAATGGATGTGGTAAGTGGGAGGCGGCAGGCCGTTGGCCGCGAGATGCGGCGTTGCACTGCCCAAAGTCCGTCACCCGCCCGCTTGGTTTGCCAAGGGTCCACCTTGGTTGCTGATCCACCCCGCCACGCTTGTGGTCCGACGTGCCCCCGCCTGACCCGACCCCCGACGGCTTGGCCCACCCATGATGCCCGAGCATAGCCGCGATGAAGCGGCCCGAAGCGTTCGCAGCATGTGCCGGTTCCCACCCCGCTGCCCAAGTCTAGGCATCCTCCTTGTTCCGGCGGCTTCCAAGCCGCTGCGAGTCGGCGGACTGTGCGTCGCGGGTGATCCGCTCCAGCAGTTCAGCCGCCGCCGCCGCCATCTCGGCGCGATCGCCCGAGTTGTGCAGAACGTAGTCGCTGCGACGACGCTTTTCTTCCACCGGAAGTTGGGCCCGCTCGCGGCGGTCAAACTCCTCTTCGGTCCAGCCGCGGCTGGCCAGCACCCGGGCCAACCGCTGCTCGCGGGGCACATCCACGAACACCACCGCATCGCAGTCCGCATCAACCCCGGCCTCAAAGAGCAGCGGAGCGTCCACGATGACCGCTGCGACTCCCTGGGCTGACGCGCGGCGGACCATCTCGGCGCGGGCCTGGTGGACCATGGGGTGCAGGAGGCCTTCGAGCCGTCGGCGTTGCTCGGGGTCGCCGAAGACCACGCCGGCGATCTTCTGACGGTCGGGGAGGCCGTCGGTCCCGAGTACGCCCGGCCCCCACCACGACACCACCGTGTCGCGAACCGCCGGACTGGCCAGCGCGGCACGGGCTTCGGCGTCGGAGTTGCTCACCCACGCTCCGGCGCGGGCGAACGCCTCGGCAACGGCGCTCTTGCCGGCGCCGATCCCCCCGGCCAGCCCGATCAGCAGGGGTCGGCTCATCCTGCTTTCCCCGATGCTGCGGCGGCGGTTCGTGCGGTTTCCACCTGGCTTCGGAGCACCGCCAGCACTTCGCCGGGGTTGGGCAGGGTCTGCCAAACCACCTCGCCCACCCGTCCGCCCGCGGCCGCCGTGCCCACCACCAGCGAGCCGAGGCCCAGCAGCCGCTCACGGGTGAGCCTGGCGACCCCCACACTGCGGACGTCCTCAATGCGGGCCTCGATGACCGACTGCCGCAGCACGCCCCGAACCGCCAGCACCCGACGGGGCGTGAGCAGATAGAACGTGGTGAGCCAGACCGCCATCCGCCAGGTGAGGCTGAGCGAGGCGATGGCGACCGAGGTCGCGGCTGCCGCCGCGGGCTCAAGGCCGATGATGCCCATGCGGGCCATCAGGGTGGCGGCGATGCCGCACACCAGCAGCGTGAGGAGAAACTCGAGCTTGGGCAGGACCACGAACCACAGGCTGGGCCGCATGGCCAGCACCGGCGTCTCACCCGCCGGCAGCAGTCGGGCGATTCCCGGTCCGGGCGACACCGGCTGAGCGACCGACAACGGGCTTTGGACCGCTTCGCTCATGCCGAGGGGGGTCCCTGGAGCACCATCACGTCGGGGAGGTTGCGGTACCGGCCGTCGTAATCCAGCCCGTAGCCGATGACAAACTCATCGGCGATGTCAAAGCCGGCGTACTCGACGGCGACCTCTTCGACCCGTCCGGCGTTCTTGTGCTTGTTCAGCAGCACGGCGATCCGCACGCTCTGGGGGTGCTGGGCCTGAACCATCCGCCGCAGCAGGCCGAGGGTCTGACCGGAGTCCAGGATGTCGTCGATGATCAGGACTCGAGCACCCTTCACATCGGTGGGAACCCCGCTCTGCACGGTCACGCCGACGGAGGCCTTGGCGGTGCCGGGGTAGCTCGAGAGCGTGACCGGCTTGATGCTCATGGTGACGGGCATGTGCCGGATGAGGTCGGCGACGAAGACCAGGGCGCCGGTCAGCACGGGCACCAGCACCAGGGGCCCCGGGGCCTCGCCCCGGCTGCGAAGCGCCGCTGCCTCGGCCTCCAGATCCGCGGTGATGGCGGCACCGAGTTCGGCGATGCGGGCGGCGATGCGATCGCGCCCGATGAGGACCCGCCCCGGAGCTTCGGCCCCGACCTGACCAGTGCTGTGATTCACGCGGCAACGGTAGGACCGGGCCACCCGCCGCCTCCCGAACGCTACAGTCGCCCCCGATCAATCCGACCCCGGCGGCGATGGCCGCCGGAGGGGCCGAAAACCGCCCGGTGGTCGCGATCCCGCCGTGTTCTCTTTGTCAGGAATCCACGCCATGCCCGCAGCCCGTTCCGCAAAGTCCCCCGCTTCCAAGACCCCGTCCCCGGGCTCCGGTGCCGCGTCCCACTCGGCCGTCGGCACCCGCACGGAGAAGGACACGATGGGCGAGATGATCGTCCCGGCGGATGTGCTCTACGGCGCGTCCACCCAGCGGGCGGTGCTGAACTTCCCGGTGTCCGGTCGCCCTGTGCCATTCGCCATCATCTCGGCGTATGCCGACCTGAAGGCGGCCTGTGCCGCGGTGAACCTCAAACTCGGCCGGCTGAACGCGCCGCGTGCCAAGGCGATTGCCTCGGCCTGCACAGCCATCAAGGCCGGGCTGCCCGAACACGGCGGCTGGGCCAAGCACTTCCCGGTGGACGTGTTCCAGACCGGTTCGGGCACCAGCACCAACATGAACGTCAACGAGGTGATCGCCAACCTCGTCTGCCTGGCGCACGGCGCCCCGATTGGTTCGTCCAAGAACGCCGACTACCTGGGCGGCAAGACCGGCAAGGGCGTGCACCCCAATGACCATGTGAACATGGGGCAGTCGTCCAACGACACCTTCCCCACCGCGATCCACATCGCGGCGGTGCTGGCTCTGGCCAACGACCTGCTGCCGGCGCTGGCGGTCATGAAGGCGACGCTGAACAAGCAGGCCAAGGCGTGGGACAAGATCGTCAAGATCGGCCGCACGCACCTGCAGGACGCGACGCCAATCCGGCTCGGGCAGGAATTCAGCGGCTTTGCCAGCCAGATCGCCCATGCCGAGCAGCGGGTGCGGCTGGCGATGAAGACCCTGGGTGAACTGGCCATCGGCGGCACCGCGGTGGGCACGGGCATCGCCACCCATGAGAAGTTCGACGCCGAGGTGTGCATGCACCTCTCCAAGACCCTCAAGCAGGAGTTCCGCGTCTGCGAGAACCACTTTGAGGCTCAGCACGCCAAGGACGCGTGCGTTGAGGCGTCGGGCCACCTCAAGACCATCGCCACCTCGCTCACCAAGATTGCCGGCGATATTCGCTTGATGGGCATGGGCCCGCGGTGCGGCATCGGCGAACTGGTCATCCCCGCCGTGCAGCCCGGCTCGTCGATCATGCCCGGGAAGGTCAACCCGGTGATCGCTGAGTCGCTGATCATGGTGTGCGGCCAGGTCATCGGCAACGACGCCGCCATCACCTATGGCAACCTGGGCGCCCTGAACAGCACGCTGGACCTGAACGTCGCCATGCCGCTGATCGCCGACAACCTGCTGGAGTCGATCAGCCTGCTGGCAACGGCGGTGCGGATGTTCAACGACAACCTGCTGGTGAACCTCAAGCCCGACGAGGCCCGCTGCAAGGGGCTCATCGAGGGCAGCCTGGCCATGTGCACCTCGCTCATGCCGATCATCGGTTATGACAACGCGGCGGCGCTGGCCAAGCAGGCCTTCAAGGAGGGCAAGACCGTCCGCGAACTGGCCTACCAGACCGTCGTGGGCACCAAGGACGCGTCCGGCCGCAACGTGACCCGCGAGATGATCGATGCGGCGCTGGACCCGTGGTCCATGACGCTGCCGGGCGGAGAGGGCGCCGCCGGCGGCTGACTCGCCGGACGCGCCGGAAGGCACATTTGGGACGGATCAGCCAAGCACCCGTGCCGCCAGCGCCCGAGCCCGTTCGGGGTCGCTGGTGCCGGTGACCAGCACCCGTCCGTCCGCAAAGAGCGTGATCTCGTGTGGCTGGCCGTCGTGCTCATCGCCGAGGCTGACGGTGACGGCCTGGCCTGCCCGCCGGACGCTCCCAGTCGCGAAGCGGTCCGCCAGCCTGTCGGCCAGCCCTTCCCAGTCATCGCCGCCGAGGTCGGTCGGCGGCAACTGCACGGCGTTGCGGCCGCACAGCACCACCGGGCGGCCACGCCCGCGACCTCCGCGAGGGGCGGAGGCATCTCGCGTCGGTTCAAGGAACTCAAACTGTCTCCGGCCGCAGCACACGCAGTCCGGGTCGCGAAGCCCGGCGATGCTCACGCCCTGCCAGGCGTTGGTCCACAGGTCCACCCGCCGGAGGCTGGTCGAAGCCCGGTCTGTAAATCCGGCGACCAGTTTGATGACCTCCACCGCCTGCAGCGCAGCGACCAGCGCCACCGCAGGCCCGAGCACACCGGCCGAATCGCACGTGGCCGTCGTGCCGGGTGCCGGGACCTCCGGATACAGGCACCGCAGGCAGGGCGAGTCCGGGCCGGTGTTCAGCACCGCCGATGCGCCCTCGGCCGCCACCGCCCCGCCGTACACATACGGAATGCCGTGCTTGACCGAAAGGTCGTTGAGCAGGTACCGCGTCTGGAAGTTGTCCGTCCCGTCCACCAGCACCGCCGGCCGCTGGGCCAGGATGCCCAACACCCGCTCGGCATTGTCGGCGTCGCAGTCGGCAACCTCGGCATACACCCGGACGGAGGAGTTCACCGCGGCCAGCCGGGTCGCCGCCGCGGAGGCCTTGGGGCTTCCCACGTCGGCCTCAGCGAACAGACACTGCCGCTGCAGGTTGGTGGGCTCGACGACATCACGATCGACCAGCGTGAGCGTGCCCACCCCGGCCCGGGCCAGGTGGTCGGCGATGGCACAGCCCAGCGCCCCCACGCCGACGATGGCCACGTGGGCGGCGGCGAGCCGTGCCTGCCCCTGGTCGCCGATGATCCTGATCTGTCTGGCGTACCGCTGAACCGACATGCCCGACCGTATCCTCGGTGCATGTCAAGCACGAGTCCGCACCGCCACCTGCTTCCGCCGTCCGCCGCTGTCTGCCGTTCGCCCGAGGCTGAACCGACCGCATCGTGGGTGGCCTCGGCCAACGCCGCCAATGCGGACTTCCCCATCGCCAACCTGCCGCTGGCGGCCATGGCCGTGCGTGACGGCGGCGGCGAGGACAGCGACGAGGCCGAGGCTCGCCTGGCGACGGTCATCGGTGACCGCGTGGTGGACATCACGATGCTCTATGAAGCCGGATGGTTCGCCCAGTGCGCTCGCAACGGGCTGTCGCCCGAGGCCGCCGAGTCTCTGGACGACGGCCTGAGCCATGCGGCGGCGGCGGGCATGTGGAACGCCGGCGGTCTGACCAAGTCCCACCTGCGGGACCTTCGCACCGCCCTGCAGTCCTTTCTGGCCGACCGTCCCGCTGAGGATGACGACGAACGCGACCTCCGGACCGAGGCCCTCTCGCCCCTGGCGCTCGCGCAGTTCGTGCGACCGGTAACCACGCTGAACTACACCGACTTTTACGCATCCAAGCACCACGCCCGAAACGTGGGTTCCATGTTCCGGCCCGACAACCCCCTGCTGCCCAACTACACCCACATCCCCATCGGCTACCACGGTCGGGCCTCGTCGGTCGTGCTCTCCGGCACGCCGGTGCGTCGCCCCCACGGCCAGACCCGCCCGGATGAGAAGTTGCCGCCGGTCTTCGGACCGTGCAAGCGGCTGGACTACGAGTTGGAAATGGGCTGCGTGATCATCGGCGGCAACCAGCTCGGCGCACCCGTCCAGATCGCCGACGCGCCGGAGTTGATCATGGGCTTCTGCCTGGTCAACGACTGGTCGGCCCGTGACATGCAGGCCTGGGAGTACCAGCCGCTGGGGCCGTTCCTGGCCAAGAACTTTGCCACTTCAGTCAGCCCGCTGATCGTCACCGCCGAGGCGCTGGCCCCCTATCGCGTGCCCGGTCCACCCCGCGACAGCGGCGACCCCGCTCCGCTGCCTTACCTGGACGGGCTGAAGGACTGGGGGTTGGACGTGGTCATGGAGGTGCACCTGCGTTCGGCAGCCATGCGCGAGAAGGGGCTGAGCCCCCTGCGGATCAGCAGCGGCAATCTTCGCGAGATGTTCTGGACCTTCCCGCAGATAATCGCCCACCACACCTGCAACGGCTGCAACCTCCTCGACGGCGACCTGCTGGCCTCGGGAACGGTCTCCGGCCCCACGCCCGACTCGCGGGGCTGCATGCTGGAACTGACCTGGCAGGGCAACGGGCCGGACGGCAAGCCGCTGCCCCGCAAGCCGCTGACGCTGCCCACCGGAGAGAGCCGCACCTTCCTGGAGGACGGCGACGAGGTCATCATGACTGCCTTCGCCCAGGCCCCGGGCAAGCCGCGGATCGGCTTCGGCTCCTGCACGGGCGTCATCACGCCCTGAGCGACGATTGGTGTGTCCGCCCCACGCCGGGCTCAGACTGAACGGCCGGGCCCCGGAGCCGTCGTCGACCGACCGGCGAGCATGGCGTCGACCGCCACCAGCACCGCCTCGGTGGGGATGCGATCGATGCGGCACCGCTCCGGGTGGTCGTCGGCGACCTCGTCGGGGGGCAGGGTCGGATCGGCCACCAGCATCACCTCGCGGGCCAGCGGCGATCCCGGCTCGGGGTTGAACACGCACGAGTCCGGCAGCGTCGTCCAGCGTAGATCGGTCGGGCCGAACAGCGTCACACAAGGCACGCTGAACGCAGCCGCCATGTGCCGCGGCCCGGTGTCATTGGTCACCATAAGCGAGGCCCTTCGGACGATGCCCTTGAGGCTGCCGATGTTGATGCCGAGTTCTGTGAGACAGGTAACCCGCCGCTCGTCTTCAGGGTGGTTGAGCACAAGTGCGTCGCGGATCAGGGCGACGATGGGCGCCTCGCCCGGTGAGCCGTTGATGACCACGTGGCAGTCATGGCGGCTGATCAGGTGGTGAGCTGCGGCGGCGAAACGCTCCACGGGCCAGCGTTTGGCTGGGTGGTTTCCACCCGGATTCATCAGCACAAAACGCCGCGCGCCTGGCGAGGTGGCCACGCCGGCGGCCGCCAGAATGTCCGTCGCCGCGCGGTCCTGCCCGTCCGACGTCGACAATTCCATCACGGGATGAAACGCCGCTACCGAATCCGGCAGTCGACCGCCCGCAAGAACCGTCAGCATGAATCGGGTCAGCGCGAGGTAGTAATCCACTGCGCTGACCGGCGCAAATCCCTTGTGTGGGGCGGCTCGCCGGAGCGGCTCAAGTTTGTGGGTCAGCAACATGCCCCGGCTGTCGCGGTCGTACCCGCAGCGGAGGGGGATGCCGGCCAGTGAGACGGCCATCGCCGAAGAGAACGAGTTGGGCAGGATCAGGGCAGCGTCGAACTTGTGCCGCTTGATACGGCTGGCGACCAACGCCGGGCCAAGAAGCGCCCGCTTGTCTGCCATCAGAAGGTCGTCCAGCAAGTCCGATCCCGCCAGCAGGTCGTCCATGCCGGGTCGGCCCAGGCCCACGATCACCGAGCGGGGATACGCCTCGCGCAGCAGCCGGAGCGATGGCGTTGCCATGGCGGTATCGCCAAGCCACGACGGAAGGATCACCAGTATCCGGGGACTGGCGGCAGGGCGCGGGGCTGGAGGGGCGGAATCGGGCAAGGCGGCATCACCAGTGGGTGTTCAGGACATCAGCAGCAGGTCCGCAAAGGCGGACAGGTCGGACACGCGGCAAACGCCCAAAGGATGGCGGGTTGCCGGAGCACCAGTGTTGGCGGGCTGCGCCTTCGGCGATTCCACCAAACAAACTCGATCAGGGGGGATTCCGGCTGCCAAGGCGGCCTCGGCATCTCGGGCCATGTCCCCCACCGCAGCCGACACCCGAAGGTCGATGCCCAGTTCATCCGCCGCCGTCAGGATCATCCCCGGCCCCGGCTTCCGCCAGGGGTGCTCGGCGGTGAAGGCAGGGACGACGCCACGGGGGTGGAACGGGCAGGCGTAGACGCCGGCGAGCCGTACGCCCGCTTCGGCCAGCAGCCCCCGCAGACGGTCATTGACGCGTTCAACGTCCGCCAGCGTGCCGACCCCGCGGGCGACCCCGCCCTGGCTGGTGGTGACCACCAGGCGGTAGCCGGCCTGCTGCAGCCGCCCCAGCCCCTGAGCGACCCCGGGCAGCAGTCGCACCGCCGACGGATCAACAAGATCCCCCGGGTGCGGGGTATGGGCGGTTGCCCCTCGGGTGTCAATCAGCGTGTCGTCGCGATCAAGAAACACCGCCCGCATCGTCGCCTCGCCTTCATACTGGGCCCCAAACGGCCCGGAGCATACCCGATCCGAACCGCCGCAGCCCGGCCGTCGTCGATACCATGGTCCGCCACCTCCCTGTCCGACCCCTTTCCGCCCGGTCGCCCGCAGCCGGGCCAGCCCCGCCCGAACCATGGCCAACAACCCGCATTCGTCCCCCCACCGCCCCCGCACGGTTGAGGAGTTGCTTGCTTCCGGCTGGAGGTCCCGTCCGGTCAAGGCGGAACTGCGTTCCAATCTGGTGGCGGCCCTCCGCCGGGGCGAGGATCTGTTTCCGGGCATGGTCGGCTATGAGGCGACCGTCATCCCTGAGCTGATCAACGCAGTTCTTGCGGGGCACGACATCCTGTTCCTCGGCGAGAAGGGCCAGGGCAAAAGTCGGCTCATGCGGCTTCTCGCCAGGCATCTGGACGCCGAACTGCCGTATCTGGACATTCCCGCAGGCTACGAAGGCGGTTGCCCGATTCACGAGGACCCGACCCGCCCGATCACCCGTGCGGGCAAGGCCTTCCTCGCCGAGCACGGCGACCGGGCGCCGATCGCCTGGTGGCCCCGGGCCGCCCGCTATGCCGAGCGGCTGGCCCCCGGCACCAAGTTCGCAGACCTGATCGGTGAGATCGACCCGGCCAAGCTCGCCTCGGGCGTGAGTATGGGGGCCGAGGATGCCCTCCACTTCGGCCTGATCCCGCGGATGCACCGGGGCATCTTCGCGATGAACGAACTGCCGGATCTGGATGATCTGGTCCAGGTCGGCCTGTTCAACATCCTTGAAGAGCGCGACGTGCAGATCCGGGGCTTCCCGGTGAGCTTCGACATCGACGTGCTGGTGCTCTTTTCAGCCAACCCGAGCACCTACAACCGTTCCGGCAAGGTCATCCCGCAGCTCAAGGACCGCATCGGTTCGACCATCCAGACCCACTATCCGCTGCAGCGAGATCTGGCCATCGAGATCACCGCGTCAGAATCAGAGGTGGAGTTGGAGGGCGAGGACCCGGTGCAGGTTCCCCGCTTCATGCGGGAACTGGTGGAACAGATGGCCATGTGCGCCCGCACCAGCCCCTACGTGGACCACCAATCGGGCGTGTCCGCCCGCTTCTCACTGGCCGCCTTCAACACCATGGTGGCCTCAGCCCGCCAGCGGGGTATCCGACTGGGTGAGAAGCCCGCCGTGTGCCGCATGAGCGACCTGGCCCACTTCCCCGCTGCGGCCCTGGGCAAGTTGGAGCTGGACCTGATGGGCTCGCACCAACTCTCCGAGCGGCAGGTGCTCGAAGCCATCGCGGCCGAGGCCGTCAAGGTGGTCTTCTCGGAGTACGTGACCAAGCACGGACTGGAGGAGATCGCCCAGGGCTTCGCCAAGGGCGTGAAGCTCGAGGTGGGCGACATGCTGCCGTCGTCCAACTACCAGGCGCTGCTGGCCCGCGTGCCCGCAGTGTGGGACAAGGCCTTCGAGGTCAACGCATCGGGCAACCCGGCGGTGCGGGCAAGTTGCGTGGAGTTCGTGCTGGCCGGCCTGCACGCCACCGATCGCCTGTCTCGGGCCGTGCGGCACGGTCGCATCCACTACCAGTTCTGACACGTCCATCCCTGCAACGACGATTCGCAATCACGCCGCCGGAGCACTGCCCATGGCGACCGACCCTCAGGATCCGCACGCTGCAGAAGGCCAGCCGATGCTCCCGCCGGCCTCTGCGGTCACGCCGCCGGGGTTGGTGCACGCCTATCTCGCGTACGACCCCAAGAACTTCCCCTCCCCCACCACGCCCCCGCCGGACCTTGCCTCCGCCGCTCTGGAGCACCTGCTCGCCTACGGCTCACTCCGCGAACTGACCCCTGAGGAACTCGCCCGGGCCATCCGCATCGACCCGGCGATGTTCCCCCAACTCGGCCCATCGCTGGAGTCGCTCCGTGCCCTGCTTGAGCAGGCCAAGGCGAAGATTCTGTCCACCTATGACGTGGCCCCGGCCAAGACCGAAGCGCAGGACGCAGTGGACTCTGCTGCCGGGGAGGTGCGTCCGCCCCCGGCCTATCGCGACCGGTTCATCAAGGCAATCAACGAGAGCGCCCTGGGCGATCTCGAAGACCTCTGGTCGGCCCAGCGCGACGAACACTCGCCCTTCGCGCGGGCGATGATGAAGACCATCGCGGCGATGGGCGACAGCTTCCAAGTGCAGGAACTGGCCGCCCGCTACACCTTCACCGGCCGCACGCCGCTGAGTGTGCCCGACGCGTTGGCCGTCAAGCAGGAACTTGAGGAGATCGACAAGCTGCTGCAGCAGCTCGCCGAGGCCAAGGACACCGGGCAGCTCGGGATCATCGACCTCAGCCAACTGGCTGAGTATGCCGACCAGGGCCAGCTCGAGCAGCTCAACGAACTCCAGCGTTCAATCGAAGACTACCTGCGTCAGGAGGCCGAACGGCAGGGCATCGAGCGGGCCTCGGGCGGGCTTCGGCTCACGCCCAAGGCGCTTCGGTTGTTTCAGGGCAAGCTGCTCGCGGCCATCTTTGCCGACATGCAGGCGGCACGCTCCGGTCGGCACGCCGGCCCGCCGACCGCCGACGGCGCCGTTGAGATCCCCTCCACCGCAGCCTATCAGTTCGGCGACCCGGTCGCTCACCTGGACCTCCCCGGCACACTCATCAACGCTGCCATCCGCAAAGCGTCGGCCGACCCCGCGGCCAAGGCCCGGGGCCCCGCCTTCACCGTTGACGACATGCAGGTCCACCGCACCCGCACCACCCCCAAGGCCGCCAGCGTGGTGCTGATGGACATGTCCGGCTCCATGCGGCACGGAGGGCAGTACATCCAGGTCAAGCGCATGGCCTTGGCCCTGGACGCCCTCATTCGCACCGAGTACCCGGGCGATGTGCTGCGGTTCGTCGAGATGTCCACCTTCACTCGCCTCACGCCGCCGGCCCACATCCCGGCGCTGCTGCCCAAGCCGGTCAGCATTCACCGCCCGGTGGTGCGGCTGAAGGTGGACATGTCCGATCCCAACATCACCGAGGCGGCCGTTCCGCAGCACTTCACCAACATCCAGCGTGCCCTGCAGCAGGCCCGCACGCTGCTGGCCGGCCAGCCCACACCCAACCGCCAGATCATGCTGATCACCGACGGCCTGCCCACCGCCCACACCGAGGGAAGCATGCTCTACCTGCTCTACCCGCCCGACCCGCGAACCGAAGCCGCCACACTCCGCGAGGCGGCCCTGTGCGCCCGAGAGGGCGTCACCATCAACGTCTTCCTCCTGCCGTCCTGGTCGCAGAGCAGCGAGGACATCGCCTTTGCCCACAGGCTGGCGCAGTCCACCCGCGGGCGGGTGCTGTTCACCGGTGGCCGCGATCTGGACCGGTTCGTGCTGTGGGATTACGTCGCCATGCGGCGGCGGATTCTGGCGTAAGTCGCCCGGGTCGGGCGGCGGTGACTCCGCTTGCCGATCAATCCCGCCGGAGCGACTGCTCGACGATCCGTCGCTGCTCCTGGGTGAGTCCGCGGACCGCCGCGTCCAGCCGCTGCAGGTCATCCAGCCGCAGCACGGCCCGCGCCGCCTGGTCAAGCAGCGGATCGCCGGAGGACACCGTGTCCCGCACCACCTGCCAGTAGCGCAGCGCCAGAGGCAGGTTGTACGGGTCCAGTTCCATCGCCCGCACCAGGGCTCGACGCAGGTCCGCCACAGCCTGATCGCCGGTGGCCAGCCCGGCCTGCCGAGCGCCCAGCCGCAGCGAGGTGTCCCACGCCGCCAGGCCGGACCGGGCTGGGAAGGGGTACCGCTCGGCCGGCGTGTCGAGACTCCAGACCGCTCCGCTGAGCAGTTCACGGGCCCGCTCGCCCTGCCCCGTGCCCACCAGCGAGAAGGCCTGGCGGGCCCGCAGCCGACGGATCTCGCGCTCGGTCGCGAAGTCGAACGCGATGTGACTTGCCGCCTGCTCCAATTCCGTCTGGGCCACGGGAACCAGCACGAGCTCCGCGGCGTTGAGCGCGCGTCGAAGGTCTCGGACTGATGTTCCGACCGGCACCCCGTCGAGCGCGTTGCTGAGCGTCGCCCGAACTTTCTCCACCATTTCCGCGTCGGCCAGCGTTTCGCCGTTGGCCCGCCCTTGAGCCTCCAGCCGTTGGACCAGGCTTCCAGCTTCCGCCAGCGGCCTCACAACGGCGGCCGCCCTCGCCAGTCCGGCCTCCCAGCGCCAAACGCCCACTGCATGCAGCCCACCCACCGTTGCAACCACCGCCAGAACGGCCAGCGTCACCGCCCGACCGGTACGCGTTCCGCCCCTTCGGTCGGCCATCATCACACCCGCCGCTGCCGACTGCGTTCCTCCGCCGCCCGCAACCCCCACGGCCCCGGCCGCCAGGCCGACCCACGCCCACATCAGCCCGCCCGCCTGCCCATGCGTTGCGGTCACCTCGATCATGCTGTGCGCCAGCAGCACGGTGGCTCCGGCCGCCACCGCCTGCCAGAGCCCAGCACCCTCCCGCCCCAAAGCCCAGCGGGCCACCAGCATGCCGATCGTCGCCCACGCCGCCAACCCGGCGACCCGCACCGCCGCCCCCTCTGGCGTGATGCCGCTTCGCTCCAGCGCCAGGCACGCAAGCGTGATGACCGCCGCCGTCAGGCCCACAAGCCGCAGGACCGGGCGGGCGGCTTCGATGGAAGCCGACTCCTCGGCGCCGTCCTCGTCCGCTGCGACACTGCCCGCCCGCCCCACCTTCCAGGCCAGCACCGCAGCGACGGCCACCAGGGCGATGCCGCCCACGCCCAGGCACGCGAGCCATTCAGCGGGGAGGCAGTGCGGGCTTTGCACTTCCTCGGGACTCAGCGGGTTCTTGGCCGTGAGGTACGCCTCCTTGAAGCCGTCCGGGCCGACGCCCAGCAGCAGCCGGCTCCCGAAGATGCGGACTGCCGCCTCCAAATAAAACCACCGGAACAGCAGCGAGAGTTCCGCCAGCCGCTCACCCGCCAGCCCACGCGCAAACACGCCCGCCAGCATCGCACCGCAGGCCAGCAGCGGCAACGCCGCAGTCACACGGCCCATCGTCCCCGTCCCGGCACGGCTCCGCACCAGCCACCACACCGCAGCCACGCCAAGGCCCGGAAGCGTGACGCCCCACCCGCCTTTGCTCCCCGCCAGCACAAGCGACCCAATGCAGGCCAAGGCCATCGCCCCGATGACCAGTCCCCACAACCGGCCGACAGAATCGCTGGGAGCGGCGGGCTGCCGACCCAGCCAAGGTCGCGCACGGGCCACCAGCCAGCAGGTGAACATCACCGCACCGGCGGCTGCAAAGCTCGCAAACACGTTGCTGAGCCCGAACCAGCCCGTCGGTTGGTTCTGCATCAATCGTCGTTCGTAACCCAGCGCCTGGGGGGATTCCGGCGTCCATCCATTGGCCGCGAAGATCGTCAGGCGGTCACGCCGGAAACTCTCAACGGTCTGCGGATGCTCCACCAGCACCTGCACAACCCCCTTGAGGACCAGCACTGCCAGCACGCCGGCAATCAGCCCGATGGCCACCGCACGTGCCTCCCGCCCGTGCCACCGGTCGCGGCAGGCGACGGCAACGCCGGCGGCTGTGCCCAGCGCCGCCAGCCACGAGATCCCGATCCGCCCGCTGCCCAAAGTGGCCAGCGGCGGAGCCGCCGCATGGACAGCGACCGCTGCGGTTCCCGCCGCAAGGCCCCCGGCCAGCCACCATGCCAGCCGATCACCCCTGGCAGCAGCGGCGGTCACCAACCCAAGGCCCACCGCCAGCGCAACCCAGTCCAGCGTCACCATCACCGCCGGGCCGAGGCCCAGCAGCGAGGCCGGGACCACCGTCGGGTCGAAGTCCCAGTACGGAAAGGGTGAGAAGGGCGACAGGCACCGCAGGGCCGCAACACCGACCAGCACGGCCACGCCCAGCACCGGCCAAGCGGGCGCAGGTTGCCCTGCTGCCGGATCGATCGTGCTGGAGTCGGTCGCTCGGCTCATGGTGCTCGCACCTTGGTCAGGCGGGCGTACTCAAGCACCAGCGTCTTCTCGCCAACGGCCTTGAACTTGACCTTGACGCGTGCCGCGGCTCCAGGGAAGTAGGCCAGCACCGTTCCCTCGCCGAACTGGGGATGCCGCACCACCGCACCCGGTTCAAACTCGCCGCCTCCGCCCCTGCCTCCGCCTCCCCCGCCTCGCCCGCCCCCACCGCTGGCAGCGGCCCCGCCGCCGGTTCCACTTGCACCCGGGCGGCCCGGGGCTGCCGTGGGGCGTCGCATGCCGCCTGAACCGACCGTCGTCGCTCCGCTTTCCGGCGAAGAGCGCATGGGCGAGCCAAAGCCGCCCCGCGTCGTGCTGCGTCCGGGCCGCTCCGGATCCTGGTTGTAATCCTCGTCGCCGGCGAGGAAGGCGGCCATGTCCGGATCATCCTCCCCGCCGCCGAACGGATCGCTCTGATCGCTGGTGACCACGTGCTGCCCGGCGATCTCATCGAGGAACCGGCTGGGGATGGTCCGCTCCGCCAGCCCTCGCTGCGTCCGGAACTTTGCAGCGGTCATCAGCAGGTGCTCCATCGCCCGCGTGATGCCCACGAAGCAGAGCCGTCGCTCCTCTTCCATCTCCCGCTCGCTTTGCAGGGCCCGCATGTGCGGCAGGGCCCCGTCCTCAAGGCCGATCATCGCCACAACCGGGAACTCCAGCCCCTTGGCGGCGTGCAGCGTCATCAGCGTCACGGCTCCGCGTGCCGGGTCGATGGCGTCGCTGTCGGCCACCAGCGCGATCCGCTCCAGATACATCGCCAGCAGGTCCAGCAGCGTGTGCCCGTTCGGCGGCGCGGGCGGTGCTTCGGCATACAGCGAGCCGCCGTCAGCGAAGGGGTCGTCCGGGTCACCCGGCGGTGCATACTGCTGGGCGACGGCCGCGAGCGCTGCGTTGGGTTCTCCCAGGCTCAGGAAGTCCGGGGCCAATTCCGGCGGTCCGTCCGCCGGTGAGGTCGCCGCCTCACCATCACTTGAAGCAGTCGCCCCGGCCACCAGCCCCTGCTGGAACTCACCCGCCGCGTTCACCAGTTCCGCCAGGTTCTCCTTGCGTTCATCCTCCTTGGCGTAGAACTCCTCCAGGCCGCTCTCGCGGACCACCCTGCCCACCAGATCGCTCAGGCTCAGCAGTGTTGGTGTCTCGCCGCCCGAAGCCGACGCCGCCGGATCGGTTGGGAGGCCGGCCGCGGCCTCGCCTGGCATGCCCGGCACCCCCGGCGCATCGGCGGCCGCCGCCCGCCATCCGTCCAGCATGGTCACGAACTTGGCCACAGCGCCGGCGGCCCGTCCGGTCAGGCCGACATCCAGTTGCCCCGCCGCCACCTCACGCATCGCGTCGTACAGCGAGACACCCCGAGCCGTCGCTACCGATGCGACCTTCTCCACCGTTGCGTCGGAGATGCCTCGGCTGGGCGTGTTGATCACCCTTTCCAGCGAAACCGAGTCCGCCGGGTTGACCAAGAGCCGCAGGTAGCCCCCTGCGTTTTTGACCTCTTCACGCTGGTAGAACGAGGTGCCCCGGACGATGTTGTACGGGACCGCCGCCCGACGCATCGCGTCCTCAAGCACGCGAGACATGGCGTTGGTGCGGTAGAACACCGCGCAGTGCTTCCACGCCAGTTCCCGCCCATCCTGCGCCGCCTCGTCCTGCTGCCGTTTGAGCCAGTCCACCACCAGCCGGGCCTCGTGGTGCTCGTCACGGCAGAGCACCACCTCCACCGGCCGTCCCTTGCCCCGGGTGGCCACCAGCGGCTTGGGGCGTCGCTCGGTGTTCCGCTTGATCAGCCGATCCGCAACCGCCAGGATTGACTCCCGCGAGCGGAAATTCTCCCCCAGCGCGATCACTTTGGCGCCGGGATAGATCTTCTCAAACTGCAGGATGTTGGCAATGTCCGCCCCGCGCCAGCCGTAGATCGACTGGTCCGGATCGCCGACCACGCAGAAGTTCGGCGGTTCCTGGGCGGCCGCCCCCGGCTTGCGGAGCAGTTGATCCCCGGCCAGCAGCGAGGCGATCACGAACTGCGCCTTGTTGGTGTCCTGATACTCGTCGATCATCAGGTAGCGGTAGCGGCTCTGCAACTGATGCCGCACGCTGTCGCTGGTCTGCAGCATGCGGGCGGTCAGCAGCAGCAGGTCGTCAAAGTCCACCGCGTTGGCCGTGCGGAGCTGCTGCTGGTACGCCGTGTAAACCCGTGCCACCGTCCGGGTCTGGAAGTCCTGAGCCTCCTGCTGATACGTGGCAGCATCCTTCAGATCGTTCTTGGCGGTGGAGATGGCCGCCAGTACGGCACGTGGCGGCCAGTTGGTGGTGTTCAGGTCGAGCGCTGTGATCGCGGCCTTGATCAGCTTGGCCTGATCGTCCGCATCCATGATGGTGAAGTTGGGCTTCAGCCAGCCGGCCGCCGCCAGCCCGCTCTCCTCGCACCACCGCCTCAGCAGCCGCACGCACAGGCTGTGGAAGGTCGTGACCGTCAGGCCCCGGGCCCCGGCCGCCTCACCGACCAGGTGCACCACACGCTCGCGCATCTCACCGGCGGCCTTGTTGGTGAAGGTCACCGCGAGGATGTTCCACGGCGGCACGCCCTGGGCGAGCATGTACGCGACCCGCCGGGTGATGACCCGGGTCTTGCCCGATCCCGGGCCGGCGAGCACCAGCAGCGGGCCGTCACCATGCATCACCGCCGCCCGCTGGGATGCGGTCAGACCCTCCAAAAACGCCTGGCCGTTTGCGCTGCTGCTCGCCACGCTCCCAGCGTAGCAACCGGCGCCGCCAGCTCCGGTTGCCCCTCCGTTTGCGGTGGTCAAATCACGTGGTCTTCCACACCAACCGACATCGCCGGGCCCGTCCCCTTACTGGGGGAATCTCACCGTCCGGACAATCCAGATCAGGGCCGTTCGGGTGATCGGGTTTATGCTCACACTTCCCGATCGACGGCCGGCCCTGCGATGGCCCTCCGGCGATCCCGCACTCTGCGGACCCCACAGCGATGAGCAACCCTGCCCCTTCCTCCTCCGGCTCCTCCGCCCCCGGCCCAAGCGTTGCGCCTGATTCAGGCCGCACCGTCCTCGGTCATCCGCCGGGCCTGTTCCTGTTGTTCCTCGTAGAGATGTGGGAGCGATTCAGCTATTACGGCATGCGTGCCCTGCTGGTGTTGTATCTCATCAGCGTCATCGCAGTTCACCAACTGCCCAGCGGCACGTATTCCAACACGCTCCAGTTCACCCAACTCGCCGAGCAGCCCAAGCCCGGTTCGCCCGATTCGGGCACCGACCTGCCGGACGTTGGTCGAGTTTCGCGCCTGTTGACGGTTCAGGTCGGTGAGCAGACCCCGGCGGTCGCCTCAACCACTGCGGTGACGGGCAGCCCGCAATTCACACTCACCCGGCTTGAACGGACCAAGCCTTCCGCAGACTCAGGGCCAGAGAGTCCCGACTGGGCACCGATCCCCGGTAACGACGATCCCCCAGTGGTGCTGCGCGGAGCTCCCGGTGCCAAGGGCGAGTTCACCGACTCCGAGGTGGCCTGGGCCATCGCCAACCCGACCGACAAGCCGATCCGCGTTTGGGTTGAACTCAAGCCGCATGCACAGGCCAAATCTCCGGCCAACGGTCGGACCTTCTTCACCGTCAACGACTCGCCCGGAGCCCAGGTGCTTGAACTCAAGCCCGGTGCCGAGCCCACCAAGGTGATCGTTCAAGCCAACCAGCACGACAGCGGCCGCAACTGGTCAAAGACTGATGCCAGTGTGCTTTACGGGTGGTACACCGGTCTGGCCTACTTGTTTCCCATCCTCGGCGGTCTGATCGCCGACAAACTCATCGGCACCCATCGCTCCATGCTCGTCGGCGGCCTGCTGATCACCCTCGGGCACGTCATTCTGGGCGTTTCGGGCATGGGCCAGCTGGCCCAGAGCTCCGCCGGCATGTCGCTGTTCATCATGGGCCTGGCGGTCATCGTGCTGGGCACCGGCCACTTCAAGCCCACGGTGTCGGTCATGGTCGGCCAGCTCTACCCGGAGGGCGACCCCCGGCGCGACGGCGCCTTCACCATTTTCTACATGGGCATCAACCTCGGGGCGTTCATCTGCGCCTTTGTCTGCGGCACGCTTGGCGAGAAGGTCGGCTGGCACTACGGATTCGGCTCCGCCGCCGTCGGCATGATCCTCGGTCTGCTGCTGTATGTGGCAGGCAAGCCAGCCTTTCTGCGTGGCATCGGTGAGCCACCGGCCGACAAGCGCTCCGCCGCCAACGGCCTGGCTACGGGGTTCCTGGTCGTGGGGGTGCTGCTGGCCGGCGGATTCGCCGCGGCCCACAACCTGGGCCTGCTGGCCCATCTGCAGGCGGGCATCGACTGGCTGCAGGCCCGGCCCACCATCAGCATTTCGCTGATCGTTGCGCTGCTGATCATCCTCGCGGGCTGGATCGTCTGGTTCCTCAACCAGAACCGGCCGGAGGACCGCGGGCCGATCATCACCATCTTCGTCTACATGTTCTTCAACGCCATGTTCTGGATTGCCTTCGAGCAGGCGGGCACCAGCATCAATGTGTTTACCGAGCAGAAGACCGACCGCGTGCTGTTCGGGTGGGAGGTGCCCGCGACGTGGTTCCAATCCATCAATGCGGGGTTGATCTTCATGCTCGCCCCGCTGTTCGCCGCCCTGTGGACGCGACTGGGCCGACGCAACCTCAACCCCGGCCAGCCCATCAAGATCGCCCTCGGTCTGCTCTTCGTCGGGCTGGGCTACGTGTTCATGGTGGTTGCCGCCAACCACGTCCAATCGGCCGCCAAGGCGTCGATGATGCTGATCGTGCTGACCTATTTCTGGCACACCGTCGGCGAACTCTGCCTCTCCCCCACCGGTCTGTCGTATGTGACCAAGGCGGCCCCGGTCCGCTTTGTCAGCCTGCTGATGGGGATCTGGTTCATCTCCAGCTTCATCGCCAACCTCGGCGGCGGTCTGGTGGCCGCCCAGGTTGAGGCGATCGAGAAGGGCGAATCGCAGACCTTCCTCCAGCACATGGGCATCAGGCTTGGCGGCCAGGCCGATTTCTTCCTGCTCTTTGTCGCCACCTCCGCCGCCGCCGGGCTGATCATCCTCGCCTTGGCCCCCCTGCTGCTGCGATTGCAACGGAGCCGGCACGACTGACCCCCTGCGATGACGGCGGCCCGGCCGGCTGATCGGGTCGGGCCGCGGTCGCGAGCCAATCTGTTTGGGTAATAGAAGGACTGCTTCACGGGACGCTTTTCCGCCATCGGGCGGGTCGGGGGTCCCCTTCCACCCCCCAAACTACGGCTTGACCCTCCGCCCCTGTTTGCTAGCATTGAGTTCGCCGGAATGCCGCCGGGGGCGGGGTCCGGAGCTCAAGTCAGGCAGCCACCTATGGACAGCGACGAGGACGACGAAGTACCGGTTTCTTGAGCGACCAGGCCGCGGCCAAGCGGCTCAGCCGGTCCCCCCGCTGCCCCACCACCCGCGTGCAACCCCGCCGCCCGACGTGCCGAGGCTTCCGTGCCTCAGCCCGCCGCAGGTGGCGAGTCCCCCAAGGTTTATCCAACCGCCCCATTATCACCTCCCGGCCGTTTGCCGGGCCCCGGCAAAGCAGCCGGGGGTGCATCAGACAGAGAAACAGCCATGTCAACCGACCTCAGCCGTGTTCGCAACTTCGGGATCTGTGCCCACATCGACGCCGGCAAGACGACCGTCTCCGAGCGCATCCTCTACTACACCGGCAAGAACTACAAGATCGGTGAGGTGCACGAGGGCACCGCGACCATGGACTTCCTGCAGGAAGAGCAGGAGCGCGGCATCACCATCCAGTCCGCCGCCACCACCTGCCCGTGGGAATTCAACGGCCAGGAGTACAAGCTCAACCTGATCGATACCCCCGGCCACGTGGACTTCACGATCGAAGTCGAGCGTTCGCTCCGCGTCCTCGACGGCGCCGTCGCCGTCTTCGACGGCAAGGAAGGCGTTGAGGCCCAGTCCGAGACCGTCTGGCGCCAGGCCGACCGCTACCGGGTCCCCCGCCTGTGCTTCGTCAACAAGATGGACAAGATCGGCGCCTCGTTCGACTTCTCCTACGACACCATCCTCAAGCGCCTCGGCGTCAACGCCATCGCCATCCAGTACCCCATCGGCACCGGGCACGAGCACAAGGGCATCATCGACCTGCTCACCCAGCGTGCCTTCTACTTCGAGGGCGAGAAGGGCGAGACCGTCCGCGAGGCCGATGTGCCCGCCGACCTGGTCGACACCGTCAAGAAGTGGCGCACGATGGCCATCGAGAAGATCTCCGAACTGGACGACAAACTCACCGAGCAGTACCTCAGCGGCGAAGAGCCCTCCGTGGCGGACCTCAAGAAGGCTCTTCGCAAGGGCGTGGTCGCCCGCACCTGCTTCCCGGTGCTCTGTGGGGCCGCTCTGCGGAACGTCGGCGTCCAGCACCTGCTGGACTGCGTCGTGGAGTACTTGCCCTCTCCGAGCGAGAAGCCCGAGGTCGAGGGCACCGACCCGCGCGACAAGGAAAAGAGGATGTCCCGTCCGCACGACCCCAACGCCCCCTTCTCAGCGCTGGTGTTCAAGGTCGTCGCCGACCAGCACGGCGACCTGACCTACATGCGGGTCTACTCCGGCCGTCTGGCCAAGGGCATGCGCATCATCAACCCCGGCAACGGGGAGAAGGAACTGGCCTCCCGCATCTTCGAGATGCACGCCAAGGACCGCAACCCGCTTGAAGAGACCTCCGCCGGCAA
The DNA here is from genome assembly GCA_021294835.1 of Planctomycetaceae bacterium. Lineage (GTDB taxonomy): Bacteria > Planctomycetota > Phycisphaerae > Phycisphaerales > UBA1924 > CAILKP01. The sequence goes on from JAJTDF010000001.1 coordinate 61,627, forward strand.
CATCGTCGCCGTCGTCGGCATCAAGAAGTCCTACACCGGTGACACGCTCTGCGATCCCGATCAGCCCATCCTGCTCGAGCGGATGCACTTCCCTGAGCCGGTCATCAGCATGTCCATCGAGCCCAAGACCCAGGCTGACCGCCAGAAGCTCGGCGACGCTCTCGGCGTCATTCGCCGCGAGGACCCCTCCTTCCGCTCGTTCTACAACGAGGAAACCGGCCAGACCATCATCTCCGGCATGGGTGAGCTCCACCTTGAAATCATCAAGAACAAGCTCGTCCGTGACATGAAGATCGGCGTCGAGGTCGGCAAGCCGCAGGTCGCCTACCGCGAGGCCATCGGCCGCAAGGTCGAGGACGTCCGCGGTCTGTTCAAGAAGCAGACCGGCGGTCGCGGTCAGTTCGGTGACTGCACCATCAGCATCGAGCCCTTCACCGCCGAGCAGGCCGCCGCCGAAGAGATCGACTTCACCGACAACGTCGCGTTCGAGAACGGCATCGTCGGCGGTTCCATCCCCAAGGAGTTCATCCCCTCCGTCGAGTACGGCGTCCGCCAGACCGCCCTCGCCGGCGTCACCGCGGGCTTCCCGCTCATCAACGTGAAGATCACCCTCACCGATGGCAAGTACCACCCGGTCGACTCGTCGCAGGTCGCCTTCGAGCAGGCCGGCCGCATCGCCCTTCAGGAGGCGGTTGCCAAGGCCCAGCCCATTCTCCTCGAGCCGATCATGAAGGTCGTGGTCACCGTCCCCGAGGAGTACTTCGGCTCGGTGACCGGCGATATCTCCTCCCGCCGCGGCATGATCACTGAGCAGGAGGACCGCGGCGTCGCCAAGATCGTCACCTGTGAAGTGCCGCTCTCGGAGATGTTCGGCTACACCACATCGCTTCGCTCGCTCACCCAGGGCCGCGGCAGCAACACCATGGAGTTCCTCGCCTACCGCCCGATGCCCCGCAACCTGCAGGAAGAGGTCATCAAGTCCATGAAGGCTTGATGGGCTGACCGAAATTCAGCACGCACCAAGAAAGGGGACCCGCCGCCGGGTCCCCTTTTTCGTTCCCCGTTCGGCCCCCCCCCCCCGAACTTTGGCCTTCCCGGCACGGTCATTCCCGGTCCGCAGGCGGGCGATAAACCGGTTTTCCCGCTCCGAGCCCCTTGCGAGCGTCGAGACCTTGAGTTACCCTCACAGAACGCGGCGGGCAGCCGTTTGAATCACTGCTGAACCGGCCCTGTCCGCGCCGATCACAGCCCTGCAGCCGGGGATGTTCTCCCCGGCCTTCTTTGGAGCCTCGGCCATGCACGCACGGTACAAGACGATTCTCCTCTTCGGCGCCCCGGGCGCAGGCAAGGGAACGCAGGGCAAGGTTCTCGGCAACGTTCCCGGCTTCTACCACCTCTCCTGCGGCGACGTTTTCCGCAATCTGGACATGTCCTCTCCCCTCGGGAGGATCTTCGTCGAGTACTCCAGCAAGGGCCTGCTGGTGCCCGACGAGCCGACCATCCAGATGTGGAGCCAGAACATGCACGCCCGCACCGTTCTGGGCATCTACAAGCCTCATGTGGACCTGCTGGTGCTCGACGGGATCCCTCGCAACGTCGCTCAGGCCAAGCTCCTCGAGAAGCACATCCAAGTGCTCAAGATCGTCCACCTGGTCTGTCGCGACAAAGAGAAGATGATGGAGCGGCTCCGCCGTCGAGCCATCAAGGAGAATCGGATTGACGACGCCAAGGAGGAAGTGATCCGCAAGCGCTGGGCGGTCTATGAGAGTGAGACCTTCCCCGTGCTGGAGTACTACCCGTCCAGCCTGGTGGCAGAAGTCGAGGCGATGGGTAGCCCCGCCGAAGTTCTCGAACACGTGCTCGAGGTGCTCGTGCCGGTGCAGAATGCGCACTTCCGCAGCCCCGCGGGTGGCGACGAGGCCCCGCCGGCCAAGCCCGCCAAGGCCGGGAAGGATGCCAAAGCCCTCAACGGTCAAACCGGCAAGCCCGCCCGCAAGGCCGGCGCCAAACGCTGAGTGTTCCCCCCTGTCCGGACGACGTTGGGCCCGGCCGCCGCTTGGGCAATTGCAAGAGATCTACTTCTTGCCCGGTTCGTCCGGCCCGGGCTGTGGCTTGGCCTCAGGCTTGCTGTCGGGCTTGGTAGCCGGCGCGGTGGTCCGCTCCCGCTCGGCCGCCTGACGGATCTCCTCGGGCACGGCAAACAGGCCTTCATCCACCGCGACATTGTGCGAGACCTTCTCCAACGTCATGATCTGCTCGTGGCCGAGCACCCGGCGGCTGGTGCGATGAGCCAGCCGAATCTTCACCTCGCCCTGAACAGGCACCTCCCGCCAGTCGGACAGTTCAACCTCCGCCTCCGCGCGGCCGATCGGCGCGTCGTACACCATCCGCATGACTGTCAGCAGACCGGCTTGCTCGTCAAACAGCCATTCCTCAACACCCCCTTCGTTGGGGCGAGGGGTCATCCGCAGCACAACAACCTCGCGGCCTGCATGCATATCCCGCCTGACCGTCTCTATCTTGTCGTACAGGTCCTTCAACTGCGTTTCACTGCCGAGGATCCCCGGCCGTCGGAGCTGCGCCCGTTCGCCGCCGGTGAGCAGCCGGTTGCCGGCCACCACCGTCCGCTCCCACGCCAGGCCGTCGGTCAGCACGTGCCGGGTCTCGCCGAGGCCGTCCGCTGTGATGACCGAAAGCATGCGTTCCGGGACCTGTTGGGTCATCTCCGCCCGACCGTTGATGCGGGCAGCAGGGATCTCCACCTTCCACACTGAGACCCGCGTCCGCAGCGATGCATACGCCCTCTCCCCGCCGGTTGCGTCGATGTACCGCTTGAGTACGTCCTCGGCAGCCGGAAGTGGCTTGCTTGGCACCGTCGGGGCGGGCATGGCTTCAGCTTTGCCGTCAACCGCTCCGGGTTGCTTGCCACCTGCTACCAGGGTTGTTAGCACCCCTAGCGACCCGGCGAGGATCCATACTCGACTCATGCGGCTTCTCCATGTCAGCATCCCGGCCACCCGGCTTCAAACCGCCGGCTGCTCAACGCCGGCGAGCGGCAGCCGCTGCGATTCCCGACTTCACCGCCCACACCATGCCCTTGATGATCGCCTTCCGGGCTATGCCCCCCAGCCCGATGCCGGAACGACTACCGCCGGCTCGATCGCCATCCCCTGCGCCCGCCTTGCCACGCTTGCTCCGACCCGCCCGGGCAAGGGTGAGCCCAAGCACCACGACCGACGCTAGACCTCCAACCATTCCCCATGACTTGGCCGCGTTCGCCAGCGAGGCGACCGCCTCTCGCTGGGCCGCATCCACCCCCCTGCCGCTCTCCAGCAACGCCGCCTTCGCAGAGGCAACGGCGGCAGTCGCCGGCGCACGCATGGCCTTCGAGGGCATGTTCAGCATCACGGGGGCTGGCTGGTTCACCTGGCGCTCCGGCGAACCTGCAGCAACACCACCAAGGCCACGATAACCGCCACCGCGCCGACGATCACCGCCGTCCACGTCGCCCCCAGTCGTTCGACCATGGCGCTGTACAGGCCGGCGAGCAGGAACACCACCCCCGCCACGCCGATCAGCACGGCCCCGAGGGCGACAAAGACCAGCATGCTGGTGCGAACAACGTGCACCCGAAGCAGCCGGCCTTCAGCCTCGAACAACTCCACCAGCCGAACCAGCATCTGCGACAGTTGCTCGAACATCAGTGTCCTGCTGTGGGTGAACGTTCCATCAGACCCGATCGCCGGACATTCTCAGCGCCGCAACAGCGACCCGAGCAGCAACCCGACGCCGAAGGCCAGACCAACGGCCATGAACGGGTGCTCGCGGATGTTGTCTGCAGTCTTGTCCTTGGCGGCCTTGGCCTGCTCGCTCGCCGACTCAGCGGCATGCCTGGCGTAATCGGCCGCAGCGTGGGCCTTCTCGTTCACTGTCGACGCGGCCTCGCTGACCTTCTCCCCCACTTTGGTGCGAACCTCGCCGTAACCGGTCTTGGCGGCCCGCCCGACGTCCTTGGCGACATCAGTCAGCACCGATCGAAGCCGTTCCACATCCGCTCGCAGGGCATCCAAATCACTCTTCAGGGTGACTGTCGCTGGGTTCACTCCTGCCGCATTGCTGGTCGGATCCATGGGCAAACCTCCGGATGAGCCGGCGTCTCGGCTCCGCACGAGCCAGACTCACCGGACGATCATGTCAATGCTACGGACTGCCGCACCCGCCGGTTCTGCCGCCGCAGCAGGGATATCCCCCGTTTCGGCGGATCTGCCGAGGCGGTCAACGTCCTGCACCGACGATCACGCCCGCCCCTTCCGAACCGGTGCCGGACCGAAAGCCGTCAACGCCGATCAGTTCCACGGTCACCTTTCGGGCCGGGGTCGTGGCCATCTGGCCCTCGGTCTTCTCCAGCCGCACCGCAACCGTCCCGTCGGCCTGCCGCTTGGCGGTCAACCGCGTCAGGCGGAATTCTCCGTTTCGATAGCCAAAGCCATCCCCGGCATCTTCATACAGCATCCCGACCGCCTCGCCGGCACGGTCGAGGTTGACGTGCAAGGTCAGCTCATCCAGGGCCCGTTCCGACTCGTACTGCACCACGGGCCCTGCGGCCACGATGGCGCCCGGTGCCAGGTACATCTCGGGGTTGGCCGGGTGCTTCTCCGCCTGTACATCGAACTTCAGCCACACGCCCCGCTCGCTGCGGGGCAGCAACACCTTGCGGCTGTTGTCGGGCATCAGGCTCGGCGTTACCAGGATCGACGGGCCGAACAGGAATGTGTCGTCCTCGCTGCGAAGCGCCGGGTCGGTCGGCGCGGCAAAGAACGTGGGCCTCAGCACAGGCACGCCGGTCTGTTCCGCTTCCCGGAAGACTGTGTAGAGGTACGGCAGCAGCCGATAGCGCCGCTGGAGCGCGATCCGCACGGCGTTCTCGGTGTCCGGACCGAACTCCCACGGCTCCTTGTTGATGTTGCCCTTGGCCGTATGCCCGCGGCTGAACGGGAAGAACGCCCCGATGCCCATCCACCGGGCAAACTGGGCCGCCCGCTCATTCTCGTCCGACGGCCCATTGCCAACGAAGCCGCCGATGTCCGGCCCGACAAAGGGCTGCCCGGAAAGGCCCAGATTGAGGATCATCGGAATGGACTGTTCAAGATCCGTCCAGTTCGCTGAATTGTCGCCCGTCCAGGTCGCTGCATACCGCTGCCCGCCGAGGTAGCTTGCTCGGGTGAGCACGAAGGGCCGCTTGGTTGGGTTGGCAGCAAGGATCCCCTCGAAGGTGCCCTGGGCCATCAGCATGCCGTACACGTTGTGGAATCGGGAGTGATTGCCGGGGGTCACGGTGCGCGGCTGGGTGTCAGGGAACGGCCGGTAGACGCCGCCCATGTGCCGGTTGTCCTCCGGCATGGTCTTGTTGGGCGTCTCGAAGACCGCCGGCTCGTTCATGTCGTTCCACACGCCGTCGATGCCGGTGGCCATGAAGTCGCGATACAACCCCGCCCACCATTCCCGGGTCTTGTCAGAGGTGAAATCCGGGAACACGCATGCGCCCGGCCACACCCCGCCCAGGAACGTCTCGCCCGATGCCGTCCGCACCTGCAAATTGCGCTCGAGCAACTGATCCCGGACGAAGTACCCCGCCTCGTCCTTGATGCCCGGGTTGATCATCCACACCGTCTTGAAGCCCATGGCCTCCAGATCGCTGTTGAGTTTGGTCGGATCAGGGAAGCGAGCTTTGTCGAAGGTGAAGGTCCGGAACCCGTCCATGTAGTCGATGTCGAACCAGAAGACGCTCGCGGGGATCCGCCGCCGCCGGAACTCGGCAGTCACCTCACGCACCCGCGCCTCCGGGAAGTAACTCCAGCGACACTGGTGATAGCCCAATGTCCACCTCGGGGGCAGGGGCATGGCTCCCGTCAGATCCTTCAGGGCCGTGCAGACCGCTTCGGCGTTCGGCCGCTCCACGATGTACAGCGAGGCAGCCGGGCCCTCATGGTCAAAGCGGATGCCGTCCTCCAGATTCAGGGTCATCCGCCAGGTGGAATCGAGCAGGACGCCGAAGGCCGTGCCATCGGCCCTCACGCCCAGCACCCAGGGGTGGCTCTGATACAGGCTCGGTGCGTCGGGCCGATAGCCGGGGACATCGCTGTTCCACAGCACGATCTCCCGTCCGTTCCGCAGCAGCGGCCCGGTCACCTCGCCGGTGCCATACAGGTTGGTTCCCGGAGTTGTCGCGATGGTGATGCGGGTTCGCCCGTCCGGTAGTGTTGAGAAGACCGGCCGGAGCGTGAGGCCGGCGGCACCCGGAACCCCGACGGCAAAGTCACGAACCAGCGCGAAACTGGCTTCTGCCGGCCCCTTCACACCCGGTGCATCCACCCGGAAGCCGCCGCCGGGCAGATCGGTCAGGGATCGAACCACACCATCCCTCCCACTGGCGCTCGCGGCATGCGCCTGGGCCGGCGACACAAAGCCCCCCGGTACCAGAAGGCCCGTCAGCCCCGTCGCCCAGCCACACGCCGCCATCAGACCGATCGCCAGACCCCGCGCTGTGCTGATGCATCCGTCATTGCGCATGAGATGATCCTTCAGCCCCTCGCCCCGCTCTCGACTTTACACACAGCTGTTCGCAGATCGCCGTTCGGTATCAGGGTCGCGCCGCCACAGATGGACGGCAACTATGCCGATGCCGATCAGCAGAAACAAGTCCGCGACGTTGCTGACATACGGCCAGACAGCGCCGTTGCTGTTCCATGGATCCAGTCCGAAAGGGAACTTGACGCCCGGCAGCGGATGGATGAAATCTCGCACGCAAGCGTAGAAGACGCGGTCGTACAGATTCCCCAGCCCGCCCGCGATCAACAGCCCGATACCCACATGGGCCCAGTGGTCCTTCGCCCTCGTCCCCAACGCGAACATCCACACCGCAAAGCCAACTGCCAGCATCGTGAAGGTGATGAAGAACACCCGCTGGCCGGCCCCCATGCCGAACACCGCACCGGGATTCAGCACCAGCGTCCAGTTGAGAATGTGCGGCACCACCACCACCGGCTCATGAGCAGGTATGAGTTGGCCGATGCCTCGAGGGTCGGCGGCCTTGATGGCCAGCACCTGCTCTCGCAGCACCGTCACCGGAAAGCCCGCCACAAGCCGAAACGCCAGATACTTACTGGCCAGATCCGCCGCGACGGCCATGGCAACAGTCGCCAGAAGCAGCCACCAGGCCGGCCGGTGTCTCCACGCCGCCACCGCCAACGCGGATTGCGGCCCAACGCCGGACTGATGGTCGACACGGCTGTCGCTGCTGCTCACAACCAAGCTCCGCTCACGGCCTTCCCGCGACGCTTCACACCCGCTGCCCGCGACGCTCCATCTCGCGGGCAGCCTCGATGCTGAACCGGGTCCACGGCAACTCCTCAAGCCGCTCCTTGGTGATCGGCTTTTTCAGCAGTTCGCAGATCCCGTAACTGCCCTCCTCCACCCGCTTGAGCGCCTCGTCGATCTCGCGGATGAGGTTGCGATCGGCCTGAGCCAGTCGTAGCGTCTGCTCCTGCTCGTAAGCTTCCGAGCCCTGCTCGGCGATGTGCTGCGGCATGTGGCTCAATGACCCGCTGCTCTGCAGCGCTTCACCCTCCATCGCCTCCACGTCGCCCAGCAACTCCGCCCGCTTCCGCGAGAGGATGGTCTTCCACTTCTCAAGTTCCTTGCGGCTGAAAACAGGCTTCACCTTGCCGTCCTCAGCTGCCGCACGCTTCATCATCGCGTCAGGATCCGGAGCCTTCGGCCCGCTCTGGATCAGCGGACCTTTACGCTTGCGCAAATCGGCCAGGGGCGGGCCCAGGCTCGGCATCACCACCGGCTTCTTCACTGGCTTGGGCCGCTTCATCGACTTGTTGCCGATGCCCCCCGTTGGCTTGGGCCGGTTCTCCCCCATCGCTCCCGCCGCACCCGGGGCCAGGCCGATCGATGGCACGCCTGGCGTTGGCGCCAGAGGGGCTGGGGCCGCCGGCGGCGGTGCCGGCTTGGCCACTTCCACCGGCTTCTTCACCTCTACCGGCTTCTTGACCTCAACCGCCTTCTTCGCTTCCGCGACCTTCTTGGGTGAGGAAGCCGGCGACTTGCTTGGTGCTTTGGCAGCCGCCTTGACCGGAGGCTTCGCGGTCTTGGCCGCGACCGGCTTCTTTGGGGCGCTTCTGCCCGCCGGCTTGCCGGCTGAAGGCTTCTTGACTGGCTTGGCAGAGGTCTTGGTCGTCTTGGCCACGTGTGAGATCCTCGCTCGCTCAGGGCGAAAAGCACCGGGCCGGCGGGCGGATTCCCGCACGGCCGAGAACACCCCAACAAAGGGCGGCAAGCGTAGGCGAACGCCTCACCCCGATCGCCTCCGAAGAATCTGGCTTGCGTCGCTTGAGTGCATATGCACGCCGACCATACTTCTCCATGCATGAGCGGCTTCGTACGCTCGGCCCGTCATGATCACCCGCGCCCTCACCTTCATCGCCGCTGTTTGCATTCCGATTTGTGCACTTCTGCTTGCCGGCTGTGCTGGCATCCGCAAGACCCCCGGCCTCCTGGAAGTCATCGCTCCGCCTCCCGCCTCGGAGATTCGAGCGGTGTCGTTCAACATCCGGTTCGCCGGAAACCAGACTGGCGAGCGGTCATGGGCCGAGCGTCTTCCGCTGGTGGTGGCCGCCATCCGTGCAACTTCCCCTGACATTCTGGGCCTGCAAGAAGCCGAGCGGCGGCAGATTGATGACCTGCTGGAAGCCCTGCCGGAGTACGCCTTCGCGGGGGTCGGTCGTGATGATGGACGCGACGGCGGCGAGTTCTCGCCGATTCTCTATCGTCATGCCCGCTTTGACCTGCTCGATCAGCGCACCTTCTGGTTTTCGGAAGCCCCCGGGCAGGCTGGCTCGCGCGCCTGGGGCGCCAACCTCCCCCGTATATGCACCACCGCCTTGCTGGTTGAAGCGACCACAAGCCGTCGCCTGAGGGTGTTCAACGTGCACCTCGATCACCAGTCCGACTACTCCCGGCTTCGTTCGGTGGAACTTCTCTCTCAGGCCATCTTCGATACCCGACAGGTGGGCACACCGGTCGTCGTGCTGGGCGACCTCAACGCTGAGCCCGACAGTTCGGCCCTTGGGTATCTTCTTGGCAGGCGACGGACCGCCACTGACGACGCCAATCGTTCCATCCCTGCATCGCCCGCACTGCTGGACGCGCTTGCCACGCTGCCAGCCGCCGATCAGCAGACCGGCACTTTCCACAACTTCACGGGCATGCCGCAAGGCCAGCGGATAGACCACGTGCTCGTCGATCGGACGATTCGTGTGCGTTCCGCGTTCATCGATCGCAGCAGCGAGAGCGGCCGATATCCGTCCGACCATTTCGCTGTCGGTGCGGTACTGCTGATCGGCCCGAACAGTCCCGTCGGATCCGGGGCGGGGAACTGACTCGGCTACCGTTGGTCATGCACTCAACGCGGTCTGACTTGAACGAGCAACTGCACAGCACGATCATCCACTTACGGGCTCGGCGACCGACCGACGCAGCCCGCCACCGTGTCGCCGCCTCGGTGCACGCGGCATCACAGGTCGGTCCCCTGACCCGACCTGGTGTCAGATTCGCCGTGCTCGGCGATGCCGGCACCTTGAAGATGTCCAGCCGCTTTTCCCGGGAAGTCGACAAACTGCTCCGGCATCCCGAGGCCAACGCCCCGGCCCAGCACTGACCAGCCGTCCTGTCTTCCGTCCGTACCCATTCCCCGCCCCGGCTTTCCCGCGGGCGCACGCCCCGATCTCGAGCCAAACAATGAGCGTCCCGGCCACCCAGTCCTCGGCGATCGCGTCTCCCACGCTCCGCAGCCTGACGGCGGAGTTCCTTACTGCCGAGGCCAAGATGCGGCTGGGAGGGGGCAAATCCGCGATCGAGCGTCAGCACGAAAAGGGCCGCCTGACCGCGCGTGAACGCATCAGTGGATTGATCGATCCGGGCAGTTTCCTGCAGGAACTAGGTCTCTGGGCGGCCCACGGAATGTACGCCGAACACGGCGGCGCACCCGCCGCCGGCGTGGTGACCGGCATCGGCGTCATCCACGGCCGCCGATGCATGATCATCGCCAACGACGCCACTGTGAAGGCCGGCGCGTTCTTTCCGATGACGTGCAAGAAGATTATCCGGGCGCAGACCGTCGCCATGCAGGCCCGCATGCCGCTGGTCTACCTCGTTGATTCCGCCGGCGTGTTTCTTCCCCTGCAGGAGGACGTCTTCCCCGACACCGACGACTTTGGCCGCATTTTCCGCAACAACGCTGTGATCAGCGCCATGGGAATCCCGCAGATCGCGGCCATCATGGGCTTCTGCGTCGCCGGCGGCGGCTACCTGCCCGTGCTCTGCGACACCCTGCTGATGACCGAGGGCAGCGGTCTTTACCTCGCCGGGCCCGCGCTGGTCAAGGCCGCGATCGGCCAATCAGTGACCGACGAGGAACTCGGCGGCGCTCAGATGCACGCCCAGATCTCCGGCACCATCGATTTCCGAGAACCAACCGACCAGGCGTGCCTGGCTCGTCTGCGGTCACTGCTCAACAAGTATGCCCCGCTTCAGCAACCCGGCAACATTCGCAGCAAGTTGGCGGCTCCCGCCACCGATCCCGAACGCATCTACGAGATCTTTGCCGACAAGCCCGGATCGCAGTATGATGTTCGCGATCTGATCGCCTGCATCGTCGACCCCATCGGCAAGCCCAACGAGCACGGGCACACCTCACCCGCCCCCGACTTCGACGAGTACAAAGCCGAGTACGGCCAGTCGCTGGTCTGCGGCTATGCCCGGATCGGCGGCCATCCGGTCGGTATCGTGGCCAACCAGCGCAAACTGGTGGTTCGCACCACGCCGGGTGCCGGCGGCCCGGCCGGCAAGGCCACGCAGATGCCCGGGGTCATCTACGACGACTCCGCTGACAAGACCGCACGCTTCATCATGGACTGCAACCAGCGGAAGATCCCGCTGGTCTTCCTGCACGACACCACCGGCTTCATGGTCGGTCGCGATTCTGAGCAGGGGGGCATCATCCGTGCCGGCGCGAAGATGGTCAACGCCATGAGCAACTGCGTGGTGCCCAAACTGGTGGTCATTGCCGGCGGTTCCTATGGGGCGGGCAACTACGCCATGTGCGGGCGGGCTTTCGATCAGTTTCTTTCCTTCGCCTGGCCCGGCAGCCGCTGTGCGGTCATGGGAGCCAACCAGGCCACCGGCGTACTCGCCATGATCGAGGAGAAGAGCCGCGAACGCAAGGGCGAGACCATCGATGAAGCGACGCACAAGCAGATCCTCGCCGCCGTGCACGCCAGCTATTCCGAGCAGCAGGACATTCGCCATGGCGCCGCCCGTGGATGGGTCGATCGCATCATCGAGCCCCATCGAACCCGTGACGAACTGATCACGGCCCTGGACGCTGCTCAGCAAGGCTGGGACTATGCGCAGTCCTTCCGGACCGGGGTGCTGCAGGTGTGATGCGGCTTCCGCGAGGCGGAAGGGCGGCTTGACCCGCATCGTCTCGATGACCGCTCTCGTCAGGCGATCGACCATCCTGACCTTCCTACGCTCGGTCCGTGCGGATAGAGCGGCTTCCCACAATTGACTCCACCACGCTTGAGTTACAGCGCCGCGCTCAGGCGGGCCCTTTGCCTGCCGATGGGTTGACGCTCTGGGCCGACACCCAGACCGGCGGCATTGGTCGTCTGGGTCGCCGCTGGTTCAGCCCTCTGGGCGGGCTGTGGCTCACTTCCGCCATTCCTGCTTCACGCCCCGTTTCCGCCTGCGTATCGCTCGCTGTGGCCGTCCTTCTGGCCGACCTCATTGATCAGGTCCTTGTGACCAGCCATCGCCCCGAGCGTTGTCGCATCAAGTGGCCCAACGACCTCATGCTCGCCGACCGCAAGCTCGGCGGCATCCTCATCCACACCGTCCGGCAACCCACCGCCGCCTTCCTGCTGGTTGGCATCGGCGTCAACCTGCAGAACCCCTCAGCCTCTCTCCCCCCCGATGTCGCCGCCCGTGCATGTTCACTGGCCGATATGGCCTGCCCGGCGGATCTCGACCGATTCGGGTATGCTCTTCTCGCCGCACTGCCAAGAGCCGTCGCTCGCGATGACAGCGCAGAGAGTGTCTCCGCCGCACGGCAGCGGCTCTGGCGACCTGATCGGGATGTCCCCATCACCCTGCCCGACGGAACCGAGCAGCACGGCCGCATGCTGGACCTGTGCGACGACGGAGCCCTGCTGGTCTGCTTTCCCGAGGGCACCCGCCCCTTGCACAGCGTTCAGGAGGTCCAATGGTGACCGCTGCAGTCGATGTCCTCAGTTCGCCGCTCCTGCGGCATGTCCCCCACGCGTTTTCCACCCGCGGTGGCGGGGTTTCCGGTGGCATGTTCGCGTCGCTGAACTTCGGCAACCCGTCCGACCTGCCATCCGAGGCCCGCGATCCGGTCAGCAATATTCAGGCCAATCAGCAGCGTTTGCTCTACGCCATCGGCCAGACCGACTCGCCGGAGTGGGTGAACCTGCACCAGGTCCACGGGGCCGAGTGCCACGTCGTGCTTCGGGGGGAGGTCACCCACCGCGCCGGTACAACTGCTGACGGCCAGCCGCTGAGCACCAAGGCCGACGCCCTGGTCACAGATGACCCGAGCCGGGTGCTCTCGATTCGCATTGCCGATTGTGCCCCCATCCTGCTTGCAACCGCTGATGGTCATGTCGTCGGCGCTGTCCACGCCGGGTGGCGGGGCGTTGCGTTGCGTGTTGCCGTACAGGCCGTCGCCGCACTGCGCCGATTGGCCCCGAGACATGCCGACCGCCCATTGGCCGCCATCGGCCCGTGCATCGGTCCGGCGGCGTTTCAGGTCGGCCCGGAGGTTGTGGCCGCCCTCGCCGAGTCCCACCCCGACCTGCCCCCCCACATCTGGAGCCGGCCCGACCCGGATGCGTTCGGCAAGGCCCTGGTCGATCTTCCAGCCCTGCTCTGCCACCAGCTCGTCGCCGCCGGCTGCGAGGTGTGCACCGCATGCTGCCTCTGCACCGTCAGCCACCCGGAGATGTTCTTCTCCCATCGACGCGACCGGGGCCGGACCGGCCGCCTGACCGCCGTCATCCGTCCGCAGCCCGCCGCCTGACCGTTCGCTGGAGATGTCGCGACCGGGCCGCTCGGCCCGCCGAAGAACGCACAAGCGGCCTGGCACGCCGCTGTTCGGCAAGCCAGGCCGCTTGTTGTTCTGTCAATCGCTGCAGCACCCGCCGGCATGCATGCCGTCAGGCCGCCGAACGAGTCACACCATTTCCTTCAGGCCCTTCAGGGGGCGGATCTTGATGACGGTCTTGGCGGGCTTGGCCTTGACCTCCATCATCTCGCCCGGCTTGAAGGGGTTCGGCTTGGTCGTGGCCTTGGTGGCGGCCTTGAAGATCGACTGCACCTTCATCATGCCCGGCACGACGAAGACCTTGGGCTTGTTCGCGGCCGGCTTGGCCAGGTCCACGGACATGATCTTGCCCAGCGTCTCGAAGACGCTCACCACCTGCTTGCGCTGCAGACCGGTGTGCTCGGCGATCAGCTTGTAAACCTCGCTCTTGCCGCGCGGCTTGCCGGCGGGCGTGAGCTTCGGGGGCTTCGGGGCGGCCTTGGAACCAGCAGACTTCGCAGCCATCGTTTTCTCCATAAAACGGGGTTCTTCCGCGGATCCTCCGCGGACATGCCTCTGTTTTACCGTGTTTTGCACACAGTTTCAAGCTGTCACCCACAAAAATGTGGGTTTTCCACTGTGGCGCACGCGATTTTGTGCTTCACCCCCCGTGCCCTCAAACACCCCGAGAGCCGGCATGTCCACACTCAAGTCTCTGTCCCATCAGGATTTAGACGGCTCTGGGGCCCGCTGGATGATGATCGCGGTCTGGTCGTCATCAAACGCCCGCCCACCGGCAAACTGCTTGGTCGCCTCAGTAATCGCCTGCAGAATGACCTCTGGCGACTCGCGGAGATGGCTCCGCACGGTCGCCACCACCCGCTCGACCCCAAATTGCTCATGTGACGGGGACTGCGCCTCGTAGTACCCGTCGCTCAGCAGCACCAGCGTGGCCCCGGGCCGCATCTCAAACGGTTCCACAGCGTCAAACGGCAGGTCATAGTCCACACCAAGGGGCATGCCGTTGGCCCCCCGCTCCTCGCACTGGCCGTCCGGGTGGAAGAAAAGAATGGGGGCCTGCCCTGCCGAGGAGTAGCTGAGCGTGTGTCCGACGGGGTCCAGCATGCCCACCATCGCAGTGATGAACCGGCCCGGCGGCAGATCGTCCACCAACTGGGCGTTGAGTTGCCCGAGCGCCCGCTCCAGGGGCGAACCCAGCCGCACCGCCATCCGGATCATCGATCGGAACTGCGCAGCTGACAAGGCAGGCCCGACGCCATGTCCGGTCGCATCCCCCATCAGAAAGATCAGTCCGCTGGAACCGTCCACCGCCCGCAGATCGATCAGGTCAAACGTGTCGCCTCCGGTTTCATCCGCCGGCACTGTGGCGGCCTGGATGCGATAGCCCTCAAACTGCGGAATCTGCTTGGGAAACGTGCTCTGCTGGATGGACCTGGCGACCTTCAGGTCGGCCTCGATCTTCTTCTTGCGAACCTCGGCCTCGATGAGCCTGGCGCGTCGAATCGCCACCGCCGCCTGCGAGGCCAGGAACCTGGCCACCGACTCATCCACCTCATCGAACGCCGCCCCCCGCGCGGGGTCCTTATTGAGCACCTGAGCAACCCCTTCAAGTCCGCCCAGCCCGGTGTCCTCGCTGCACAGGGGCACGGTCAGCATGTTCCGCGTGCGGTACCCCGTGCGGCGGTCGATCTCAGGGTTGAACCGCTGGTCGGCATAGCAGTCCGGAACGTTGATAATCGCTTGCAGCCGTGCTGACTCGCCGGCGATGCCCTTGGTGATCGGGAAGCGGATCTCCGCCAGACCGTGTCCCTGCTTGACGTACAGCTCCTGGGTCTGCTTGTCGAACTGAAAGACCGACGCCCGGTCGGCCCCGAGGCAGTCACGCAGCGAGTCGATGATCAGCCCGAGCACCTCCGCCAAGTCTGTACTGGCAGCCAGGCGCTCCATCACCTTGGAGACCCGAGCCCACGTCGCCGCATCAATATCCACGGCCTTGCCCGGCATGGCCCGCAGGATAGTGGCCTGCCGGGCGGTCCGACGGCTCGAAACCGCCCCGATCAGCCCGGAGAGTCCGGCCTACTCCACCGGCGGAGACGACCCGCTCCCGGCGTCCGCCGCCTGAGGGATCGGCGTCGTCCGGTCCGCCCCGGCCATCGCCGCCTCGGCCTGGGTGGCCGACTCGCCGGCCGCCGGGACGATCTCCCCCCGTTCCCCGTACTTCAGCCCGACCGCAGCCAGCCGCTCGGCGGCAAAGGGCTCCGCCCGCACCTCCCGGGCCTCCGGCTGCCTCAGCAGCACCGCCTCCCCGGCCGAAAGCCCGGCCAGGATCTCCGCAAACCGCTCCGACCGCCGCCCAAGCTTGATCGGCCGCCGCTCGAACCGGCCCCGCTCAGCCGAACAGGGCACCAGCACGTACCGCATCGGGCCGTCGCTGCTGACCGCCTGCACCGGCACCGAGAGGGCGTTGGGCACCTGATCAAGCGTGATGTGCGCCTCCACCCGCTGCGCCGGTTTGAACGCCGCCGTGCTCACATCCAGCAGGATCGACACTTCAAGCACCTTGGCGTCGTCGCTCCAGCCGTCCTGGGTCGCCATCGGTGCCACCGAGGACACCTTGCCCGGAAAGCTCCGCCCATCCAGCGACGGCACCGTCACGCTCACCGACTGGCCGACCTTCACCCGCCCCTGCAGAGATTCGTGCACCTTGGCGATGATCTTCATCGATGACACATCCGAGATGGCCACCACCAACTGGCTGGGCCGGATGTTCGAACCCTCCCGGAAGCCGCCGCTGTCGTCCCACCACCGCTGCAGCGTGCTGCCGTGCACCAGCAGTCCGTCGCTGGGCGCCTTCATCTCCGCTTTCTCGAGTTGATCCTTGATCTCCTTCAGGGCCGACTCCCGCAGTTGCACCTGCTGCCTGCGGTTGGCCAGTTCCACTTCCTTGATCGAGAGTTGGTTGGCGTTGCGGCGATCCACCGCCCGCACCTCGCCCTGCGCCTGCTCCAGATCGCTCTGCCGCTTCCGCCGCTCCTTGGGCTCCTCAAAGTCATCGAACAGCCGCTGGTTTAGCCTGGCGGTTTCTACACCCATCTCGGCCGCTTCGAACTCGATCCGGTCCGCCTGATACTCCGACTCGGAAATGAAGCCCTTGTCAAACAGCGGCTTGCTCTGCTCAAACTGCTTGCGTGCCCGCTCAAACTTGGTCTGGGCTTCCTGCACCTGCACCTGCAGCGTCTGCCGTCGCGATTCCACCTCACCCATCACCCACTTGTTCAAATCAAGCTGGGCCAGTTCCACCGCCACCTGCGCTTTGCGAAGCGTGCTCTCGTTCTCCACCCGCTGGATCTCCAGCGCATTCTCGGCCGACGACAGTTCCGTCTTCGCGGTCGCCAGGGCCATCTCCGCTTCTGAGAGCTTGTCTGAGAGCTGCTTGACGTCCAGTTCGGCCACCACGTCCCCCGCCTTCACCGCCGTGCCTTCCGGCAGGATCCGCTTGAGCGTGGTCTGGATGCCCAATTCGTTGCGAAGTTCCGACTGCTTGATCGCCACAAAGCTGCCCGAGGCCACGGTGGAGACGTCGAAGTTCATCACCCTCGCCGGGGCCGTATCGGTCATGCGGCCCGCTACGCCCGCCACCCCCACCGTTGCCGGCGGATTCGCCGCCGAGGCTCCACCGAGAACCATCGCCACCGCCACCGCTCCGCCCACCGCCGCGAGCACGATGCACGCCGTCATCACCTGGGTCAGCCGTCGTTGAGGGGCTCCAGATCCCTGCCCTGCCGGTCGCACGCCGTCCATACACAAACCTCCCGTCTGGTGCACCCGGGCAAACCTACGCCTGCCCGCAGCGTCCTGCCTCGGTGCCCCCCCTTCGCCTCTCTCCACCGACGCACCCCCCGGAGTCTGCGCCGCCCCCGGGGTGCTCCGCAGAGCCCGTTGGCGACTGATCCGAGGCGGCCGATGCGCCGGTTCCCACCTCTCTAAGCGGAGTTCACCCCTTCTTTACGCACGAGTGGGCGTGATTTTCGGAATCCGGCATCCACCGGTCCGCCCCTGATTCAGCATTCCACTGCATCCCCAGCCGCCCCCCGGCCGAATCATCAGGCACAATCCATCCGGTTCGGGCCCGATCCGTGGTCTTGTCTGCGGACCCCACTTCCCCGCTCTCCCTCTGCAAGCCAAGCCCAACCGAAGTTCCCCACTCGGAGCAGCACGCATATGCCCCACTGTGCGATCCCCGCTTCCTGCCTCGCCGCCCTTTTGCTCGCATCAGCCGCCTTCGCGCAGGGTGGCTCAGGTGGGGGTGGCCTGAATATTCCGGACACATCCTCGGAGCGTCGCGAAGCGCCCACCAAGCGGCCACCCAGTCGTGACGATGTCTCCACCCCGGCTGCGGACCTCCGCCCGAAGTGGGAGACCGGCGACACTTCCCGTCTGGTCATCACCATCCGCAGCCGCAGTTCGGTGGTTGAGAACCCCAATCCCGACCCCTGCGCCCCGAAGACCGTCATGCCGCCCGGCCCCCCCGGCCAGATCATGGACCAGGAACTGACGCTGCTCGAGCGTGTCACCAAGGTTGATTCTGACGGCAACGCCACCGTGGAGATGGTCTACGAGCGCGTCAAGGTCAAACTGCAGTCCGAAGCCCTCGGCGACTTCGAGTTCGACTCGACGGCCCCGCCGCCTGGCAAGCCCAATCGGGCGCCCTCCAGCCCCGGCGGAGCCATGGATCAGGCCGTTCAGGAGGCCCTCCGACCCACCTTCCAGGGCCTCGTCGGAACCAAGCTCACCTTGGTCTACGACAAAGACGGCAACATCGTGTCGTCCTCCGGTGGCGGGAACGCCGGCCTCCCTGGTTTGATGGGCGGCCTGGGCCTGGGCGGTGCTGGCCTGCCCGCCGACCCCAAGGCTCTGGGCAACCTCTTCGGCCCGATCTCCAGCATCCGCAAGGGCGGGCAGGATCCATCCAAGCTCCGGGCCGGCGACAAGTGGACCAACACCGACCAACTCGGCGTCGGCCCGCTGGGCAATGTCCGCCTGAAGACCACCCACACCCTCCAGTCCCACTCCGGCGGCCGGGCTCGGGTGTCGTTCAACGGCATGGCCGAAACCGATACCTCCGGGGCCGGCTCGCCGGTCAAGCTTGATGCCGCCAAGTTCATCGGCGAGTATGTCTGGGACACCCGCCGGGGCCGGCTGGTCTCCATGCAGACCGAGCAGGAAACCGCCCTCTCCACCGGTGGCAACCGCATGGTGAGTTCCACCACCAGCACCGTCGAGCGGCAGGACGCACGCCGCTGATCTTTGCCCGGCCGGCCGCATCGACTGATCTGAACGTAAGTCCGCTGTGCCGGGCAAGGCCCGGGGCCTAACGTTGGCGGGATGCGGGACTGGACGACCGATCAAGTCTTGGCGTTAGCACCTGACGCGGCGTCAGCCTCGGCTGGTCAGGGTCTGGCCAGCGAGAAGAAGTGGTCGTCCCTTGGCCGCAGCGATCGTGCCGCGTGGGGCCTCTGCCAGGGTTCCGGCAAGGACCCCTACCAGACCCGGGTGGATCTTGCCGAGGGCACCTGCAAGTGCAGCTGCCCCAGCCGCAAGTTCCCGTGCAAACACGGCCTCGGCCTGCTGCTGGTGCTTGCCAAGAACGCTGGAGTCTTCAAGCAGATTGCCGAGCCCGGCTGGGTCGCCGAATGGCTCGACGGCCGCGCCGCACGGGCGGAGAAGGCCGTCGCAAAGGCCAACACACCTCCCCGTGAAGCCCCGGCCGATCCGGCCGCGCAGGCCAAGCGGGCGGCCCAACGCGACGCCCGCGTCATGGATGGCGTTGCCGGCTGCTGCCTCTGGCTGGAAGATCTGCTCCGCCGGGGTCTGGCCGCCGCCCAGACGGCCGCGGACGGTGAACTCGAACGCGTCGCCGCCCGCATGGTTGATGCCCAGGCCCCCGGACTGGCCGTGTGGGTTCGTCGCACCGCCGAACTGCTGGCCTCCGGCGATGGCTGGGAGGTTCGCACGCTGGATCATCTTGGCCGGCTGCACTTGCTCCTCAAGGCCGCAGAGAGGCTCGCCCAACTCCCCCCGGATCTGACCGCCGAGGTGCGGACCGCCCTGGGGTACAACCAGTCCAAGGACGACGTCCTCGCGGGCCCCGGCGTGTCCGACCGGTGGCTCGCCCTCGGCCAGATCATCGAGGACGACGACCGCCTGCGAACCCGTCGCACTTGGCTGCTCGGTCGGCGGACCGCCCGCTGGGCGCTGCTGCTGGACTTTGCCCCCGGCTCCGCCCCCCTGCCGGCAGGTATCGCCCCAGCCACGGAACTCACCGCCGAACTGGCCTTCTACCCCGGCAACTTGCCCTGCCGGGCGCTGGTCAACTCCGCCCAGCCGGCCGGCGGCACAGGCCTTGCTCCCGCATCCAGTGCCGATCAATCGATCGAGCAGGCCCTGGCTCGCTACGCCAACGCGCTCGCGGCCAATCCGTGGATCGCCCGTTGGCCGCTGTTCCTGAACAGCCTGCAACTCGCGAACGCCGGCAACCGCTGGTGGATTGCCGACCCGGCTGGCGACACGCTCCCGTTGGCACCCGCCTTTCAGGCCGGTCCGCCCCTCTGGCGGTTGCTCGCCGCCTCCGAAGGTCGGCCGATGTGCCTGCTGGTGGAATGGGACGGCTTCACTGCCGTGCCACTCACCCTCTTTGACGACCAAGCGTGCCTGCCCCTCACCGGCGGAGCCCTGCCGTGACCACTTCACCGCCGACGCCCACCCTGCGGCTCCGCCAGCTTGCCGTCGCCGCCCTCCTCGGCACCGACCGCGGCGGTATCGCTGAAGCCTCGCCCCAGCGTCTGCTCGATGCCGCCGCCCTCGCCGGGGCCCAGGCCCGCGCCGGCTTCAAGCCCCGCCGCGTCGCTGACCGTGTTCCGCCCTGCCCGACCGACACCACTCCCATAGCACCCCGCGCCGCCATGGCCACGCTGCAGCGGATGCTCACCCGACCGGATCCGCTGCTGATCGAAGAGTGGGCCGAACTCGCGCAGGCCCGGGGCGTCCGAGTCGCCCCCGCTGTGGTTCCGGCCCTGCTGGCTTGGTGGAGCACCCAGCCCAGACGCAGCCCCAGGATCTTCGCAGCCTGCGGCAAGACCGGCCCCTGGCTGGCCTCGTTGAACCCCGCCTGGCAGCGGCCGGTCGCCACCGAGACCATCCCCGACGATGCCGACGCCCTCTGGGGCACCGGCACGCCGCCCGAGCGGCTGGCCCTGCTCCGCACCGTTCGCGCCATGGCCCCCGCCCGTGCGCTGGCCATGGTTCAATCCACCTGGGCCTCCGATGGCGCCGCCGAGCGGCAGTCCTTCGTCAAGGAACTTGCCGTCAACTGCACGGCCGACGACGAGCCCTT
Organism: Planctomycetaceae bacterium; assembly: GCA_021294835.1. Classification (GTDB taxonomy): domain Bacteria; phylum Planctomycetota; class Phycisphaerae; order Phycisphaerales; family UBA1924; genus CAILKP01. The sequence continues at coordinate 82,209 of JAJTDF010000001.1, forward strand.
TCTCGAATCCACGCTGGATGAGCGCAGCCGGGGCGTTCGACACGCCGCCGTCGGCGTGCTGGCCGGCCTGCCCGACAGCCGCTTCCGCCAGCGAATGACCGACCGCCTCCGTGCGATGATCATCGTCCAAGGCCGGGCCAAGCGGCTGATTGGCAAGGCCGCGTTCACTCTGGAACCGCCCAAAGCCCTTGACCCGACATGGCTGCGTGACGGCTTTGACGACAAAGCCGGCGAAGCCAAGGGGCGTCGCGCCACCTGGCTGCAGCACACCGTCGCCCACGCCCACCGCTCCGTGTGGCTCGAGACAACCGGCCTGTCCGCATCAGCCGTGGTCGCTGCCCTCGCCAAGGACGACTACGCCCAGGCCGCCCTCGCCGGGCTGTTCCAGTCCGTCATGGCCTTGCCCGACCCGCAGTGGGCGGCGGCTCTGGTCGACCACGCTCTGGACCAGAAGCGGATCGATGTTGACTCCCTGTCAGACCTGATCGCCGGAGTGCCGCAGGAACTGGCCGAGCAACTTGCCCTGCGATGCCTGAAGCACGCATCGATGCCCCCGGCGGATCGATGGGTGCTGGCCGCCGCCGTGCAGCACCGCTGGTCGACCGCGTTCGCCGCTGCGGCGATCCCCACCCTGGCCGCACCTGTCGCAGCCAACCGAAGCGCCGACCGCGTGAGCACCGTCTTTGCCGAGTTGTCCTGGATTGTGCCGCCCCAGACCGCCGAGCCCTTGATCCAAGCTCTTCACGCAGCACTGGACGGCGAGGACAACGCCTTTATCCGTGAGAGCATCAGCCGCCTTCAACTCCGTTCCGAGATGTACAAGGAGTTCGCCACGTGAGCACCACGTCACCCGCCGCGTCCGCCAAGGTCGATCAGGCCCTGCGCCAGTCCGCCGAGAACCAGTTCGCCGCTGAACTGACCGCACTCGCCCGCACCGACACCGCGCCCAAGCCGCCCCGCTGGCGGCTCTCGCCCGCCGCCGTGGTCACCTACCTCATGGGCGGCACACTGTCCGACGGAACCGTCATCACCCCCAAGTACGTCGGCAACCGGCGGCTGATGGAGATCGCCGTCACCACCCTGCTCACCGACCGGGCCCTGCTGCTGCTCGGCGTCCCCGGCACCGCCAAGAGCTGGGTCAGCGAGCACCTGTCAGCCGCCATCAGCGGCGATTCCACACTGCTTGTGCAGGGCACCGCCGGTACGCCCGAAGAGGCCATCCGGTACGGGTGGAACTACGCGCTGCTGCTGGCCAAAGGCCCCACCCGCGAGGCAATGGTCCCCAGCCCGGTGATGCGCGGCATGACCACCGGCACCATTGTCCGGGTCGAAGAACTCACCCGCGTGCCCAGCGACGTGCAGGACACGCTGATCACCATCCTGTCCGAAAAGACCCTCCCTATTCCCGAACTGAACGAAGAAGTCCGCGCCGTCAAGGGCTTCAACATCATCGCCACCGCCAACGACCGCGACAAGGGCGTGAACGAACTCTCCAGCGCCCTCAAGCGGCGTTTCAACACCGTGGTGCTGCCCGTGCCCGAGACCGCTGAAGAAGAGATCACCATCGTGCAGCGGCGGGTGGTGCAGCTTGGCCGGGCCCTGGAACTGCCCTCCGAGGCGCCCGTGCTCGAGGAGATTCGCCGCGTGGTCACGGTGTTCCGTGAACTGCGCGAGGGCAAGACCAGCGACGGCAAGAGCAAGCTCAAGCAGCCCTCCGGCTCGCTCAGCACCGCCGAGGCCATCAGCGTCGTCACCAGCGGCATCGCCCTCGCCGCCCACTTCGGAGACGGCACGGTCAAGGCCGCCGACGTCGCCAGCGGCATGATCGGCGCCATCATCAAGGACCCAGTTCAGGACCGCGTCGTGCTGCAGGAGTACCTCGAGACGGTCGTGAAGGAGCGCGACGGCTGGAAGGACCTCTACCGGGCCTGCAAGAACATGATCTGAGTCGATCTCCGCCAACCGCGCTCCCGGCCGGTCCTGTTGCCATGCCACCAGCTCTTCACATACTCGGCGTTCGCCATCACGGCCCCGGATCGGCCCGACTGGTCCACCGCGCCTTGGAGGCCCTCCGCCCCACCGCCGTGCTCATCGAAGGGCCGGCCGACGGCACCGAGGCCATCGCCCTCGCTGCCGAGGCCGCCATGCGACCGCCGGTCGCCCTCCTGGTCTACGAGCAGGCTCGCCCCCGCAACGCCGCCATCTACCCGTTTGCCGAGTTCTCCCCTGAGTGGCAGGCCATCCGATGGAGCCTGACCGCCGGCGCTGCCGTCCGCTTCATGGACCTGCCGCGTTCCGCCTCCCCGCCCGACGCCCAGGACGACGCCAACCAAGGCGATGTCCGATCCGACCCGCCTAGCCCGCAATCGCCACCTCCGCAGGCGTCCGGCACGCCGCAGGCTGACCAGCCCCCACCCCGCCGAGGCGCACTGGACCTCCTCGCGCAGGCTGCCGGGCATGACGACGGCGAACACTGGTGGGGGCGACTGATCGAGGAACTCCGCGGGGACAGCGACCCGCTGGCGGTGTTCAGCGCCGTCAACGCCGCCATGGCCGAAGCCCGCACCGCCTCCGGTACGACTCCGCTCGACCCCGACGAACCCCTCCGCGAGGCGCACATGCGCCGCGCCATCCGCGAAACCCTCAAAGACGACCACCAGACCGTCGTTGTCCTCTGCGGGGCATGGCACGCTCCCGTGCTCGGACTCGACGCTCTCAAGAGCTTCCCCGCCGCCGCCGACAACCAACTGCTCAAGGGGCTGCCCAAGGCCAAGTCGGTCGCCACATGGATCCCCTGGACCTACCAGCGTCTGGCCGCCGAGTCCGGCTACGGCGCTGGGATCCACAGTCCCGGGTGGTACCACCACCTCTGGTCCACCCGCTCGCACATCTGTGAATCCTGGCTCACCAAAGTCGCCCGCCTGCTGCGGACTGAGGGGCTGGACGCTCCGCCCGCGGGCGTCATCGAAGCGGTGCGGCTGGCCGAAGGACTCGCCGCACTCCGCGGCCGCACCCTGGCCGGCCTGGACGAACTCGAAGAAGCCACCCTCGCCATCCTCTGCCATGCCAACCCGGTCCCCCTCCGCGTCATCCGCGACAAACTGATCATCAGCGATCGCCTCGGCGAGGTGCCGGCCAACGCCCCGGCCGTCCCCCTCCAGCAGGACCTGACCGCCCTCCAGAAGTCGCTCCGCCTCAAGCCTACCGCCGACGAATCGCAACTCGATCTGGATCAGCGCAAGCCCCTCGATCTGTCTCGCAGTCACCTGCTCCACCGGCTCAACCTGCTCAACATTCCGTGGGGCGTGATGGTCGAAGATCGTCGCCGCCAGACCAGCACGTTCCACGAACTCTGGCAACTGCAATGGAAGCCCGAGTTCGCCGTCGACCTGATCGACGCCGCCCGCTGGGGCAACACCGTTCAGGAGGCGGCCGCCAACCGGGTGATCGACCGCAGTCGCACCGCGACCAGCCTCCCCGACCTCACCTTGGTGCTCAGCGAGGTGCTGCTGGCCGACCTCCCCGAGGCCACCGACGCGGTGCTGCACCGCATCGAGTCCCTCGCCGCCGTCTCGGCGGATGTCGCCCGCCTGCTGGAGGCGATCCCTCCGCTCGCCCAGGTGCTCCGCTACGGCAACGTCCGCCAGACTCGCTCGCAGGCGGTCGAGCCCATGCTCCTCAGCCTGCTGGCCCGTGCCTGCGCCGGCCTGCTGCCCGCGTGCGCCTCGCTTGATGATGACGCCGCCGAGGCCATGGCCTCCTCCATCGCCGCCGCCCACGCCGCCTTGATGACCCTTGAGCGCCCGGGCATGGCGGCCGATTGGCTGGCAAGCCTGCGGGCCCTCGGTGAGACCGACACCCACGGGCGTGTCGCCGGTCAGGCCTGGCGATTGCTGCTCGAGAGCGATCAGGCCCACGCCGAGGCGGCCGCCACCCACCTCTCCCTGGCCCTCTCCCCCGGGGGCGGCCCGGAGCGGGCAGCCGCGTGGCTGGAGGGCTTCCTCGGCGGCTCCGGGCTCGTGCTCGTGCACGATGAGCGGCTGCTGGGCATCGTTGATGACTGGCTCAGCGGCCTACCGCGAGACATCTTCGACCGCCTCTGCCCCATCATCCGCCGCACCTTCTCCACCTTCGCGAAAGCCGAGCGACGCAAGATCGGCGAACGCATCAGGCTCAGCCAGACCGACAGCAGCCGCTCCTCTGGCGGGCACCCGGCTGATGAGGATTACGCGCCCGAGCGTGGCCGATTGGTCGAGCCCATCATCGCGCTGCTTCTTGCGGAGAACCGCCCATGAGCACTGGAAGCAACACAGATCGGCTGGAACGGTGGCGGCTGGTGCTCGGCGGCGGCGAGGCCGACGGCACCGGTGCCCCGCTTGAAGGACACCTGCTGGCCATCGATCGCACGCTGGCAGCGCTCTACGACCGCGACGACGCCCCCCGCCGGGGCCGGGGCGGTCTGGGGGCCTCCGCCCCCACTGCGGCACGCTGGCTGGGTGATATCCGCGAGTACTTCCCATCATCGGTGGTCCGGGTCATGCAGAAGGACGCCATCGAGCGGCTCGGCATGGACCAACTGCTCCTGGAACCCGAGATGCTCGAGGCCGTCGAGCCGGACATCAACCTGGTGACCACGCTGATGTCCCTCTCCGGGGCCATCCCCGCCAAAGCCAAGGCCACCGCACGTGAGATCGTCCGCCGCGTCGTCCGCGACCTGATGCGCAAGCTCGAAGCCCCCACCCGCCAGGCGGTGACCGGCGCACTCAAGCGGTCCTCACGCACGCGACGCCCGCGGCACAACGAGATCGACTGGAACCGCACGATCCGGGCGAACCTCAAGCACTACCAGCCCGAGCATCGCACCATCGTGCCCGAGACCCGCATCGGCTACGGCCGCAAGCGGACCGAACTGCGGACGGTCATCGTGTGCATCGACCAGAGCGGCTCGATGGGCGAGTCGGTGGTGTACTCGGGCGTCTTCGGCGCCGTGCTGGCCTCCATCCCCGCGATGAAGAGTCACGTGGTGGCGTTCGACACCGCCGTGGTGGACCTCACGGAGAAGATGTCCGACCCGGTGGACGTGCTGATGGGCGTGCAACTCGGCGGCGGGACGGACATCAACTTGGCGTTGAGCTATTGCCAGGGCCTGATCACCCGCCCGGCCGACACGGTGCTGGTGCTGATCTCCGACCTGTATGAAGGCGGGGACCAGAAGGCCATGCTCAAGCGGGTCCGCCAGATCACAACGTCCGGCGTGAAGATGGTGGCACTGCTGGCCCTCGGCGACCACGGCGCGGCCATCTTCGACACCACCGTCGCGAGCAAGATCGCCGCGATGGGCGTCCCCAGCTTCGCCTGCACCCCCGACCGCTTCCCCGACCTGCTCGCCGCCGCACTGCAAGGCAGCGACCTCGGCTCCTGGGCCTCCGCCCAAGGGCTTACAACAACCCGGGCCTCAACCAGCCCGGAGCCGTAATGCCATCAGCCCCCCTCCCCGCACCACCCGCAGTGCCCCCCACGGGATCCCCCGTCGATCACCGATCCATCACCAAAGTGGGCAGGGCCGGACTGGAAAACCCTCGTCTTTCCAAGCAGAACACGCCACATCGCACCTCGCGCGGCCACACATCCGGCCACAGCCCTCCGGAGGGTGATTCTGGCACGCGCCCGCACCCCTCCGGTGGACCTCCGAACCAGTCCGATGCCGACTCCATCCTCGCCGGATTGGCGAAGTCGCTGCACACGCTCCCGCCGCACGTGCGCAGCAGCCTTGCAGCCTTCCTCGCTGCCGTGACGCAAGCCGATCAACCCATCTCACCGAACGCCAACGACGACCACCTGCGCGGGCTCGGTGTCGCAAACCCCAACGCAGGAGGTGCCCAGTGATCTCGTCCGCCTCCACGCCCACGCAACGGACGCACGCCGGCGTCGCTGATGCCCCGGTGCTGCGCCTCGCCCCGGTGCCGCTGCACAGCGACGGTGCCGAACTCGGTCCGCAACCGATCGCTCCGGTCCCCCACTTCTCATCGTCCGACCGGCCCCAGCCGGTTGCGACCCAGCCTTGCCCGCCCCGCGTGGTTGAACGCAACCGCCAGAACGCCCTCCGAAGCACCGGGCCGCGGAGTGTGGCTGGGAAGGCTGTCGCCCGGGCCAACGCGATCAAGCACGGTCTGACGGCCAACCCGGCGGCCGGGGTCATTGAGGACCCGGCGGCGTTTGAGGGCCTGCTGGATGAACTCGTCGCCCACTACCAGCCGACCAATCCCGTTGAAGCCGCCTTGGTTGAGCGGATCGCCGCTTGCCTGTGGCGGCTGCGACGGGCGACGTTGGCGGAAACGGCGATGGTGAACGTCCAGTGCCTCGCCGAGGCCCGCGCCGCCAGCCATGGCGAGGTCCAGCGGTGGATCGAGCGCATCAACCAAGCCTGGATCCCCCAGCCCGTCGAGGTGCCCCTGCCGTGGGCGAGCGACGGACCGGGACGGGCGGCGACCGGTCAGCGCACCGCTTGGCAACGCACCCGCCTGGCGGAACTGGATGAACTCCGCGAAGGTGAGATGGCTACATCCGGGGCCGCCCTTGAGGCCATGGCCACCATGCTCGAGAACCTTGCCGAGCGACTGGAGCGGACGCCGGGTGCCTTCGGCTGCGAGGACGCCGAGAAGATGGCCTGGCTGCTCGGTGACTTCGCCGGCTACTTCCCCGTCGAACTCCACGGCCGCTTCCAGGACCGAGGCATGCCCGCCAGCCCACCCGGGGGCGCCGGCGATGCCTCCCCATCCCTGTCACCCGCCGCCGCCGATCCGCGGCACCGCATGCCCCTCACGCCGACGGGGCGAATGATCGCCGAGGCCATGGATCGCCCGCCCGAGGCACCCCTGAACGCCGCCCTGATCGCCCGCATCAGCGCCCGGCTGGAGACCCTGCGGCATCAGGGTGCCGCCTGCCCCCAGCCACTCACCAGCACCCAAGTGCGTCACCGAGTGGCTGGTGCAGCGCTGATGGACGCGGCGGCCATGGAGCGGCTGCTGCGCTACGAGGGGCACGCGGAGCGGAGCCTGGCGCGGGCGCTGGCGGAACTGGAGCGGCAAGGGTGTCGGAGGACATGACGAATTGACCTGCTCCCGAAATCCTGATCGAGGCCCATCAGCGGTCTGACGCCCGCCAACACTGCCGGCCTCGGGCCGACGGCCACAGAATGCAAAGCCCCTCCAGCGCGACCGGCAATGCAACTCGTCCGAATCACACAACACCTGTGGTGCTCCCTGGATGACACGGAGCAAGCACTGAACGGGTCAAGTCACCGCTCACGGACATCCGTCGGCAAAGCCGGCGATGAAGGCCACGAAGTCATCACCGGTCAGCAGGCCGTCCGGCACACTCGGCGGGCCACCGATTCCGCACACGTCCGCCAGCAAGTCGCCCGCCGCGAAAGCATTCAGGAACGCGATGTAGTCATCCGCCGTCACCAGTTCGTCCGGCGCCGGCACCTGACCAACACCCACAATGTCCGGGATGCACTGGCCCACGGAGAAGACGAACCACCGAACGTCATATGCGCCGCTCTTGCCGGCCTGAACCACGCGTGTGCCGGACGCGTCGGTGACGCTGAACGTCAAATCCGCCGCAGGCGCAGCGCTCGACGCCACGACCGCACCGAACACATCCAGCACCGGCTGGGACAAGGACAGGTCCCACGGCGGCGAGGCCTGACTGTCCGCCAGATTGCGGTCGCTGATGGCGACGAAGTACGCTCCCTGGCGATACGCAAACCGCGACCGCGCATGCCGTGACTCCGGGCCGGCCGGGGCAACGTCGTCGCTCATCGCATCGGCGATGGGCATCAGGTTCCGGTCGAACACCAGGATCTCGCTGTCCGTACCGTGTCCCTGCCCGGCCGTTGTGATGACGATCTCACCCGGAGTCAGCTCGCCAAGCCACTGAGGTGTGACCGGCTCGGACTTGATCGTCACCTCGTACGGCTGGATCGTCTGCGACGTCCCCGCCACCGAGTACAGCACACGTTCTCCGGTGCCGAAGCCGTACCACTGATTGAACGACACCGGCCGAGGCGGAGCCAGGAGCTGCACCGGCACATCGCTCGCGGCATCAATCTGGCCCGACTCCTGGGCGAAGCCGCGAATCGCCGTCGTGTGACCGGCGCCACCGGCGCTCGCCAGGGTCAGTCGGTGCCGGTAGATGGCCGCCGGGAAAGCGGGGGCGCCGACTCGGAAGTAGTCAACCGTGCTCCCCGCCGGCCCGGACGAGGCGCTGCCCGTCGTAGACCCGCTGATCCGGTCGAGCGCCGACATCGTCACCACGGTCGCTTGCGACCTCGACTGATTCGGCTCAAACTCCTGGAACGTGCTGGAAGGCACGGGCAGGCCGCTGCTGGAGATCGGCAGCCCCGTCCAACACGGATCCGCGACGTAGCGAGCCTCCAGCCCGACGCCGGCTGCGGCGGTCTGGACATCCGCCTCGCTGATGACACCATCCCGATTGACATCGGCCCGAACCGACGAAGCATCCGCCGGGATCACCGGAGTCGAGGCCGCGACGCCAAGCAGCGACCGATAGAAGGCCAGATCACGGCTGTTCACGGCCCGATCTCCGTTGGCGTCTCCTCGCAGCACGGTCAGGTTCGTGCCTGTTCCCTGACGAACGACCCGACCGAGCACGTCCGCCAGGCCGATCACCCGCAGGCAGTACCTCGCCTTGTCCGGCAGCGGCTGCGAGAACACGATCCGCCCGGTGCGTCCATCACCGACCACTTCGGTCGTCCACGTGAGCCCGCCGAGGGCAACCTGGTCGCCCAGCAGATCACGCCCGGTGATGCTCACCGTTGACGGTGTGAAGGTTGCCGCGTTGATCCGCTCAGAGAGCGTGAACTCGATCACCCGGCCGCCGCCGGTGCGTGCTTCACCAAGTTCACCTCCGACCGGAGCGGAGACCACCAGATCACCCAAGCCCTCATGGGCGGCCACGCTCCTCCATCCGGTCACCGCCGAGGGCGGCGAGACGGTATCGAAGGTGACGATGTAGGAACCGCTGCCGCCGTCATCGAACAGATGGATGCGGGGCTCGACGAGGGGTCGCTGGCGATCGCGGAACACGTACCTGGTCTGCCACACGTTGTACAGGCTGGTGGTCTCAGCGGCGGGACGGACCGGCAGCTCTCGCCCATCGGCCCGCCGGACCGTCGCCACCCGCAATTGCCCGCCGGTCGGATCCGGGAAGGTCACATACACGTACCCGGGCACCGGCGGGAACTGCAGGCGATACTGGCTGGTGCCGGGGATGGCCTGGAAGGACGCACTGACAACACTCGCCACCGAGGCCACACTTCCATCGGAGAGGTGAACCCGATCCGGAAGTTTGGCGATCGCCGGGACTGCGGGGTTCTCGTTGGGGTCGTCCACGCCGGAGAGTTCGTCGGTCAGGAAGTCGGGCTCTGGCCCGTCAGCGCCCACCCGGAGTGATCTCACGGCCCGGCTGAGCGAGAAGGTGCTGACCGACTCGATCAACGCGACCCGCTCGTCGTCGATGCCATAGTCGGGGCGGCGACGGAAGGAAGCCTGGAAAGACTCGAAGAAGCCGAGCAGCGTGGTGGTGAGCAGGTAGCGACCCACCTTGGTGGTCTGGGGCGGCAATTCACCGAGCCGCAGCGTCAGCGACGGCTCAACCGGCTGACCGCCGATCTGCGCACCGACGATGAAGAACTCGATCAGCAGCCTTCGCACATTCTCCACGATCCGGGGCTGGCTTGACGTGACCGTCACGTTGCTGGCGGTGCCGAAACCCCGGTTGGACATCATCAGCCCAAGCGAGAACGGCTCGGATGGTTCGACGACGTCGGAGGTAAAGGGGTCGTCGGCGAACACTTCGCGTTGGAGGAAGTACTTGACCTCAAGTCGAGGATCCGGACGCACAGTGAGCGGGACCGGGGTGAAGAAGAAGCTCCGCGGGGCGCCACCCTGTGTGTAATGGACGACACCGCCGAAACTGTACTGAACCGGCACAGTCGGGGCGGCGTCACGGGTGGGGAGGATGATCCAGTTGGCGGTAGCGCGAACGCCGGGGGCGACCACGCCGTTGCCGGTGACCCCGGTGACCCCGTTGAGGGTGGGCTCGGTGGAAACGGCGAAGCGATCGGTGACATCGGCACCGAGAGCGTCGAACACGGCCAATTGCACGCGGATGCTCTCAACCGGGCCGGCGCCTTGGGAGTTGTCGATCTCCAGCGTGCCGCTGATGGCGGTGCGGGTGATGGCAATCTGCTGGTCAAGGGCGATCCGCACGCGGGCGCACACGCCTTCACCTTCGGGCGGTTCGGCCTCCTGAACGGTGCCGACGCCGATGAGCATTGGCTCTGGCTGCAATTGTGGAAGCTCGAACACCGGCTCGACAGACTGGCCTCCAGCAGCTTGTTCCCCGCAGCACGAACTCGTACCGAAGAGAGACACGCATCTAGAACCTGACTCCGGGAATCGAATCACGATCGGATCCACCCCGGGGCCCACGGGAACAGTGCTGCCATCAGGTCGGCGCAATAGCACGCCTGCGAGGTTAATCTCAAAGTCTAGATCGTGAATTGCGCAGGCGTCAATGAATGGAAAGGAGTCAGTGAATGCGATGTTTGCCGAGAAGCGATTTCTCACGCTGATCCCGCCCAGACTGACAGAATAGACCGATCCCGCATCCGGTCCATCAAGCAGTCGCACATCCACAAAGGCACCTGTTTCAAGTTCTGGGAATGGCACTGCTCGCACCGTTCCTCGAATTCGACGTTCAGGCCATGAACCACAGTTGTTGGATGCCGACACAGTAACGCTGCCTTCAAGTGTAGCAATTGCCAGCGTAGCTGCAAGCCGCGCCGAAATACTTGTCATTGTCAACCGCCCCCCGATAGGAAGCGGCACATTGGTTACTTGGCACTGAAGTCGCCCTCCTACACCAACAGTTCCGGACACCTGCCCGGACAACTCGACATTATGAGACACTCCAAGACTTCCGTCAGGTGTGCAACAAATACAGATATTGGCGTTGCCGCTCAGAAGAACATTCACATCAACAAAGCCCTGATCTATGTCGCAGCCAGGCAGCAAAGCTCGCAGCCCGCTTCGAATCACTTCTCGTGGATCAGCTTCTAGGGCACGACTCCCAGAAACGCATCGAGACTGAAATGTCGTTGGGTCGCATGTGCATGTGACTGACGTGCTTGGCACGATGCTTGGCGTGAACGACCACCCTCCGCCTCCGCCGCCTCCGCCGCCTCCACCGCCCCCGACCGGCGGCGGCGTCGTGGACCGACAGCCGGTGTCGGCATTGATGAGCGTGACGGGTGAGCAGTAGACGTTCCACACGATACAGAACAACTCGAAGGTCAGACACGTGCTGTAGTTGCACGGGCCGCCGCCGGGGCCTTCCAGTCGCTCGATGGTGACCGGAACGATGCGCGTCTGCTGCGGTCCCAGCGTGCCCAGGTTCTCCACCAGCGGCGTGATCCGCCAGTTGGGGTGGCTGGGGAAAGTCAAGCGTGCGTTCTCCACGGCGATGAAGCCGGGGTTGCTCACCCGCAGATCAATCTGCCCGCCGCTGGGGTAGCGGGCCAGGTCGATCAGCGGCGGGTCGACGATGACCGCCGGGGCGGGAACGAAGGTCTGGTAGACCGCCTCGAGCGTGACCAGGGTGACGTCGGTCACCGTGGTTTCCTGAACGACCCAATTGAAGCGGACGGCCTGATAGGGCACGAAGGCACGGATCATGGGCAGCCCGGTTGCCGAGTCGCGGGTGGGCAACTGGGCATCCACGTTCACGGTCTGGGAGTAGTTGCCGTGGTTCGGCGCTTCGACGGTCAGCAGGTATGCCCGCTCGGGGATGCCGTTGAAGCGCACCGGCTCAACCGGCTGGCCTGCTGACGGCCTCTGGGTGATGGCCTGGTAGAGCAGCTGGCCGCTGGCTGGGTCACGGAGTTGAACGGTGGCGTTCTCCACCAGCGGGCCGCCGGTGGGGATGTACTGCCCCGACTGGCTGTAGTACGTTGCCTCGTTCTCCACACGAACGACTAGGTCAACCGACCGATCGGAGACAACCCGGAGGGTGAACGGCACCGACCGTGAGAGCGTACCCGCACTGTTACGGACAACCAGCGACCCATTCACTGTGCCAAATGGCACTTCCGTTCCCGGCGTGCAGCGGATGGTCGCCGTGGTACGTTGACCGCCGACGAGGCTTGGCAATGCCGGAGTGGCCAGTTGCATCCACGGGATGGAGGGCAGGATCACCTGCAGTTCACCGGTCGGGGCGGCACCGATGTTCTCGATTTCGAAGTTGATCAGGGTGTCCTCGCCTCGAAGGACATTCCCGGCAATCGATGACGGGGTGATCTGCACGCTGGGCTGGGCGGGCCGGACATCCAGCACGATGGGCACACTTCGCGTTCCCGAGAGTTCAGAGCCGACCAGGAGGGCCAGTGTGCGGCTGAAGCCTGTCTCACTTTGAGAAGAAAGCGAAATGACTGCGGACACCGTGCTGTTGGGGGGCACCACGGCAGGGATGTTGACACTGGCCGCCAGATCGGACAGATCGCCGCTGAGGACGGCCGACACGCCGGACACCGGCTCGTCACCCGGATTGATCACCGGGATGGTGATCGTCACCGGTTCGCCAGACCGAATGATCTGGTTGAACCGGCTGAACCCGGGGTTGAGTGCGAACAGTGAGAACTCATCGGCCACCGGTGCCTGGGCCGCGGCCCCGCGCGGCCCGACCTGCAGCCGGAACCGCCCGCCTTCGGTGGGCAACGGAACAAACACGGCAAAGAAGTTGCCTTGCGCATCGGTCACCAACGGCCGGTTGGCCGGCTGGCCGGGCTCGTTGGGCCGGAACAGTTCGCGAACGGCGCCTTGGACTTCCAGAATCGCCTGTACACCGATGCCCGCGATGGGCTGACCGGACGTGGTGGTCGCCCGACCCGTGATCGTCACCGGCGTCCCCGCGGGGCCGGAGAGCAAGCCCGCTTCGGCGACGACTTGGAAGGTCTCGGACAGGAACTCCACGTTTGTGGTCGTGGTGTTGTCATTCTCTGCACCTTCGAGGCCTTCGAAAACCGTGTCAGCACGATCGGTGATCACCTTGATGCGATAGCGACCGGCGACTGATGGGTAGGTTGCCGACGCCACACGCTCGACTGTGGCACCTGCCGCCAGCGGGCCGCTCTGGGCGACCTCGTCAAGGGTGATCTCTGCCGGAGGACCGTCAACCCGGACGGCCACGATGCGGTCCACCCACGGTCCGCTCGCCGCCGCCTGACCCGAGTTGCGAATCACGTAGGGGACAGACAGCGCCGTGCCGATCAGCCCGCTCGACACGGGTCCGGCGGATTCGACGATCAGATTGGGGCGTGGCGGCTGACCGATCTGGGTGATGACCGACGCGGCGGCCAGGTTGTTCTCTGGCGGGCCGCTTTCGAGGATGTTGTTGCCGACATCCACCTCCACCTGAAACACATATGCACCCTGGATTCGTGGCGGAATGGTGATCGCCTCGGATCGTGGCAAGGTGGCACCGGCGAGCACCTGCGCCTCCTCGTTGCGGGTGGAAAGCAACAGACGTTCGGCGGACCCGACCCGCTGCAGGTAGACGCTGGAGAAGAAGTTGCGCGGAGTGGGCGTCTGACCGACGTTGGCGAGCGTGTAGGTGATCGTAACAGTTGATTCCGCGAGCGCGGTTTCCGGTGCCTGCACACCGGAGATCGCCAAGTCGGGCCGGCGAATGGTGCTGATGGGCCCGGCGTTGCAGTTGTCTGACTCCACGCTCTCGACAACTTGATCAACGGCATCGACGCACACGCGGAGTCGGTAGCCGAGCCCCAAGTCGGGCACGGAGAAGGAAACGGCTCGCACCAGTGACACCTCACCGGGCGACAGGGTCGCATCGACATTCAGGCTGGCGACGAGCGGCCCCTGCGTGGCCCCGTCAGGCACAGCAAACACACGCTCAAGCCACCGGCCGGTGGCGGGGCTCGAGCCGGTGTTCTGGACCTTCCAGCGGGCGGTCATCTCCTGGCCGACCGACGCGGCGCTGACTTGCTCGATGTCCACCGGCACCAAGTTGGGCAGCAGGGGACGTGAGATGGTGACCGGCCCGAACACCGCGGTGTTGTTGTTCTCCAGACGCTCGACGACGGCGTTGTTTGCGTCGCTCTGGACGATGATGAAGTACGCACCGGTGTTCAGATCGGCAGTCAGCGGCAAGGTCAGAGCAATCGTGCGAGCTGTGGTCTGCGAGGACTCAAGCGACTGGTCGACCGTCAACCCTCCGAGCGCCCGATCATCAGCGGAGAGGGCCGCATCGCTGGAGAGCCAGATGCGGTCAACCCATGGGGCGACGGCGGGCAGTTGGCCGCCGTTGGAAGACTGGTACTGGACGGTCGCCGGCTGACCGAAGATCAGACCGGCAGGGCCGGTGGCGTTGACCCCGGTCACGGTGAGGTCCGGGGCAATCGGCAGCGACACCTGAACCGCCGGCACTCCGCAACGCTCGTTGTCGGCCTCCGCCCCGCTGACCGGCTCGGCGACGTTCCCCGCCGCGTCGGTCACCACGCACAGTTGACGGGGTCCTTCGATGTTCTCAGGCAGGCGGACAATCTGCTGCTGGCTGTACTGTGCGTTCGGGGCCAGGGGACCGTCGCGACGGAACTCCGCCAGGGTGACCGGGGCGCCACCGGCCGGGTTGCGGAGGATGATGCGGTCGATCCAGTTGCCGGTGGCTGCGGCGGTACCGACATTGCTGACGGTCCACGCAACATCGACCGGGCGACCGGCGGTCGCAGCGCTCGGGGTGGTGATGACCGTCACGGCGAGATTCGCCGACGCTGTGGGCGACATGGTGACCGCAGCGCTGGAGGCAGCGTTGTTGGCTTCGTCAGGCTCGGTCACCTGGCTGGTTCCGTCGGCCCGAACGATGAGGTAGCGGGGGCCGGAAGCGGTGGGGTTGACGGGGATATCGAGGTCCAGATCACGCGTGTAACTGGAACCGGGCGACAGGACGTCGGCGGGTACCTGAGTCAGCGTCACGGCGTTCGCGCCCGTGGGCGAGGTTGCGAGTTGCACCACGTCGCGGGCCGTCGCGGGTGATGCGGCAGTTCCGGTGTTGGTGACGGTCCAGCGGACGCGCAGGGGCGAGCCGAAGGTGCCGGCGGCTGGCGCTCCAACGCCGCTGACGGCCAGATCAGCCGCCGGAGCCGGCGACATGATGATCGGCAGCGCCGGTGAGACGTTGTTGGACTCGAGGATCTCAGCCAATTGACCACTGTCGTCGGCACGGGTGATGAGGTAGCGCAGTCCGGACTCGAAGCGGACCGGCAAGGTGAGCGAGAAGTTCTGGACGTACTGACCGTCGCGCGGGACATCGGCCGAACGCACGCGGGACTGCAGACGCAGGTCGGCGGCGTCCCACACCGGGTCGGTCGAGAGGTAGAGCGCGTCCGACCAAGTGCCTGAGGTGGGCCCGCCGCTGTTGGTGAACAGCGCGGCGACGGTGAGTTCTGTGCCGAAGGCCGCGGAACCGGGGCCGACCGGTACGTTGGCGCGAAGGTCCGGGAGGGCCAGCGTGAACGAGGCTGGGGAGGAGGCGACGGCGCCGCGGACATCGCGAACATTGAGCCAGATCTGCGATCCTCCGCCCTGCGCGATCGCCAGCAACTGCGCGAAGGAGATGCTGGCTGATGCGCCGGAGGCCAGCCGGTCCGGTCCGCCGAAGTCGGCGATGGACGAGTATGCCCGACGGGACCATTCAGCGGTCAGTTGTTCCCCGACGCCGATCACCAGATCGGGATCGTCCACCAGGCCAATGACTGTGGCCGTGCCGCCGGACTCCACCGGGCCGTAGGGCCCGCCGGCGCTGGCCGTCGGCGGGGCGTTCTGATACACGACGGTGGTCTGGTCATTGGCTGCCAGACCGTCGAAGTCGGTCACGGTGAGCCGGAGGGGGACGGCTTGCGAGAGGGTGAGGCCCTTGGCCAGAGCCTGAGCGCGGGTGAACGGCTGCAGGCCGGCGGTGCGGCCGGCATCATCGCCGACGCCGTCGGCGCCGAGATCCCACTGGACGGTGGCGATGGCGGCGAAGCCAGGTTGCTGACCATCGGGGTCACGCGAGGCGGTGCCATCGGCCGTGAACTGCGCCGTCGCGGCCGACAGCGCGTAGGGGCCGCCGGCGCGGGCCTCGGGCGTGCGGAAGTTGCCGCGGCGGAACTCGACGCGGGTGTTGCTCTGAATGCCGCCGGCGGGAAGGTTGGTGCCCCGCGTGCCGTTGTGAGCCTCGACTCCGCCCCGCACCTGACCGTCAAACGCAGGCGGCTGAACGTCAAGATAGCGGAACTCGATCGAGCCGTCAGCCTCGGACAAGACCACCTGGAAGGTGTTGCCGGTGACAAAGCCGAACTGGCGGCAGTTGGTCCACTGCACCACCAGCCGCCGGGTCGGGGCGGCACCCAGCACCTGCCAGTGGATGGTTCCGCCGCCGGCCGGATCAGTGGCCGAATTGGTGTTCAGGTTGCTCCACCGCGGCGCGATGATGCCGTTGGGGGGCCGGACATCGCCCATGGCGCGGGGCAGGGGAACGTCCACCGGCTCGGTCCCGAAGGTCAGATAGCCGTTGACCGAGACACGGACAGCAGTGTGCAGGCGGTCGTAGAACACGAAGGGCCAGCCGAGGTTGATCGTGAAGCCGCCGTCGTCGGCGTTCCAAAGGGGATCGCTGGTGGGGGCGGCGGTGCCGGTGGTGCGGATGTCCTCGAAGACGAACGGCTGGCGAACCGTCTGGGCGTAGTTCACCGCTTCGCACCCGGTGCCGTCACCCTGATAGACGCCGCCCTGGGCCGTGCACTGGGCGCTGGTGAGTTGCACACAGCCGCCGCCGCCGGTGGTGCCGAAGGCGCAAGCGCCGGCCGGGGTCGTTTCGATGGACATCCAGTACGGGCTGTCGCACGGTACTCCGGAGAGGGCCGATGGCGCGACGAACACCACGTAGCGGCCCGCCGGCAACACGCGGGTCATGGTCGCTTCCTGGCCGGCAACAGCCCGCGTCTCGCCCAGATCCAGCGGCTGAGGGGTGCGGCAGCCGGAGCGGCCGTCGATCAGCCCGAGTTGCAGCGGGAACGTGGCGGCACCCCGGATTCGCACCTCGGCAGCGGCCGGGATCGTGAACTGGTACCAGTCGGTATCGCGGAAGTCCTGGCCGTCGCGTGCGAATGTGCCGGCTCGGCCGGAGACGGCCTGCCCGGGGGCGAGGGTGACGAACCGCTCGGGGGTTGCAGAGCAGCCAGCGTTGAAGGCATCAACGTATCCGTTGCCGCAGGCGGGCTCACCCTCGGCGATGGCGCCGGGCGGGATCGAGAGGCTGGGCGGCGAGCACGGAACCGGATCGGTGCAGGCCTGGGTGGCACGGGAGAACTGCAACTCAAACGTGCCCGACGCACCACTGAAGCCGGTGAGCAGCACCAGGTACTCGCGTCCGGCCTCGGCACAGAAGGTGACTCGAGAACCGCCGCCGGGGCAGTCGTCGTCGTTGGCGGTGACACAGGAGAGGGCGTCGCAGGAGGCGCAGAAGACGCTCAGCACGGTGTCGAACGTGGTGTTGGCGCAGGTGGAGAGCGTGACGGGGTGGCCTGTGCCCACCAGGCGGAACCACACGCCCGAGCCGCCGGGAACGGCGCCGGCGCACAGCGGCACCACGTCAGCGGTCATGCCCTGCGTGGCGCCACGGATGGCCAGCGTCGTTGTGCTGATCGGCAGCGCAATCGCCGAAGCGCACAGGTCGCTCACCGGTGAGGGGGCCGGCGTGGGGTACTCCAGCAGGAAACTGCGGCCGGGAGCGTCCGACGGTACATCATGCCACTGCGGCGACCGGACCACGCCGGCGGCGACGAGGTACGCGCCCGCGTTCTCGTTGTTGCCGGGCGTGTTGTTGCCGGGCTGGCCGGGGGCCCAACTGGTGGCCGAGAAGCTCTCACCGTTGACCCACCCCCAGCCGCCGGCGGGCTCCTGTGCGCCATCGGCCTGTCGCAGACCGATGAACGGGCCTTGCTGCCCGCCACCTGCGATGGGTGCCCACAAAGACGGCCGATCGATGAGTGAGAACATCAGCACGTTCTCGACGGCGGTGGATGGGGAGGCCAATGTGGCACCGCGGGACTCGGCGAAGGCCTGGGCAGCCGCCCAGGTGATGCCCGCGGGCGCGACGTAGGCCTCGTAGGTGCGGCCGGCCGCGCTATCGATCACCGAGACGATGCGGATCGGCCCTCCGGTGACCGGTGTGCCGCCGGCACAGGAGGCGACATCGAGCACCGACCCGGCGGAGATGGTGGCGCCGAGGGATGAGGTGATGACGCAGTCGTACACGCCGGCATCGGCCGCGGCGACAGCCGAGATGGAGAGGCTCGGGCCGGTGGCGCCGGGGATCGGCCGTTCGTTCAGTCGCCACTGGTAGGTCTGGCCGGGGTTGACGCTGGCGGCGGCAAGGGTGAAGGTGACAGGCTGCCCGGGGCAGGTGAGCGCCGAGGGGGGCTGCGGGGCGGGCACCACGCGGGAGACGACGACGTTGTCGAGGCCCCACGACTCATCGCAGATTCCCTGCAGACCGCTGGCGCTGAAGTCGAGCAGTTCGGTGGCAGCGGTGGCGGTGAAGCGGAGAGTGATCGGATAGACGTACATGAACGGCCAACCGGACGTACATCCCGTTGACCATCCACAGGGGCAGAACTCGACGTTGCCGAAGGTGGTGGTGAACGACGACGACGGATAGGCCCCGGGGTAAGACTGAGGCCGATCACCGGCGGCTGCGAATGTGGTCTGGAACGACTCTCCTCCGCGCCGGGTCACCCGCCAGATGTCGGGCCCTGGCGAGACGTTTCCATCCCACGAAGCGATGGCGTACACCTGACAACGCATCTCGTACTGCTGCCCAACGGTCAACCCGTTGAGCGTGAGGGTGGCGGTCTCGTTGCCATAGTCGCCCAGGAAACGGCGAGAGTTGTCCGGCGTGAAACGCACACGGGCATTGCTGAAGCCTGGGGCGGTGCCGTCATCGAAGTTCGCGGCATAAATCGGCTGGGCGGCAGTCGGCGAGACGACGGCAAGGGCAGCCATGGCGGCAAACAGGGCCGAGGTGAGGCGAGCAGCACGGGCGAGGCGAGAAGGTGTCATGGGTGCCCCAGAGGCGGTGGTGAGTCAGTCAGACAGAAGCAGAGAACACGGACCAAAGGACAGGTTGGCGAGCAGAACGATGGTCGCCTCAGCGGCGACGGCGAGCGGCCACAACCCCCGCAAGTACGACGAGTGCCGCGGCACCTGGGCTGGGCAGGTGCAAGTAGCCGCCGCCGTAGGGCACCACTGTCTGGCTGGTGCCGAAGAGACTGTTCAGCCAGATCCACTGGCCGTTCTCGCGGGCGTAGACGTTG
>JAJTDF010000066.1 GCA_021294835.1 Planctomycetaceae bacterium
CCCGCCGACGGCCTGCTCACCGGCGACGACTTCACCGCCTTCATCAACGCCTTCAGCAGTTCCGATCCGCTGGCCGACATCGTCGCCGTCGGCGGCGTGCAGCCCCCCGACGGCCTGATCACCGGCGACGACTTCATCGCCTACATCGGCGCCTTCGCCACCGGCTGCCCGTAAGCGGCCCCGCCAGTCTCACTCGATCGCCGACCACCCGCGCACCGGCGCCACCTCCAGCCGCGGCCCCGACTCCAGCCCCGTCTTCACCACGCCCACCGGAATCGCCCGGTACGCGATCGCCATCGCCTGCGGATACACCAACGTGGTCGTCTCCGTCGCACTCCGCTGCAACCCCGTCCGTACCGCCACCTGCGGCATCGCCGCCTCCAGCCGCAGACGCTGACTCTCCTCCGTCGTGAAGGTGTAACTCATCTTTCCCTCCAGCACCTCCATCACCAGCCAGATCTGCGCACCGTCACGCACCTGATCACCGATCCGGTTCCGCTCCACCACCGTCAGCGTCCGCACGTAGTTCTCCGCCTCCGCCAGCGCCTCGTCAATCGTCCGCCACCCGCGTTTGCTGCGCAGCGTGCACTGCCGCTCCTCGCTGAAGCTCAGGTTCACCCGCCTCGCGCCCGCCGCTTCCAGTTCCGCCGTCGGCAGCGTCACACCCCCAAACTGCGGAATGCTCCCAGCGCTCCCGCCCAAAGACACGCCAGTCGACGTGCTTCCAACCAGATTGGCGATCTTCGTCGGCAGACACTCAATGAAGAACTCCGAGTCCGGCGGCAGCCCCCACGGAAGCTTGATCGGCCGCCCGTCGCGGATGTACAGGAGGTCCCCCGGCTTGACGATCTCCGCAATGTTCGGCGTGCAGTGCCAACTGTCGATCTTCAGTTCTTCGCACATGGTCTTGCGCTGCTGACACCCACCCAGCGTCAGCCCCGCCATGACCAGCGCCGCCAAAGCAACGCCCACGCTCATCACCCGCTTGATCGTCCCGGTCATCTTCGCACTCCTGTTGCCAAACCCCGCGCCCCGCCCCAAACCCAACCAGCCTGACCGTCGAAGGCAACACACCTCCGCCGCACCCGCCCGTCGTTCAATACACCCGCAACCCCGCCCACCGCCCCAGCACCCGCTCCAGCGGAATGAACATCCGCCGCTCGCTCTCCACCATCGCCCCCGCCTCGCCCGTCCGCACCACCAGCCGGCCGATGTGCATCCCCACCGCTGCGCCGTCGCGCTCCCGCACCACCAACCCGCCCGAGTCCCCGCCCGCCGACTGGTACTCCGCCAGGCACAGCCCCGCCAGGTTCACCTCCCGCAACCGCCCGCTCGGGTGTGCGTACGGATACATCGCCCGCTCAGTGCCGAAGTCCACCGCCGTCACCACCCCCGCCGCCGACCCCGCCCCCGACGTCGCCCCGATCACCCGCACCACGTCCCCCAGCGCCGCCCGCCCGATCGGCCGGTTCAGCCGCACCGCCTCGCCCGGATCATCCAGCACGTACAGCGCCGCATCCACCGAGTCGGTCGGGAAGATGTTGTCCCAGTCCGGCACCGAGCGGTCCACCAACCGCCCGCACACCGTCGGCGTCGCCCCGCCGTGCACGTTGCGATACACCGCATCAAACGGCCGACCGTACCGCCACCGCCCGCCCGACAGCGGGCTCTGCGCCAGCACGTGCGCCGCCGACAGCCCGTACAGCGTCCCCGCCGCCTCATCCCGCAGATACAGCGTCACCGTCCCCGGCGTCTGCGTCCCCGCCCCCACGCTCACCGCCGCCTCCGGCACGCACCGCACCAGTTCCACCACCCGCACCGGCACCACCCCGCCGCCCGTCCGCACCGCATCAGCGATCAGCCGCCCCTTGGCCACCTTGCTCCGCGGCTTCTTCCGCTTCACAAACACCACCAGCCCAACCTCCGTCTTCCCGCCCGCCCGCTTGCCCGCCCGCTTGTCACCCGGCACGCTCCGCAGCCCCACCGCCAACCCCTGCGCCCCGCCCCGCGTGCCATACCACCTGTTGGTCGCCAGCACCACCCGCCGCTCCAGCCCGCTCGCCCCCACCTGCTCCGGCTTCCTCGCCCGCACCAACGCCGCCGCCCGCCGGGCGCACGCCACCGCCGCGTCCCCGCGTCCTGAACCCGTCCGCTTGCGCCCGCCGCCGCTCTCCATCCGCTGTCCTCCAACCGCCCCGCCCGCCGGTCCAGCCCCCAGCCAGGCCCCTGCCAGCCCGCC
This sequence comes from Planctomycetaceae bacterium, assembly GCA_021294835.1. Classification (GTDB taxonomy): domain Bacteria; phylum Planctomycetota; class Phycisphaerae; order Phycisphaerales; family UBA1924; genus CAILKP01. Next base: position 2,240 of record JAJTDF010000066.1, read on the forward strand.
CCACCTTCCCCGCCCCGGCACACCCGACCTGCACGCCTGTGAATCCAGGCAATCTGCCCGTCAAGATAGCCGGTTCCCCAGACAGCCAGCCAGATGCCGGCCCGCCTCCCGCCCAATCGGGCAGACACCCCCAGTGCATCCCCCTGTATGGGGGCAACAATCACCCGCCGGGCACCCTCACCGGCCGGGATGCCCACAACCCGTCCGCAACCGCCGAGCGCTTCTTCCGATACCAATCCTGCCGACACGCTTGTTCCCGCACCTGTGGTGCCCGCGTCTGCGCCTCCTTGCCCTCCGTCCGTTGCTTTTCTATGGCCCCCACTCGCCCCGCCAATCCCGTCTCCCCTCCCGCTCCCTCCCGGGCCGGCGTCAGTTCGCCCCGGCGGCTGGCCTTCACGCTCATCGAACTGCTGGTGGTCATCGCCATCATCTCGGTGCTGCTGGGCATTCTGCTCCCCTCGCTGGGCAAGGTTCGCGAGGTCGCCCAGCGCACCAAGTGCATGGCCAACCTGCGCTCCTTCGGCCCCGCCTTCGAGATGTACAAGAAGGACTACAAGGACCTCCTGCCCCGCGTGCTGCCGTTCTACTCCTCGGAACTGCCCAACTCCAACGACCCCTCCATGCTGGACATCCTCACGGCCTACCTGGATGCCCCGCCGCCCCGGCGCAGCGTTGAGGGCGACGCCACCTCGCCCTACATCCCCGTCGATCCCTACTTCTGCCCCATGGACAAGGGCACCGACGCCGGCGCCACCACCGGCATCAGTTACGAGTACTGGGCCGGCGTGCTGATGATCGCCCGCGAGATCTTCCAGCCCACCGACCGCTTCCCGCAGCGGACCGTCAGCCGCTTCTTTGAGAACCGACCCGACTTCCCCCTGCTGGCCGACGCCAAGCAGTGGCACAAAGGCGGACCGCAATACAGCCAGAACGCCCTGTACTCCGACGGTCGAGTGGACTGGCTGGTCATCGATCCGACCGGCGAGCAGGCACGCCCGCCGGTGCCGCTGCCGCCCGGCACCCCGCCTCTCCCCCCGGGCTGAGCCCGCCTCACCCCGCCGGCACACCCCACATCGCACCCCCCTCCGTTCCGCCCCGCTCCCCGACGCTCTCAGCCCACCACCATGCCCTCCATCCTCCAGCAGTCCGACTTCGGCCCCCTCAAGCTCCGGTACCGCAAGTCGCTCCGCGACCGCATCGACGAGCTCAACGACGCTCTGGTCTCGCGCCTGCGCGACCGGCGTGTCCGCCGGGCCGGGGCCGCCGCCCTGATCGCCCTGCTCATCGGCGGCGGCATCTACGCCTACTACGCCCTTCGCCCCGTCCCCGTCCCCAACTACCTCATCGACGACCTCGATGACGTGCTCGACTACACCTTCGTCACCGACGCGTTCAACAAACTCCCGCTCGATGAACGCCTCCGCCTGCTCAAGGACCTCATCAGCCGCCTGAAGGGCATGGACTCCGGCGACTCGGCCCTCATGGCCGCCTTCGCCGCCGGCCTCTCCGGCAAGGCCATCGAGCAGGTCCGCAAGAACGTCGAGATCCTCGCGGTGGACCTCTGGGACGACTTCGCCCGCCGCTACCGCGACATTCCCAAGGCCGACCGCACGGCGTTCCTGGACGACTCGTTCATCCAGTTCACCGAGATGATGCAGGAGGTCAGCGGCTTCACCGATCGCCGCACGCCCAACGAGCGCCTCGCCGAGGCCAAGAAGCAGGCCCAGCGTGACACCCAGCGACCCGCCAACGCCCGGCCCATGGAGGCCGAACGCATCGGCGGCTTCATGGAGTTCATGGCCGGCCGCGGCGCCGCCGTCTCCACGCCCGAGCAGCGCGGCCGCATGGCCAAGTTCTCTCGCGACATGGTCCGCCACCTGCGCAACCAGGACATCGACTCCGGCCGCCCCCGCGAGCCCGGCGCCGCCCCCACGCCCCCGCCGGCACCGCCCGGCGGACCCGCCGGCCCTGCAGGCCCCGCCAACCCCGCCGGCCCGCAGCCCCCGGAAGAGCAAGACGACCAGAAGGACGGCAAAAAAGACGGCCAGAAGGACGGGAAAAAGGACGGCAAAAAAGACGGCAAAAAAGACGGCCAGAAGGACAAGCCCGCCACGCCCGCCGGCCCGGCCTCCACCCCGCCCGGCGGCGGCTGAGTTCGCGCTCACACCCCGCCCGCCAACCCCCACATCCCGCCTCCGCCTCCGCCCCAGTCAGGTTGGACGGACAGCGATCGCTCGCCCCATGTTTCTCGGACCCGCCACCGGAGCCAGCCGCTAGAAACTACGCAAGTACACATCTTGCAAACACTTACATACTCGACAACCCTCGATCCAGCAGTATCTTCTTGATACCACTTCCGGCCGCACGCGCGGCCCGTTGCCTCTGTGTTTCAAGGAGAGAGAGACATGCTTCGTCCCGCCCTTTGCGTCGCGACCGTGCTCGCCATTTCCGGAGCCGCTTCCGCTCAGACCCTGTTCAGCACCAGCTGGGAGGCGCCCCAGTGGACGCTCGGCAACATCCCCGGACAGAACGGCTTTGATCTGTTCCCCGGCACTGCTGCCGCCGCCCACCAGGTTGTCGGCGCCACCACCGTCGGCTCGCAGACGGTGACCCCGGCCACCGGCAGCCAGATGCACCAGTCTTCGGTGCTCTCGGGCTTCTCTTACGCCTGGCCTGACCTCACCGCCGCCTGGGCCGCCCGCACCGCCGGGAACGACGTCGCCTGGTCCTCCTTCAACATCTTCCTCCCCTCCACCAGCACCAGCACCTCCTGGCACGGCATCCGCGCTTTCAACGCCGCCGGCAGCCTGCTGGGCGGCCTGCAGTTTCGCAACTCCGACGGCGCCAGCATCATCACCAACGCCAGCGGCCAGAACTTCCTGCTCGGGCTGAGCATTCCCCGCGGCCAGTGGGTGTCGGTCGCCATGGGCCTGGACTTCGTGTCCGGCCGTATCTCCTACAACGTCAACGGCAGCGTCTTCGTGTCCGTTCTGGCCACCACCGTCGGCGCCGCTCTCGGCGATGTCGATCTGGTCTCCGTCGCCTCCGGCGCCTCCGCAGCCGGCGGTGTCGCCTTCACTGATGACTTCCGCGTCGCCGCCATTCCCGCCCCCGGCGCTGCAGCGCTGATGGGCATCGGCGGGCTGCTGTGCGTCCGTCGTCGTCGCGCCTGATCAGCCCCCGGCGTCTCCAACTCCACTCTGCGACCTCTCCACGGGCCGCGCCGCACTGGCGCGGCCCGTGGTCGTTTCTCAGGCCGTACCGTCCCCGCGTGACCGCCCCAAGCCAACACGTCCTCATCGCCACCCTCGGCTCCGGGGGCGACGTCCACCCATACCTGGCCGTCGGTCGGGCGCTCCGCCGTCGTGGCCTGACCGTGTCAGTGCTCACCAACCCGCACTTCGCCGGGCGCGTCGCCGCCGCCGGGCTGGACCTGATCCCCTTCGGCACCGAGCAGCAGTACCTCGAGATCCTCCGCCACCCCGACCTGGTGCACCCGTACCGCTCCCCGTTCTACGTCTTCCGCGAGTTGATCCTCGAGCGTTCGCGTGCCCTGTTCGCCGCGACGCGTCAGGCCCTGATCGACCACCGTTCGTGCCTGCTGCTCTCACACCATGTCGCCTTCGCCGCCATGTGGGCCGCTCAGGACCAGCGCCTTCCGGTTGCCGCCGGCACACTGGCGCCGATCTTCTGGCTCTCTGGTCATGACCCGAGCGTCTACGGGCTGCTCAAGCTCCGCCTGCCCAACCCGCTGTTCCGCTGGCGGCTGGCCGCCTCTGAACGGCTGGGCCGCCGGTGGATCGACGGCCCGATCAACGCCGTGCGTGCCGACCTCGGCCTGCCCCCGATGCGCAACGCCTTCCGCACGCACGCCACCGGCATGCGCCTGGCCCTGGGCCTGTGGTCGCCCGCGCTCCGCGGGCCCATGCCCGACGACGCCCCCGGCTCGCTGATCACCGGCGACTGCATCTTCGATGGCGCCGCGCCGGACTGCGCATCCGGACCCGCCCCACTCCCGGCGACGCTGGAACGCTTCCTGCACGCCGGTCCGCCGCCGATCATCTTCACGCTGGGCACTTCCGTGGTGCACCACGGCCAAGGCTTCTACGCCCTGGCCGCCCGCGCCACCGCCGCCCTCGGCCGTCGCTGCGTGCTGGTCGGGGCCGACCCGAACGCCGTGCCCTCGTCCACACGCACCTTCGCCCTGTGCGTCCCCTACGCCCCGTTCTCCACCCTGCTGCCCCGGGGCTGCTGCACCGTGCACCATGGCGGCGTCGGCACCACCCACGCCGCCGCCCGCGCCGGCACGCCGCAACTGGTCGTCGCCTTCGCCAACGACGAGTTCGACAATGCCGAGCGCATCCGCAGGGCCGGCGCCGGCGTCTCGCTGCACGCCAGCCGCCTCACGCTGCCCCGCCTGGCCGACACACTGGATCGCCTGCTCACCACGCCCTCCGTCGCCCCCGCTGCCCGCGCCCTGGCCGAGCGCATGGGGCCGAGCAGCGGTGCCGATCGCGCCGCCGAGGCCCTGGTCTCGCTCATCGCTCAGCACCCCGCCCAAGCCAACCCCGCCCCACCCGCACCCGCTTAGCGGGCCGGGGCCAGCAACTGGTCCGGCGACTGCAGCAGTTCGATGATCCGGGCCAGCATCAGCGCCGCCGCCGCTCCATCCACCACGCGGTGGTCGCAGGCCAGCGACAAGGGCAGCAGCTTGCCAACGCCCATCATCCCGTTGCGGACCACCACGCCGTCGCGCGCCCGGCCCACAGCCAGGATGCCCACCTCGGGGTAGTTGATGATCGGCGTCGCAAAACGCCCGGCGTGCGAGCCCACGTTGCTGATGGTGAAGGTGCTCCCGCTGAGCATCTCGCGCGGGGCCGTGCGGTTGCGGGCCGAATCGGCCACGTGGGCGATGTGCCGCCCGATCTCCAGCACGCCCAGCCGGTCGCAGTCGCGGATCACCGGCACCATCAGCCCGTGCTCGGTGTCCGTCGCGATGCCCAGGTGCACACCGCGGTGGCGGATGATCTCTTCGGCCTTGTCGTCGGTGGTGCTGTTGAACTGCCCGAACTCGCCCGACAGGCAGCGGCACACCGCCGAGGCCACAAACGGCAGGAAGCTGACCTTCTCGCCGCTGGCGGCCGCCAGCTTCTTGCGCAACCCCTCCAGCGCCGTCACATCGGCCTCGTCCATCACCGTGAAGTGCACGGTCTGGCTCACCGACTCGCGCAGCCGGTTGGCGATGGTGCGACGCACGCCCCGGAACGGAATCCGCTCGGTCTCAGCGCCGGGGGCGAAGGTGACCGCTGCCGCGGCCGGAGCCGGAGCCGCCGCAGGAGCCGAAGCAGCAGGAGCCGCCGCCGGACGCGCAGCCGGAGCCGGCGGCGCCACCGCGGGGCGCGCCACCGGGGCCGCCGGAGCTGTCGGAGCGTGCACCGCCGCGGCCGGAGCCGCCGCCGGTCGCCCACCGCCGGCAGCCGCGGCACGAACGTCCTTCTCCAGCACCCGCCCGCCCATCCCGGTGCCCGCCACCGCGTCGATGTTCACGCCCAGGTCGCGGGCCAGCCGGCGAACCGCCGGCGTCGCCAGCGCCTTGCCCGGCGCCGCCGATACCCCGCCCAGCGAACCGCCCACCGCGCCCACCACCGTGCCCGCATCCTCGCGCTCTTCAGCCTTTGGCGCCGCCGGAGCAGGAGCAGCAGCTGGAGAAGCAGCCGGAGCCGCTGCCGCCGCCGGAGCGTGCTTGCCGTTGATCGATGCCGCCGCAGCGGGTGCCGCCGCCGGGGCCGCCGCCCCGCCCTCACCCGCGAAGCTCACCAGCGGGTTGCCGACCTTGAGAATCTCCCCCTCCTTGCCGTGCAGCACCGAGATCACGCCCGAGCGGGGCGAGGGCACCTCGACCAGGGCCTTGTCGGTCTCCATGTCGGCCAAGATGTCGTGCTCGTTGACCGCCTGCCCCACCGAGACCCGCCACTTGATCAGTTCGGCCTCGTGCACGCCCTCGCCCAGGTCGGGCAGGATGAAGTCGTTGGGGTTGCTGGCGGCTTTGCTGTGGGCCATGGTCGGGGCTCTTCCAAAGGTGCGTCCTCCGCCTGCGACCGCTGTGCTCCCAGGGCCCGTGCCCCGGCTCAACACACACAGCAATCGCCCAACGACGGTCGGCGGTCGGGAAGCTCATTATTGCGGCCCGAAGCCGTCACGCCCGACCCATGGCCACCCCTTCCGGCCGTCGCCGACAGGACATCCCCGAAGCCAGCCAGCCCACCTGCCAGTTGACCCGCCCCGACCGGACCTCAGGCCGGCCCTTCAGGCCACCCCCTCACACCCCCTGGCCGGGTTGGGCGGCGTACCGGGCGGCAAACTCGGCGTACTTGGCCGCGGATGGGAACATCCACGCCAGCGCCACCACCGCCGCCGCCGCCGGAACCAGCCCCACAAGCGTGTTCCCCATCAGCAGAATCATGCCGCCCAGCAACCCGGCCGCTTCCACAAACGCCGCCCGCTGGATGATCGACGTGGTGTAGGCCGCCGCCAACGGGTCGCCCCCCGCCGGGGTCGGCGTCGCCCCGGAGCCCATCGGCCGGATCACGGTCTTCAGCCCGGCGACCACCATCACCATGGCCACTCCCGCCAGAACCAGCCAGATCAAATCCGGGGCCGCCATGCCGGGGGCCGGGGCCGGGCCGCCGCCCGCGGGCGGCACGGGCACCGGTCGGGTCAGCACGGTGAAGGTGGCAAACACCGTCAGGCCGATCACACCCAGCATCAACGCCCCGACGATCACCCGCGAGGTTCCGACCGGGTCGGCCCGACCAGAACCGGAGCCAGAACCGGGGCCAGAACCGGAACCAAAACCGGAGCCAAAACCGGAGCCAAAACCAGCGTCCGTGGTGTTGCCGGACGAGCCGAACGGATCAGACGGAGCTCTCATCGCATCGATACTCCCCCGGGCGACGCGACGCCCGGCACGCTGTTGCTGCTGGCGGCCGAGATCAACCGCCCGATTCAGTACGCCGCCACCTGCTCGGTGGCTTCCACAATGATCTTCGGGCTGGGCAGGTAGTCCAGTTCCAGCTTGGCGTACGGCATGATGGTGTCAAACCCGCACACCCGCTGCACCGGAGCCTTGAGGTTCAGGAAGCACCGCTCCATGATCGTCGCCATGATCTCGCTGGCCAGCGAGCAGGTCTTGGCCGCCTCCTGCACGATCACCACGCGGCCGGTCTTCTCCGCCGAGGCGCACACCGTGTCCCAGTCCAGCGGGTTGAGCGTCCGCAGGTCGATCAGTTCCACCGACAGGTCCTCGGGCAACTGGTCGATCGCCTCCAGGCACTGGAAGACGTTGGCGCCCCAGGTGATCATCGTCACGTCGGTGCCCTCGGCCAGCACCTTGGCCTTGCCCAGCGGAATGGTGTATTCCTCCTCGGGCACCTGCTCGCGGTACGAGCGGTACACCCGCTTGGGCTCGAAGAAGATCACCGGGTCCGGGTCGCGAATCGCCGAGAGCAGCAGGCCCTTGGCGTCCGTCGGGGTCGAGGCGCACACCACCTTCATGCCCGGGTTGTGGATGTAGATCGCCTCCGGCGAATCAGAGTGGAACTCGGGGGCGTGGATGCCGCCGCCCCACGGCACGCGAACCGTCAGCGGGACCGTCAGGCTGCCACGCGTGCGGTTGCGGAAGCGGGCGGCGTGATTCACCAACTGGTCGTACGCCGGGCCCATGAAGCCCTCGAACTGGATCTCCGGCACCGGCCGCATGCCGGCCATCGCCAGGCCGATGGACGTGCCCATGATCCCCGACTCGCTCAGCGGGCTGTCGATCACCCGGTCCGGGCCGAAGCGCTTCTGCAGGCCTTCAGTCACGCGGAACACGCCGCCGTTCAGGCCCACGTCCTCACCCAGGCACACCACGCGGCTGTCGCGCTCCATCTCCTGGGCCAGAGCCTCGTTGATGGCGTCCACCAGGGTCAGGCCGTCCTTGATCTGCTTCTCGGTGCGGGGCATGGTGAGGGTCTCGACTGGAACAGGAGTGCGAACGTTCAAACAGCAATCAGACTGGACAGAACACACACGGCCGGTGGCGGATCTCAGTCTCCGCCCGACACGTGCTTGCCGTCGGTGGCGGTTTCGTCCTCGGAGAGTGCCGCGGGCAGGCCCCCGGCCGGGAAGACCGTGGGCATCACCGCGTTGAGCTTGGCGGCCACCACGGTGGGGTCCTCGCCGATGTGCACCGCATCAGAGGAGGAGTTGTAACTGAACCACACCTTGCACCCCTTCTTGCCGCCCAGCATGCCCGTCCACGGGGCCACGCAACGCACGTGCAGGGCGTTGATGAACACCTCTTGTCCGTCGGAATTGGTGAAGGGGATGAGCATGGGGAGCGGTCCGAAACAGGGCGCGGCGAGCGGAACACTCAGTGCGAGCCGGCACGCAGGCCCGCCTGCGCCGGGTCCAGGCCCAGCGAGTGCGTCCGCAGCGTGTCACGCTGCTTGCGCAGTTCCTCGGGGATCTGGGCGTACAGGAAGTTGAACATCTCATCGGTCGAGGGCTTCTCGATGCCCTCGCTCTTCTTGACCACCTCGGCGACCATCGCCTTGGCCTTCTCTTCGATGGCCGCCTGCTTGGCGTCGTCCCACAGGCCCTTGGCGGTGATGAACTTCCGCAGCCGGATCAGCGGGTCCTTGGACTGCCAGGCCTCCACCTCTTCGCTGTTGCGATAGCGCCGCGCGTCGTCGGCGGTGGTGTGGTCGCCCAGGCGATAGGTCACCGCTTCGATCAGCGTCACGCCGCCGCCGGCGCGGGCCCGCTCGCGGGCGTCGTAGGTCGCCTTGTACACCGCGAAGATGTCGTTGCCGTCCACCTGCACGCACTGGGCGCCGTAGGCCAGGGCCTTCTGGGCCACCGTCTCAGAGGCCATCTGCTGCTCGCGGGGCACCGAGATGGCCCACTGGTTGTTCTGGCAGAAGAAGATCGCCGGCACGTTGAACGTGGTGGCGAAGTTCATCGCCTCGTGGAAGTCGCCCTCGCTGGTGGCGCCGTCGCCGAAGTAGGTGATGACGCAGCGGTCGTCCTTGCGCATCTTGAACGCCCAGGCCATGCCGGTGGCGTGCAGCATCTGCGTGCCGATGGGAATCGCGATCGGCGTCACGTTCACGCCCGCGGGAATCGCGTTGCCCCGCTCGTCGCCCATCCAGTGCAGGAAGACCAGGTGCATCGGCAGCCCGTGCAGGAACAGCGCCGCGTTCTCGCGGTAGCAGGGCACCAGCCAGTCGGTGCCCTTGCGCATCGCAAAGCCCGAGCCCAGGGCCGCCGCCTCCTGGCCCTTGTTCTGCGGATAGGTATACATGCGGCCCGAACGCTGCAGCGTGAAGGCGATCTCGTCCAGCCGGCGGCACTCGATCATCCGCTCGTACAGGAAGACCGCCTGCTCGTCGGTCAGCACGCCCTCGGTCCCCGGCGGCGCCAGCTTGGCGTCGTAGTGCCCGTGCTCATCGAGGATCTGGAGGAACTCAATCTTCGCCTGATACGCGGTCCGCACGGGCATGGGACAGACTCCGAGGAAACAGCCTGAAGGAACGTTCGTCCAACCCCCCGCCACACCCGCAGTGTACGTGCCACCCTTCCGCCCCGCGACCGCCCGCCCCCCCTTCGCCCCCCCCACCCGCCAACTTGCCATACCGGACCCACACGTCCGCTGCTCGGCCCACAGCCTCCCGCCACCACCGCCACCCGCACGCCGCCAGTGGTCCCCCCGGAACCACCGGCCCCTCAGTTCCCGCCCCGCTCCCGCAGATGGTCCACCACGCTCCCGCCCCACAAGGGCACCCCGCGCCGGTGCGCTGCCCGCGCGATCAGGTGCGAGCCCACCGGCGCGGTCAAGAACAAGAACACCATCACCAGCCCGCACCGCATGGCCGCGTCCAGGTCGCCAAAGCCAATGCCCGCCGCCAGCGCCACCATGCCCGCCCCCAGCGTGCCCGCCTTGGTCGAGGCCTGCATCCGCGTGTACAGATCCGGCAGGCGCACAATCCCCACCGCGCCCAGCAGGCAGAACACCCCGCCCCCCACCAGCAGCACCGCGATCAGCCAGTCGGTCATTGGCCCGTCCCGTGCAAGAGGGCGTAGGAGAACGCGACCGTCCCCAGGAACAGCAGCAACGCCAGCACCAGCGCCACCCACACCAGCAGCGGCTGGCCGGTCAGCAGCCCATACCCCAGCACCCCCGCCGCCACCAGCGTGCCCAGCAGATCAAGCCCCACCACGCGGTCCGCCAGCGTCGGCCCCTGCACCACGCGAACCGCCGTCACCGCCCCGGCCAGCATCACCAGCACCAGACAGATCACCCCCGCCGTCCGCACCGGCTCGGCCGGGGGCGAGAACGCCGCCTCGGCCAGCACCGCCATCGCCGCCATGCTCTCGGTCACTTGATCACCTCCAGCACCCGCCGCTCAAAGCCCCGCTTGATCTCCGCCACCAGCCCCGCCGGATCGGCCACGTCCATCGCGTGCACGTACAGCGTCCGCCGGTCCGGCGCCACCTCCACGCTCAGCGTGCCCGGCGTCAGCGTGATCAGGTTCGCCAGCACCGTCACCGCGTCGTCGCTCATCACCTCCAGCGGCACCGCGACAATCCCCGGCCGCAGCCGCGACAGCGGCCCCAGCGTGAAGCCGGCCATCTTGATGTTCGCGACCACCAATTCCTTCAAGAAGAACACCAGCAGCCCCAGCGCCCCCCACACCTGCCTGGCATACACCCGCCCGCCCAGCGGCGCACCCAGAAACGCCAGCACCGCAAAGCCGATCACCATCCCCACCACCAGGTTCGCAAACGAGAACAAGTTGGTGATCAGCATCCACAGGACGGCCAGGGCCAGGTTCCACAGCATCATGGCGCGGCCCTCCCCGTCTCACCGCCCGATGCGTTGCCGACCGGCCGCTCCCCGCCAGCCTCAGCCGCAGCCCCCGCCGCGTTGACCTCCGAGGCCCGCTTGGGCGACACCGCCGTGATGTACGCGCTGGGGTCGGCCAGTTGCGCCCCGGCCCGGGTGCACATCGCCGCCAGCGGCCCCGCCGCCACCCCCATCACCAGCGTCAGCCCCGCCAGCGCCACCGGCACACCCAGCATCAGGCCCAGCCCGCCCGAGCCCGCCGCCGCAGGCGTTACCGCCCCGTGCCCGTCCGCCGCCGCCTCCCCGCCCGGTTCACGCCAGAACGCCTCCGACCAGATCTTCACCATCGAGAACGTCGTCAGCAGCCCCACCCCCGCCGCGATGCCCACCAGCCACCACGCCCCCGCGTCCACGCCCGACGCGATCAGCCCCAGTTTGCCCGCAAAGCCCGACATCGGCGGAATCCCCGCCAGCGACAGCGCCGTCAGCAGGAACGCCGCCGCCAGCAGCGGCGAGGCCCGCATCAGCCCCGCGATCGCCGGGTCCTTGAGGTGGTTGCTCCCGGTGCGTTCCTGCATCGCCCCGGCGATCAGGAACAAGTTGGACTTGACCACCGCATGGTGCAGGAAGAACAGCACCGCCGCCGCCATCCCCGCCGGCGTGCCGATCGCCAGCCCCATCAGGATGTACCCCATCTGGCTCACCGAGTGGAACGCCAGAATCCGCCGCACCTGCTGCTGGCTGGCCGCCCCCAGCACCCCCACCACCATGCTCACCGCCGCCAGCACCGCCAGCACGCCCGACTCCCGCAACGCCTCCCCCTGCAGCGGGAAGGCCAGCGTGCAAAGCCGGAAGATCGAGTACACGCCCACCTTGGTCAGCAGCGCCGAGCACAACGCGCTGACCGCAAACGACGGCGTGTGGTAACTGGCCGGCAGCCAGAAGAACACCGGCACCAGCGCCGCCTTGATGCCAAAGCCCACCAGCAGCATCACCGCCGCCGCCATCGCCTCCGGGCTGGCCCCCACCCCCCCCGCCCCCCCCACAGCCGTCGCCCGCCCCAGGTCCGCAAAGTTCAGCGTGCCGTACAGCCCGTAGACGATCCCCGCGGCGCTCAAAAACGTCAGCGATGACAGCAGGTTCAGCACCACGTACTTCAGCGTGCCCACCAACTGCGCGCGGGTGTTCCCCAGCGTCAGCAGCACGAACGACGCCATCAGCAGCACTTCAAACCACACATACAAGTTGAACAGGTCGCCGGTCAGGAACGCCCCGCACACCCCCATCAGCAGGAAGTTCATCATCGGCAGCAGGAACGGCCGCTCCGGCCGACCCGACGCCTCCGGCCCCGGCCGCTGCTCGCGCAACGCATAGATCATGCACCACAGCCCGGCCGCCGCCGTCAGCGTCACCATCAACGCCCCGAAGCGGTCGGCCACCAGCGCAATGCCAAACGGCGCGTGCCAGTTCCCCACGTGCAGCACGATGTGCCCCACCCGGTCCACCTCCACCAACAGCGCGATCGCCGCCCCCAGCAGCCCCGCCGCTCCGCCCACGCTCACCCATCGCTGCCACGCCCCGCCGCTGCGGCCCAAAGCCCCCACAGCCGCCGCGGCCAACGGAATCACCAGCGGGAGCGCCACCAGCCAGGTCATGGCCGCACCTCCGCGTACTGGTCGGTGTCATCGGCCACCTGTCCGGCCGCATCCGGCTGGCAGATGCGCGACACCAGGGCGATCAGGAACGCCAGCACGCCAAAGGAGATCACGATGGCCGTGAGCACCAGCGCCTGGGGCAGCGGGTCGGCGTGCTGGGTCGGCGGGGCGGTGGTGCCCGCCGCCGCCACCGGCGGAGCCACCCGGGCGACGCCCCCGGCGACGAAGATCAGCAGGTTGGCCCCGTGGCTGATCAACGCCAGACCGATCACCACCCGCAGCACGCTGCGACGCAGCACCAGGAACACCCCAGTGGCGAACAGCACCCCGACCGTGATGGACAGCACCAGACTCACGTTCGCTCCAGCAGCACAAAGCCCATCAGCGTCGACGCGCCAATCACCACCAGATACACGCCCACATCAAACAGCACCGGCGTCCCGAGTTTCAGCGGCTCCAGCCCCGGCAGGTCCACCACCGTCCACGCCGCGTGCATGAAGCCCACCGCCGGCGAGAAGAACGCGCTGCCCAGCGCCGTCAGCAGCCCCACCAGCAGCACCCGCGTCGGTTCCGCTCGCAGCAGCTTCCGCGCCGCCGTCGGCCCGAAGGCCATCGCGTACAGCACGATCCCCGCCGAGAAGATCAGCCCCCCGATGAACCCGCCGCCCGGCTTGTTGTGCCCCTGAAGCATCACCACCAGGCTGGTCAATGCGATGATCGGCAGCATCACCCGCGTGGACACCGCCAGAATCGGCGAGAGCATCCCCTCCACCTGCCCGCGATCACCCGGCGGGCCGCCGCCAGGCATGCTCGAGCCCACCGGCGGCAAGCCGCTCGCCCCGCCGCCGCCGGAAGATGCACCTCGCGGTTGGCTCATGAGTGTGTCCCCCTGGCCTCAGCCGCAGGCTTCTCCGGTGCCGAGGCCCCCGTCCCCGCCTTGAACCGCACGCCCAGCAGCGCCGCCACCCCGAGCGCCGCCATCGCCACCACGGTGATCTCCCCCAACGTATCGAGCGCCCGGAAGTCCACCAGAATCACGTTCACCACGTTGCGGCCAAAGCCCTCGGGCACGCTCGCCCGCGAGTGGTACGCCGACATCGGCTCGGCGAACTGCACCGTCGCCGCCAAGTAGGTCACCGCCGCCATCAAGCCGCCGATCACCGCCGCCAGCGCTGCATCGCCGGCCTTGGCCGCCGCCGAGGACAGCGTGCGGAAGTCCGGCAATGTGCGGAAAGCCACCAGCAGCAGCACGATCGTCAGCGCATCAGCGGAGATCTGCGTCATCGCCAAATCCGGCGCGCCCAAGGCCGCGAACACGCACACGATCGCCACCCCCACCATGCCCAGCCCCACCAGGCTCACGATCCGCCGCCGGGCCAGCACCGCCATCACCCCGCCGGCACACGCCAGCAGCCCCAAGCCCACAATGTCCGCCGGCATCGCCTCGCTGCCCGGGCTGATCAGCAGCCGCCGCCCCAGGCTCGCCACCATCGCCCCCGCCAGCACCCACAGCACCACCGTGCAGTACCACCGCAGCCGGTCATTCTGCAGCCACCCCGTGAGCAACTCAGCCCCGCGCAACCCGCCACCCACCGCCCCCTGATACCCCGCCGCCGGCCCCACCCTGTCCAGCACGCCGCCCGCCGACTCCAGCCCCGCCCGCAACGCCCGACGCATCGCATACACCGCCCCGCCCGCCACCACCGCCAGCACGCTCAGCCCCAGCGCCGTCGTCAGCCCGTGCCACAACGCCAGTTTCACCGCCAGCGCTTCGCCCGCCGTCGCGCTCGCCGCCGCGCCCACCAGCCCGCTCGCCGCCAACCCCGGCACCACACCCCACACCACCCCCAGCGCCGCCAGCACGCCCGGGCAGGCGATCAGCAGCACGCCCGGCGCGTGCCAGTGCGCCGCCGCTTCGCTCCTGGCCCCCACAAACGGCTTGCCGCCCACCAGCACCGCCACCAGCACCGAGCCCACCGCCCCCACCAGCAGCGCCGCCAACGCCACCGTGCCCATCATGCCCGCGCCGCTGCCGCCAACCGTCGCCTCCAGCGCCACCTCCTTGCCGATAAACCCCAGCGCCGGGGGCAGCCCCGCCATCGACACCGCCGCCACCGCCGCCACCGCAAACAACGCCGGTGACAACCGCCCCAGCCCGCCCAGTTTCTCCGCGTCCTTCTCGCCGGTGGCATGGGTCAGCGTGCCCGCCACCATGAACAGCGCCGCCTTGTACAGTGCGTGGGCCAGCAGAAACGCCATCGCCGCCTCGATCGCCTTGGCCGTCCCCAGCCCCAGCAGCAGCGTGATCGTCCCCAGCGCCGCCACCGTGGTGTACGCCAGCAGCTTCTTCATCCCCGTCTGCCGCAACGCCAGCCCCACCGCCACCACCACCGTCGCCGAGCCAAACCCCACCAGCGCCCACCGCCACGCCGCCCCCCCATCCCCCTCGCCCATCGCCGGCTGCAGCCGCGCCAGCAGATACACCCCCGCCTTGACCATCGTCGACGAGTGCAGATACGCCGACACCGGCGTCGGAGCCTCCATCGCCGAGGGCAGCCAGAAGTGGAACGGGAACTGCGCCGACTTGGTGAAGCATCCCAGCAGAATCAGGATCACCATCGCCGGATACCACGGCGACTGCGCCAGCCCTTCAGTCGCGATGATCCGCGACAACTCCATCGAGCCCGCCGCCCGCCCCAGCAGCACCAGCCCCACCAGCAACGCCAGCCCGCCCAGCCCCGTCACCAGCAGCGCCTGCAGCGCCGCCTTGCGGGCCTTCTCGCGGTGATGATCAAACCCGATCAGCAGATACGACGCGACGCTGGTCGCCTCCCAGAACACAAACAGCGTCAGCACGTTGTCCGCCAGCACCACCCCCAGCATCGCCGCCATGAACAGCAGCAGCGTGCTGATCAGCCGGGCTGCCCCCACCCCCCCATGATGCCCCGCCATGTACGACGCTGCGTACAACTGAATCAGCGTGCCGATGCCGCTGATCAGCAGCGCAAACAGCAGCCCCAGGCCGTCCAGCCGCAGGCTGAAGTTCACCCCCAGTTCCGCGATCCACGGCACGCCCCACGCCAGAACCTTTCCGCCCACCACCTCCCCGCTCACGCTCAGCAACGCCGCGAACACCGCCGCCGGAAACACCGCCCCCACGTAGCCCACCTTCGCCCCCAGCCCCGGCGCCAGCCGCCCCAGCGCAGCGCACACCGCCGCCCCCACCAGCCCCGCCCCCACCGCCAGCAGCAGCACCGTCATCGCCAACGTCAACGCCTCCGTGCGTCACCCGGCCCCCATCCTCCACCGCTCCTTGAATGGACCGCCGAGTATACACCTTGGCCCTTGCTTCCTGACCCGCAGCCTCCGCAGCCATATCTCATCCGCGCCCCACCGAACCGCCCGCATCCCGCCAGCGTCACATCCACCAGACCACCTCATGACCACCCCGCCGCCCACGCCCGACCTCCCCACTCTGCCCCCCGCCGGCTTCGCGCTCCGGTCCACCTACACCGAACTCCCCGAGGCCCTCTACCAGCACGTCAGCCCCACCCCCGTCGCCTCGCCTCAGGTCGTTCTGCTCAACCGCGCCCTGGCCGCCCACCTCGGCCTGAACCTCGCCGCCCTCGCCGAGCCCCAGCTCGCCGCCCTCTTCGCCGGCAACGCCCTGCCGGCCGGCTGCCGCCCCTTCGCCCAGGCCTACGCCGGGCACCAATACGGCCGCTTCACCTTCCTGGGCGACGGCCGCGCCATCGTCCTCGGCGAGCAGCCCGCCGCCGACGGCTCGCTGATGGACATCCAACTCAAAGGCGCCGGCCCCACGCGGTATTCCCGCCGGGGCGACGGCCGCGCCGCCCTGGGCCCCATGCTCCGCGAGTACCTGATCTCCGAGGCCATGCACGCCCTGGGCATCCCCACCACCCGCAGCCTCGCCGTCGCCGCCACCGGCGAGCCGGTCATGCGTCAGCAGGCCCTCCCCGGCGCCGTGCTCACCCGCGTCGCCGCCAGCCACCTTCGCGTCGGCACGTTCCAGTTCGCCGCCGTCAAAGACCAGGGCGCCCACCTGGCCGCCCTGGTCGACTACGCCCTCCACCGCCACTTCCCCCACCTCCTTGCCGAGCCCGACCCCGCCCAGCGCACGCTGCACATGCTCCGCGAGATCGCCGCCCGTCAGGCCCGCCTGCTGGCCCTCTGGCAGTCCGTCGGCTTCATCCACGGCGTGATGAACACCGACAACATGGCCATCAGCGGCGAGACCATCGACTACGGCCCCTGCGCCTTCATGGACGTCTACCACCCCGACACCGTCTTCAGCTCCATCGACCACGGCGGCCGCTACGCCTATGCCCAGCAGCCCCCCATCGCCCAGTGGAACCTCGCCCGCCTCGCCGAGGCCCTCCTGCCGCTGCTCGACCCGAACCCCGACCGCGCCGTCGAACACGCCACCCAGGCCGTGCACGACTTCCAGCCCGCCTTCATCACCGCCTACCGCAACACCATGGCCCTCAAGCTCGGCATCACCCGCCAGCGCCATGCTGACATCCAGCCCGACGCCGACCTGCTCGCCGACCTCCTGGCCGCCATGCAACAGGCCCGGGCCGACTTCACCGCCACCTTCCGCGCACTGGCCGACTGGGCCGACAGCGCATCCCCGGCACCCGCCTGGATCGCCCCCTGGCTCCCCCGCTGGCACGCCCGCCTGGCCGCCCAGCCCGGCGGAACCGCCGCCGCCCGCCAGGTCATGCTCGCCGCCAACCCCGCCATCATCCCCCGCAACCACCTCGTCGAAGCCGCCCTCACCGCCGCCGAGCAGCACGCCGACTTCGGCCCTTTCTTCACCCTCCTGCTCACGGTCCAGCGCCCCTTCCACGCCACCGCCGCCGACGCCCACTTCACCACCCCGCCGCCGCCCCCGCCCCCGGGCGCGTGCGGATACCGCACCTTCTGCGGCACATGAATCACCCGACGCTTCCGCCGCGCCGTCATGCCCGCACAAACAACGCGGCCCGGCGCAGAGGCCGGGC
>JAJTDF010000140.1 GCA_021294835.1 Planctomycetaceae bacterium
TCTTGTCCACTTCATGCTGAGGGTCTCCTGGCCGCAACCGGCGGCCGTCGGAACCCTCATAGGCCTGGATCAGGATTTGGGGGGCACGTCACCACCAAGTCCGAGTGGGTAACGGACATTGCTGCGAGGATTCCCGCTGGCGATGCTGCCTCACCGCGCGAGGTCATCGCGTGCATGGATGCCGCGTTGGGGTTGCAGAAGCGGTTTCCCGCGGGCAGCGTGGTCAAGTACGCCGCCCGGTCACTCTCGACAAAACTGACCAAGGATTCAGTCAGCATCTTCGTCAAGTACATGTTGCATATCGCCGCCGACGCACCGATCGTGCTCCCAATCCTAGCGGATGTTGTGCGCCGGTTAAATCACAGTGTCTCCACTCCAAGCCTTGACGCCATCCTTGCGCGGCAGGTGCTGTTCCGCCGCTCAGACTCGGCATGCTGGACGCTGTACATCTATGGTCTGTGTGGGGTCGCTGTATCCGATACGCTCGCAGATTCGATTATCGCCTCGCGTGATTGCATGGCGATGGCGGCGTTGCTTGCGATCAAGCAGCACGAGAGCAAGGTCACGGCCTTCGTCAAGCGCATCGACAAAGCCGTCCCTTACGATATTGACCAGTACTGGCTTCTCGTCCACGAGCTTCAGGCCTCCGTACCCGAAGCAGGGTACAGCACGTACGCGGAGCAGTCGGGGCTGAAGTTACTGAACGATGAGGGCGTGTCGTTCCTTCGCGCGGCAACGATGGATGCGGATGCGGATGAGGATGAGGATGAACCGGAGGTTGAAGTTCCTGACGTGAAGGACCCGTTCTGAATGAACGCGCTGCTCCCCGAACTCATCTCAGGCAAACTTCGCATCGACGACGCGGAGAAGATCGTCGGGAGGGCGGTCTAAATGGACGTGCTCAGCAACTTTGACAGGGATCAGCTCGAGCTTGCCAGACGCATCGCCGAGGACCTGTATGCCGAGCTGGTGGCAAAGGTGATCGCCGAGATCAAGGCGTTTCCTCCGGAAGCCCGCCTCAGCGGAGATGACTCGGTGCTTGCCGATGTCTGGGAGGAGTTCAAGTACCAGATTCAGCGGGGTGAAAGTCCCTTCTTCGATGCCTACGAAGATTCGATCCGGGCCATCTGCGCCGGGCTCGTTGCCGAGCTTCCCTGCAGCCTGCAGGGCCTCTTGTGGCTCTGGTCCGATGCCTACATCGACTGGGATGGCCCGGAGGACGATGATGAGCAACAGATACCCTATGGAGATCCGGTGACTGACGGCTTAGAGAACGAGTTGTGGCGTCGTGTGCGAGTCGCGGCCGATGACGAGCCGCTGGCGATCGACCCTGACGACCCACCAGCGGACGATGAGCCGCCGGAGGATGACTGAGTGCCGTACGAAGCCTTCAACGAGACAACCGTCGAGCAAGCCGCCCTCGCCTGGCTCGCCGGGCTCGGCTACGCCATCGCCTCCGGACCCGCCATCGCCCCCGGCGAGCCCGCCGCGGAGAGAGACAGTTTCGATCAAGTCATCCTCCCCACCCGCCTCCGCGCCGCCCTCGCCCGCCTCAACCCCCACGCCTCCCCCGACACCCTCGAAGAAGCCTTCCGCCGCATCACCCGGCTTGACGGCCCCGACCCCGTCACCCGCAACCGCACCTTCCACACCCTCCTCACCGACGGCCTCACCATCGAGCAAAAGCGCCCCGACGGCCGCATCGCCGGGGTCATCATCCGCCTCGTCGACTTTGACGACCCCGCCGCCAACGACCACCTCGCCGTCAACCAATTCACCGTCACCGCCGGTGGCGCCGGCTCGGTCAACCGCCGGGCAGACATCGTCCTCTTCCTCAACGGCCTCCCCCTGGTCGTCCTTGAACTCAAGAACGCCGCCAACCACCAGGCCGACATCCACAAGGCCTTCCACCAACTCCAAACCTACAAAGCCCAGATCCCCCGCCTGTTCACCTACAACCAGGCCCTGGTCATCTCCGACGGCTCCATCGCCCGCATCGGCACCCTCACCGCCGACCGCGAGCGCTTCATGCCCTGGCGCACCATCCAGGGCGAGGCCCTCGCCCCCGCCGGCATGTCCGAACTGGAAGTCCTCCTCACCGGCGTCTTCGAGAAGCGTCGCTTCCTGGGCCTCCTCCGCCACTTCATCGTCTTCGAGGCCGACGACCACGGCCGCGTCATCAAGAAGATGGCCGGCTACCACCAATTCCACGCCGTCAACCGCGCCGTCGCCGAGACCGTCAAGGCCGCCGGCGTCGGGGGCGACCGCCGCGTCGGCGTCGTCTGGCACACCCAGGGTTCCGGCAAAAGCCTCACCATGGCCTTCTACGCCGGCCGCGTCATCGCCGATCCGGCGATGCAGAACCCCACCATCGTCGTCCTCACCGACCGCAACGATCTCGACCAGCAACTCTGCGGCACCTTCGGCCGCTGCAAAGACCTCCTCCGCCAGCCCCCCGAGCAAGCCTCGGATCGGGCAGACCTCCGCGCCCGCCTCAACCGCGCCTCCGGCGGGGTCATCTTCACCACCATCCAGAAGTTCCTCCCCGAGCAGCGGGGCGACCAGCACCCCTGCCTCAGCGACCGCCGCAACATCGTCGTCATCGCCGACGAAGCCCACCGCAGCCAGTACGACTTCATCGACGGCTTCGCCCGCCACATGCGCGACGCCCTCCCCCACGCCTCCTTCATCGGCTTCACCGGCACCCCCATCGAGACCACCGACAAGAACACCCAGGCCGTCTTCGGTGACTACATCAGCGTCTACGACATCCAGCGCGCCGTGCAGGACGGCGCCACCGTCCCCATCTACTACGAAAGCCGCCTCGCCAAACTCGCCCTCAAGGCCGACGAAAAGCCCACCTTGGACGCCGACTTCGAGACCGCCACCGAAGGCGAGGAAGTCGCCCGCAAGGAGAAACTCAAGTCCAAGTGGGCCCAGCTCGAGGCCCTCGTCGGTGCTGAGAAGCGCCTCAAGCGTGTCGCGGCCGACATCGTCGCCCACTGGGAACGCCGCCTGGAAGACGGCATGGAAGGCAAGGCCATGATCGTCGCCATGAGCCGCCGCATCTGCGTCGAGCTCTACAACGAGATCATCCGTCTCCGCCCCCACTGGCACGATGACAGCGACGAAGCCGGCGTCGTCAAGGTCATCATGACCGGCTCCGCGTCCGACCCCGTCCACTGGCAGCCCCACATCCGCACCAAGGCCGCCCGCGACCAACTGGCGACCCGGTTCAAGGACTCCCGCCACCCCTTCAAGATCGTCATCGTCCGCGACATGTGGCTGACCGGCTTCGACGCCCCCTGTCTCCACACCATGTACCTCGACAAGCCCATGCAGGGCCACGGCCTCATGCAGGCCATTGCCCGCGTCAACCGCGTCTTCCGCGACAAGCCCGGCGGCCTCGTCGTCGACTACCTCGGCCTCGCCCACGAACTCAAGCAGGCCCTCGCCACCTACACCCAAAGCGGCGGCACCGGCTCCGCCACCATCGATCAAGAAGAAGCCGTCGCCGCCATGCTCGCCAAGCACGAGCTCTGCTGCCAACTCCTCGCCCCCTTCGATTGGTCACTCTGGACCACCGGCCGCCCCGAGCAACGCCTCTCCCTCCTCCCCGGCGCTCAGGAACGCATCCTCGCCGAGCCCGGCAAGCGCGAGAAGTTCATCCTCGCCGTCAAGGAACTCTCCGCCGCCTTCGCCCTCGCCGTCCCCCACGAAGAGGCCATCCGCATCCGCGATGACGTCGGCTTCTTCCAGGCCGTCCGCGCCGCCCTGCTCAAGTCCGGCAACGGCCAGGGCCCCGACCGCCCCCCGGAAGACATCGAGCACGCCATCCGCCAACTCGTCAGCCGCGCCGTCCTCTCTGACGAAGTCGTCGACATCTTCGCCGCCGCCGGACTCCGCAAGCCCAACATCGGCGTCCTGTCCGAAGAGTTCCTCGCCGAAGTCCGCGACATGCCCCAGCGCAACCTCGCCGTCGAACTGCTCCGCAAACTCCTCTCCGGCGAGATCACCACCCGTTCCAAGCGCAACCTCGTGCAGGCCCGGTCCTTCGCCGAACTGCTCGAACAGTCCATCACCCGCTACCAGAACCGCGCCATCGAAGCCGCCGCCGTCATCGAGGAGCTCATCGCCCTCGCCAAAGACCTCCGCGAAGCCGACCGCCGGGGCGAGTCCCTCGGCCTCACCCCCGACGAAGTCGCGTTCTACGACGCCCTCCAGGTGAACGACAGCGCCGTGAAGGTCCTCGGCGAGCCCACCCTCCAGACCATCGCCCGCGAACTGGTCGCCTCCGTCCGCGCCAACACCTCCATCGACTGGACCATCAAAGAGTCCGTCCGCGCCAAACTCCGCGTCGTCGTCAAACGCATCCTCAACCGCTACGGCTACCCCCCCGACAAGCGCGAAGAAGCCACCCAGACCGTCCTCGAGCAGGCCGCCCTCCTCCTCGCCGACGCCGCCTGACCCCAAGCCGCCCCCGGCCCACTCACCCAATCCCCTCTCCCGCCTCCTCACCAGGAGGGGCTGCCGGGGAACCCTCGGTTCCCCGGCGCCACCTTCCCGCATCCCCGCGCACCCCAACGCCCCGCCCCCAACGCCCACCCCCCCAACGCCCCGCCCCCAACGCCC
>JAJTDF010000141.1 GCA_021294835.1 Planctomycetaceae bacterium
AGGCGGCGAGGACGGCCAAGGCGACCGAATCGCTGTTCAGGCTGGAAGTGCTCAAGGCGGGGGCGACGGTGATCGGGCGATCCTTCACGGCCCCGCTGCGGGCTGCGGCCGAAACCAGCTTCGAGGCGGCGGCGGCCTTGCGTGAGCTTGATTCGGTGTTCAACGGCTTCCTGGCGTCGGTGGGGCGGGATCTGGTGCCGATGGTCCGGGCGGGTGTGTCGGGTCTGCGTTCCCTGCTGAACTGGGCCGATCAGGCCCGTGGTGCGCTTGTGGGTGTGGGCGTGGCGATGGCGGAGGCGACCTTCACTTCCCAAACCTTGGAAGGGGCGATGACCAACCAGCGGATGCTGCGGGCGGCGCAGGCGGAGAGTGCCCGGCTGGACGGGCTGCTGGCCCAGTTGAAGCAGAACAAGCCGGCAGAAGCGGCAATGTGGGACCGCACGGAGAGCGGTGTGGAGAGGCTGCGGGCGGCGGCTGAACGGGACATCGCCAGCAGTTTCGACGATCAGTACCGATCGCTGCTGCGGATCGGCGAGATTGAGGATGAGCGGCTTGACCGCCACCGGCAGTTGGACAAGTTGATGCAGGGGTTGACGGCCGGCCAGCGTGAAGCAAGCGGGGAGGCTGAGTTGCGGGGGAAGATCGACCAGGCGGCGGATGCGGCGACGGCGGCCCTGATGCGGACGGAATCCAAGGCCCGCGGGCTCCGAGAGGAGAAGGCGTCAGCGGAAGCGAAGGCGGCGGCGGAGGCGGGCCGGGCTCTGGATGTTGAGATTGAGCGTGAGCGGCTGATGGTGATGCGGCTGAACGGCGAGGGCCGCCTGGCCGACGTGCTCGGCCGACGGCTGGACCTGGAGGAACGGCTGCGGCGGATCGCCGATGATGAGCTGATCACCGATGAGCAGAAGGTCCGGGCACGGCGTGAGCTGCTGCGGCTGGATGCGGAGGCTGAGCGGCTGCGGGGTATTGAAGAGACGCGGGACTATCGCCGGCGGATGGGGTTGGACTTCCCGGGGGCGGCCCTGGGCGGCGAGGCGCTGGCCAATGCGGGGATCTCGGCGCAGGTGTTTGGGCCGCCCGTGAGCCGGGCTGACTCGGCGCCGATGGCAGCGGCGGCGGCGGCGACGGCCAAGAACACGGCCCGCACGGCGGAGCTGCTGGAAGAGGCGATCGACCGGTACATCTTCGGCCCGCGGGGTGCGACGTTCCAGTGAGCAGATGACGCCGGCGTCCGGCGGTGCGGCGTTCGCACGCTGGCGGCGGTGAGGCCCGGGTGGGGCATTCGAGGTGGCACGATGGGCGATCAGTTGCAGGTGAACATGCTGGGCATTCCGGACCAGGCGACCCCGCAGGCGGATCTGCTGGGCGATGCGGACCGCAAGGCGCTGGGGATCGGGCGGGCGATCCAGGTGGTGGCCGAGAAGTTGACCGAGGTGGAGGGCTCGCGGGAGGGCATCCGCAGCGCGGACGATGAGCAGTTGAGCAGGCTGGTCGATTTGCACACGCGGGGCGTCGAGTGGCTGGAGCGTGGGCCTGGCGCTGTGGACGCGCGGGAGCCCTCGCGGTTGGTGGCCGACCACTACGGCCGGCTGATGACGGACCTTCGCGGCCGTGCTGAAGGGCTCCGCCGGCAGATCCCGACCTTTGAGCGGGCGGTGGCCGACCTGGGCAATGCGGCATCGACCGAGCGGGGCAGGGTGGCGGCGCTTGAGCAGGCACTGGCAACAGCCCGCCCCGCCCTTCAATCTGCGATCAACCAGGCGGCCAGCTCGGCCGGTGCGGCCAGCTCGGCCGGTGCGGCCACGCTGCTGGCGTCGGTGATCGAGCGGAGCCGGCGGCGGGTGGCGGACGCGGAGGCGGCCCTGGCGACGGCTTGCCAGCGGGCCGACCAGGCGGAGGCCCGTCTGGCGGAGGGGCGGCAGGCTCTGGAGTTGCTGCGGGAAGAGTTCGAGCGGGTGCAGTTCCGTCTGCGGACTTTGCACCCGGAGATGGAGGCGGCACTGGCGAAGCACTTTGAGCCCCAGCAGCGGCTGCTGGAGTTGCAGCGGCTGGTGCGTGTGGGCCTGGACAAGTTGGGCCGGGAGATTGAACGTCGGCGCAAGCAGCTCGCGGATGCCGGGGAGGTGGTGCCGGTCTGACGGCCCCGGCCGTGGTGGGTGGATGCGGTGTTGATTGGCGGTGGGGTGGAGCGCAGCTCTCGCTCTGGTTTGGTTGCCGCCCCTGTGGCTGTGTCGCGGACACGGCCGAGATCAATGGACCGCCGCGGGGGGATGTAGGCCCTGCGGTGGTGCAGCGGAGATGTACGCATGGTGGCTTCTGCTGGAGCTGGTGGCGGTGTCGGCGGTGGTGGCGGCGGGCTGGTTCGTCCTGGCGGTGCTCGCCTGGATGCGGCCGTGGTGCGGGGTGCTGTGGATATCGCGGCGGTCGCCCAGCGGATGCTGGGCATCGCCCTGGAGCGGGCCGACAACGGCGAGCTCCAGGGGCTGTGTCCGTTGCACGACGACCACAACCCGAGCTTCCGGATCAACGGGACCAAGCAGGCGTGGTTCTGCAATTCGACCTGCGGCGGCGGCGATGTGCTGAGCCTGGTGCAGCGGGTGCAGCAGGTGGACTTCCTGACCGCCCTTCGCCGGGTGGCGGAGTTCGCGGGCTTGGGGGGGCTGGCCGTGAGCACGGCTGGCGGTGAGCACGGCGCCGGCGATGGCCCGGACCCGGCCGAGGTGGCCCGGCTCGATTTGCGGGCCCGGCAGGCGGAGGCGGAGAAGGAGCGGTTTGCGGAGGTGAAGCGGCAGCGGGCGATCAAGGTGGCCCGGCGGGTGTGGGGCATGGCCAAGCAACACCCCGACCATCCGCACGTGCGGGCCTATCTGTCTGCCCGCGGGATCGACCCGGCCGGGCTGCCGGGCGGGAAGCTGCCGGCCAGCGTGGGGTTCGTCCTGGAGCTGCCTCTCCCGCAGAAGGATCAACCCGAGGGCGTGGGCACCGCCGGCGGGCCGCCGGCGGTGGTGTGCCCGGCCATGGTGCTGCGGTGGACGGCCCGCGGCGTGGACGCTGAGGGCAAGCCGTTGCCAGCGGTGCGGGCGGTGCAGCGGGTGTATCTGGACCCGGCCGAGCCCCGCAAGGCGGCCGAGGTGGGCGGCGTGAAGCTCGCCGATGCGAAGGTGACGCTGGGGAGCGTTGGTGGTGGCGGTGCGGTGAAGCTCAACAAGGCGAAGGCCGACCAGGGCGTGACGCTGTGGCTGTGCGAAGGCCCGGAGACTGGCCTGGCCCTGCTGGAGCTGGTGGGCACGCTGCCGGGCGGCTGGGCGACGAATGAGGTGTGGTGCCTGGTGGCGGCCCCCCAGCTCCGCAAGCTGTCGGCCCGGAAGATCCCGGAGGCGGAGCTGGGCCGCCGGGTGGCCCGGGTGGTGATCGCGGCCGACTACGACCGGAGCAAGGCCGGCCAGAAGGCGGCGGCGAAGGGGGCGGCCACCCTGGCGGATGATGCGGTGGCCGATGGGCTGGCCCTGGAGGTGGCGGTGGCGCTGCCGGACCATGCGGTGGCCCCTGGGCTGGTGGATGCGGACGGGCGGATCGTCCAGGGGAAGAGCGTTGATTGGTTGGACGTGCGGCGGGAGCTGGGCGTGCAGGCGGCGGCGTCGGCCCTGGCGGCGGCGGCGGACCGCGGCGGCGTGGTCGGCAAGCCCCCGACGTTGGATCGGGGGCTGGTGGACGCTGGCGGCGGGGGCGTGGAAGAGGTGCCGGACGCGGGCGGGTGGGATGGCGCCGAGGGTGGCGGCGGGGATGGTGGCGGCGGCGACGGCGACGGGGTGAACGGCTGGGATGAGGACCGGACCGAGGACGGCCACCCGATCCTCCCCGGCGATCGCACACTGCGGGCCCGGTGTCTGCTGCGTTCACGGTTCCGGGCTGAGGCGGGCGGGGCGTGGACCCTGGCCCACTTCTCCGAGAAGTTCTGGAAGTACGACCAGGACGCGGCCGGGGCCCGCTGGCGCGAGATGCCCGATTCGGAGGTGGAGGCCCTGGCGACGGCGGCGTTCGCGCCGTTCGTGGAGCTCAAGCGCAAGCGGTTCAAGCCGGCGGCCCTGAGCTCCGAGGGTGTGCGGGGCGTGCTGCGGGCGGGTGTGTACTACGTGGGCTCGCCCTTCGGTGCGGAGATCCCGCGGTGGCTGCCGGCTGCGGCTGGCCCCGATGGGCTGCCGTCCTGGGTGAGCCCACTGGAGCGGCCGAGCGAATCGACGGGCCCGGTGCCGGGCGAGATCATCGCGGTGGCGAATGGGCTGCTGAGCGTGGATGCGTGGCTGGAGGGGCGGGTGGACCTGCTGCCGCATTCCTCGCGGTGGTTTAGCCGGGCGTGCCTTCCCTTCCCGGTGAACGTGGAGCAGCTCGCCCGCGTGGTTGAGGCGGACGGCGAGGACCAGGAGGCCCTGGTGCGGGAGCTGTGCCCGCAGTGGCATGCGTTCCTGTCGCAGACCTTCGGCCCGGAGAGCGGGTGCGTCGATGCGCTGCAGCGCTGGTTCGGCTACTGCCTCACGGCCGATGCCCGATACCA
>JAJTDF010000067.1 GCA_021294835.1 Planctomycetaceae bacterium
TCCACCTCCAGCCGGGCCATCTCCCCCACCGCCAACCTCTGAAATCTCAAATCTCAAATCGCCTTCCTGTCTCCCCGCCTTCCTGCCTTTCTTCGCTCCCTTCGCGACTTCGCTGACTCCTCCGGCGTTCAGTCCACCTCCAGCCGGGCCATCTCCCCCACCGCCAACCTCTGAAATCTCAAATCGCCTTCCTGTCTCCCCGCCTTCCTGCCTTTCCTTCGCTCCCTTCGCGACTTCGCTGACTCCTCCGGCGTTCACCCCGCCCCATCTGGACCATCTCCCTCACCGCTGATCCATCACGCACGATCCACCAAGACCAAGACCTGTCAGCAAAGAAGCGAAGGAAGCGAAGGAAGACCAAAGCCAGAAACCCTGACCCAAACCCCATCCCCAACCCTGCCTTGATTTGGCCATTTTGCAATTTTGCCATTTTGCCATTTCGCAATTCCCCCCTTCCCCCACCCAAAGACCACCCCATGCTCACCCACGCGCTGCTCGCCCTCTGCCTCGCCGCCACGCCCGCGCCCGCACCGGCCGCATCCTCTCCCGCCACCGACGCCCCGCTGATCATCCCCACCCCCGATCTGGCCGACTTCCTCTCCGGCCTCATCTCCCCCACCGACCCCGCCAAACAAGCCGACCTCCTCCCCGGCATCACCGCCCTCGCCGTCCGCAACGGCCAGATCATCGCCCGCGCCTCCGCCGGCGTCCGCGCCCTGGGCAGCCCCGACCCCATCGCCCCTACGGACCTCTGGCACATCGGCTCCTGCACCAAAGCCATGACCGCCACACTCTTCGCCCTGCTCGTCGACCGCGACACACTCCGCTGGGATCTCACCCTCGCCGAGGCCTTCCCCGACCTCGCGCCGACCATGCACCCCGACTTCAAGTCCGCCACGCTTGAGCACCTGCTCACCAACCGCGCCGGCCTCCCCTCCAACCTTGACCAAGGCGACCTCTGGGCCAAACTCTGGCAGCACCGCGGCACCCCGCGCCAGGGCCGCGAACTGCTCGCCTCCACCGTCCTCACCCAGAAGCCCCAGAGCACCCCCGGCACAGCGTTCCTCTACTCCAACGCCTCCTTCGCCCTCGCCGGCCACATCGCCGAACGCGCCACCGGTTCCACCTTTGAAGACCTCATCACCGCCGAACTCTTCCGCCCCCTGGGCATCACCTCCGCCGGCTTCGGCGCCCCCGGCGCACCCAACCCCACCGGCAACACCATCGACCAGCCCCGGGGCCACGAAGGCGTCGGCCCCGCCGCCAAGCCCGTGCCCCCCGGCCCCGAAGCTGACAACCCTCCGGCCATCGCCCCCGCCGGCACCGTCCACCTCTCCGCTGAGGACTGGTCCAAGTTCCTCGCCCTCCACGCCCGGGGCGAACGCGACGGCTGGACCAACCCCGACGGCTCATTCCGCATCCGCCCGGAGACCTTCCGCAAACTCCACACCCCGCCCGCCGATAACGCCGGCTCCGATTACGCCTTTGGCTGGGGCTCCGGCACACGCCCCTGGGCCGGCACCGACGGCAAGCCCGGCCGAATCCTCACCCACGCCGGCAGCAACACCATGTGGTTCGCCGTCGCCTGGGTCGCTCCGCAAACCGGCGAAGCCTTCCTTGCCTGCGTCAACGCCGCCGGCCCCGCCGCCACCCGCGCCGCCGATGCCGCCGTCGCCCGCATGGTCCGCGCCGCACGCGGCACACACGCTGATTCCGCCCGGTAACCCAACGCCGCAGCCGATCGCATCGCTTCGCTCCGGCCCTGCAAGCGGTCTCATTTCAGCACGCAACGCCCGAGAAACTCTGCAAGCGATTTCTTTGCTGCTGTTCCCTTTCCGCGCGCCGCTTTTTCGCGCACACTGCGGAACCTGCACCTCGATGATCGCGAAGACAACCCCGACAGGCCCACACCTGCCAATCGGCAGAGCAAGCCGCGTCCCGTTCACACCTCTGTTCCTGGGTTGACACGCCTGATCGTCTGAGTACCCCGCTGGAGCACCGCACCACTGCGGCCCACGGGAGAGAGATCGCCTCGCACCGCCCGCGGCACGCACTCCGCCGCGGACGGTGCGGGGTTCTGTTCAGGCGTTCAGTGGAGGCGGAGCAAGCGGGCGAGGGCGAGGGCGAGAGCGAGGGCGAGAGCGAGGGCGGGCGAAAGAAGACTCGACACCGTGCCGGACGTGCTTGGTCCGGCGCGAAAGGTGGAGAGAGAGAGAGGCGGCCGAAGCAGTCGAATCGGACGCTTCCGGCTGTGGGAGAGAGGTGCCGCGCGGACCAAACACGTCCCGCGGCGCATTGAGTGACGGTCGCGCAGGTCCCCAAACCCGCGCTGCTGCCTCACTCGGCTTGCTCACCACAGGCCGCAATACGACGTTCATGTCGGCCCCCGCTTCAGCCCCGGGAGGTCGCACTGGAGGCACCATGGGCTCACCGAATCGCCGATCACCCCAACGCAACCAAAACGCGTGCGTCGTTCGTCTGGTTCCCGCTGTCGCCGTTGTCGCTGTCGCTGCGCTCTCGCCGCTGCTGTCGCAAGCCAACGCCCAGACTGTGTACGTGTCATCTTTCCACGACGGCCCCGACACCAACTGGTCCATCGCCGATCTCTCCACCACGCCCGTCGGCACGCCCATCAAGGGGCCGTTCACCAACCAGGCCGTGGCGCTCACGCTCGAGGGCCTGCCCGAACACTCCTACCTCGTCGTCGCCTTTGACCTCATTCTCGTCGGTAACTGGACCGGCGACAGCGGCCCCGGCCCCATGGGCCTCCGCGTCGATCTCCGCACCGGACCCACCCTGCTCGACGCCACCTTCGCACGCGAGACCCCCGGCCTTCCCGATGATCAGCAGTGGCAGCAGAGCTATCCCGATCCGCGGGGCACACGCTCCGGGCCCGCGGGCCGCGCCATGTTCGCCGCCGGCCTGCTCGGCTACACCGACAGCCAGGGCCGCCCCAGCGATGCCCTCTACCGCATCGTCCTCCCCGTCAAACACAACGGCGCATCGGCCACCTTCGATTTCACCTCAATGCTGCCCGAGTCGGCCAAGGACGCCTTCTGGGCGCTGGACAACGTCGTCGTGCAGGCCTTCCGCATGCCCGATATCCCCGCGTTGACCGTCGTCGGCCCCACCTCGCTCCCCGCCTTCCTCGCACAGGGCAGCGGATCCGTCTCGCTTGAACCCCAGGCCGCCTTCGTGCCCCAACTCGTCGGCGGAGACCCGCCCTCCATTCCCACCACACCGGAAACCCCCACTGGGCCCACCCCGCCGACCAACCCCACCGAAAACACGGTTCCCAGCCCCGCCGGCGTGCTCCTGCTTACCGCCGCCGGTGCCTACGCCCTCCGTCGCCGTCGTTCGACCTGATCACCAGACCGACCAGAAACGTCGGCACGTCCGTTCGAGACGCGACCACGCGATCGACCGCCAACGGCAAGGCCGGCTCGACCATCGCGAAACCCCGCGCGTCCGAACGCCGGCGCCGTCTCGTTTCTGTTCCCTTGATGCGGACTTGCCCGGCTTCGGATTCAAGACGCCTTGCCGGGCTTGCGGGCGCGGCCGGTGCGGGAAGCGCGGGGCTCGCGGGAATCGGCGACCGGTGCATCGGTCGCAGACGAGGCCCCTGCCGGAGGCGGCGCTGGTGAGGGGGCGGGCTTGCTGCGGCTTTGGCGGGCCTGATGGTGGTCTCGGTAGAACAGGTCGTAGAGCTCGCCGAGATCGCTGACCTGTTCGGCGGTCTGCACGCGCACCGAGCGGCCGGCGATGTTGGACCAGTTGAAGTGGGCCTCATGGGCCGGAGCGTCGTGGTCAAAGCCGGGACGCACCCCGCCACTCCGCCGCGCGTCGTACTCAGCACGCCGGGCGGGATCGCTGAGCACCTCGTACGCCGCCGAGAGGGCCGCGAAAGCCGTCTGGGCGCCGGGGGCGGCGCTGACGTCCGGATGCAGCTCGCGGGCTCTGGCCCGATAGGCGCGTTTGATCTCCTGCTCACCCGCGGTGGGCGTCACGCCCAGAACGGCGTAGAGATCGCCGCCGGCCGTTCCTGATCCCGTGGTGGGCCCCGCGTGTGCTCGCGTGCTGGAACGACGGTCGGGCATGGATCACCGGTGGAAGCCGGGCGGCGCGGGCCGCCGGCGGCTTAGTCCTTCTTGGCCGCCTCGGACGGGGCGACCTGGAAGGGCTGCTTGGGGTCGGCGGCGTCGGAGCGCTTGGGGTTGCCGCCGTCGGCGGGGCCCTGACCACCTGCACCCCCCGCGCCACCCTCAGCGGGCTTGGGCTCGGCGGGCTTGTGGAACACGCACTCGACGTCGAAGATCAGCGTGGCGTTGGCCGGAATGCGGGCCCGGGGGTTGCCGCGCTCGCCATAGCCCAGCGGGCCGGGAATGTACAGGCGGCGGACGGTGCCCAGCCGCATGCCCGGCAAGCCCTGGTTCCACCCGGCGATCAGCTGCGCGGGGAGGGTGACCTGGAAGGGCTCGCGGCCCTGCTGACGCGAGGTGTCGAACTGGAAGCCGTCGGCGGCGACCCACCCGGTGTACTGCACGGCAACCTGCGAGCCCTCGGCGGCGGCGGGCTGGTCGGCCTTGCCCGCAACCAGATCGATGACGATCAGGCCGCCGTCGCGACGCTGAGCGCGGACGAAGGGCTCCACGGCCTTGAACGCGGAGTTCACGCCGGCGGCCGGTCCCCAGACCTGCTTGCCGGAGGCGTCGGTGCCGCGGTCGGCCCAGCCGATCTGGCCCTTGGCGAGCGTGACGGTGGAGGTCATGTGGGTGGCGCCGCCGAAGGTGGTGGGGTTGGTGCCCGCGCCGGAGAAGCCGCCGTCAGCGGCGGTGAGGACGATCTCGGAGTTGACCGAAAGCTGGTCCAGGGCGACGACGGGCAGCGCGTCGGGCGCGGCCCAGAGGCCGGTGAGGCTGGGGGTGAAACCGGGCTGGAACTTGGAGAAGTCCAGCACGCGGAGGGTGAGCTTGCCCTGGTGCTTGAAGACGTGCAGCACGGCGTGGCGGAAGGCGGCCTGGGGGGAGTCGTCGCGGGAGAGTTCGAAATAGAGGGCGTTGTCCAGACCGGTGACGGTCATGGGGGCGGTGTTCATCCGCAGGGCGGGCAGATCGCCGGCGGGCTGGGCGAGGAACGAGCCGGTGAGCAGGCTCAGCACGCCGAGGACGTCGGCGTCGGTGGTGGAGTGCTTGGGGATGGCGACGCTGTCGGGCGCCAGGGCGTCGACGGCGGCGGGCGGGGTGGTGTTCTTCTCGGTCACCGGCTTGGCGTCCTGCGCGAGGACGGCGGGGGCGCTGAGAGCGGCGAGGACAAGAGCGGTGGCGGCGGTCAGGCGCATAGGCATCGGTTCCTGGTGTGGCTGGTTCGGGAGACTTCAATACGCGATCAACAGACAGGGCAATCGTTGCCGGGCGGGGTCCCGCCGGGCAACGGAAAGTGCACGGTTCGGACAGGTTGGGGTGTTTGGCCCCGCGCTGTCGCGTCGAGGCTCAGGCCAGCTCGGGGAAGAGCTTGACGGTGGAGCCGATGAGGTCCTTGACGTGGCTGATGGACTCGTTCATGAACTTCTGCTCGGTGTCGTTCATCTTGAAGTTGATGATCTTCTCGACACCCTTGGCGCCCAGCACGCAGGGGACGCCGACGAACAGGCCCTTGCCGTCGTTGGAGGCCTTGACGGCGAACTCGTCCTCGCAGTAGGCGGCGCAGGGGATGACGCGCTTCTTGTCACGGACGATGGCCTCGACCATCTCGATCGTGCCGGCGGAGGGGGCGTACCAGGCGCTGGTGCCCATGAGCTTGACGATCTCGCCGCCGCCGACCTTGGCGCGGTCGACGCAGGCCTGGATCTTCGCCTCCGGCAGCAGGTCCTGAATGGGGATGCCGTTGACGCTGGTCAGTCGCGGCAGCGGGACCATGTCGTCGCCGTGACCGCCGAGCAGCAGGCCCTGGATGTCCTCGACCGAGCAGCCGAGCTCCATGGCCAGGAAGGTCTTGTAGCGGGCGACATCGAGCGCGCCGGCCTGGCCGAGCACGCGGTGCGCCGGGAAGCCGGTGACCTTCCACATCACGTACACCATCGCGTCCAGCGGGTTGCTGACGACGATCACGATCGCGTTCGGGGCGTACTGCTTGATGTTCTGGGCGACGTTCTTGACGATGCCGGCATTGATCGCGACCAGGTCGTCGCGGCTCTGGCCGGGCTTGCGGGGCACGCCCGCGGTGACGATGACCACATCGGAGCCTTCGATGTCCTTGTAGTCAAACGTGCCGGTGATGCGGGCGTCGAAGTTCTCCACCGGGCCGCAGCAGGCAAGGTCCAGCGCCTTGCCCTTGGGCATGTGCAGTTCGGGCTTGTCCTTGCTCGGGATGTCCAGCAGGACGACGTCGCCCAGTTCCTTCATGGCGATGGACCGGGCGCACTCGCCCCCGATGTTGCCCGCACCGATCACGCTGATCTTCGCTCGACGCATCATGGATGTCTGCTCGCTTTCTTGCTTTCTGACGGCCCTTTGGGCCGGTGGTGAACCCCGGCGCTGACAGCGACACGGCTGGTACGCACTGTCCGCCGGATGCCGCGGTGTCTGAGGGGAATGATGGTAGGGTGCGGCCTCGGGTGAGTCCGCCCGGGCCGTTGCGCAGCCAACGCGCAGCTGCAGGCCGACACGCATCAGAGACAGCGCACAACACCGCCACCCACGCCCGACATCGCGTGGGTGCCGCAGTATGCAAACGTGAAGTTGAATCAGCGGATCGGATCGGGCGTCAGACGGCTGGGCCGATCCAGCAGCCACATCCGGCCCAGATCCTGAGGCAGGGCCCGCAGGTTGGTGTCGAAGGTGGTGGTCAGGGCGTTGTCAACGTCGTCCTGACGCTGGTGCAGGGTGACCAGTTCAGGCGTGGGGTTGCCCCGAACCTCGTTGAGCTGGGCCCGCTGGGCGGAGGTTTCGCAACCGCCGGCGAACAGGGTCGCCGAGGCGACCAAGCCCATGGAAACAACAACGGCGGAACGACGGGCGCGGATGGAAGTCACGGGTCAGGGCTCCTGCAAAGCCAGAAAACGAGAGGCGGTTGTAAGACAGGCAGAGCCGCCGGTCAAGGCGGCAGGGCATGGGTTCGATGGTATATAGGTAAGCATATACACTCCTGCCGACCCTCCACGCCGCCCACTGCGCCAGCCAGCATCACCATCGCCCCGCCACGCGGGCACCGGTCCGCCGTCGCAACACCCTGGCATCGCAGCCCGACCCACCCCGACCCACCCTGACCCACCCTGACCCACCCCGACCCACCCCGACAGGGCCCCCCGTCCCATGGCAACCAGGAGGGCATGTCGGGCGATGCTCCAGCCGCCACGGCCGGCTGATCTCGGACCTTCACACCGACCCCGGCGTTACCTTCGGCCCAGGCGGTTCAAACACCCGGTGGCCGGCCGCCCGCGGCAGGCCGGGGCCAAGTGCAGAACCGGGCGGTCCGAAATCTCAGCCATGGAATTGAACACGATCACGGCCGCGATGAATGCTCGGGTGCAGAGCGAGGCCAGCGTGCTGGTGGCCCGCAAGGCCCAAGGCGCCGCCAAAGACCAGGGGGAGGCGGCGGTGGCCATGATGCAGGCGGCGATGGAGCAATCCAAAGCCATGGCGGCCGGGGGCATCAAGCCTGACGGCGGAGTTGACATGTACGCCTGATGGGGTGGTGAGCGACCGATCGGGTGACTGGGCGCCACAGCGCAGCATGGGCTGCGCGAGTGGCATCGTGTGTTTTTGGCGGCGCGGGAACGCGGGCGGCGGGTTGCCGGCGGGCGGCGGTCGACAGGTGCCAAACTGACAGCCCGGCACTGCACCGGCGGGAGCAAGCCCATGGGCGGCCGCGTGCAGGAGCAGCAAGGGGGCGGGGCCACTCTGGCGCGCGGTTTGCCACGGTTCTTGTGTTCGGCGGGCGTTTGCCGCCGGACCAAGGAGCCCGCCCATGCGACCGGACCGACTGACGACCCTGGCCCAGA
The DNA here is from genome assembly GCA_021294835.1 of Planctomycetaceae bacterium. Lineage (GTDB taxonomy): Bacteria > Planctomycetota > Phycisphaerae > Phycisphaerales > UBA1924 > CAILKP01. The sequence goes on from JAJTDF010000067.1 coordinate 8,000, forward strand.
CCGTGCTGATGGATGCGCAGAGCGATGCGGCGGCGCGATCGCACGCGGAGATGGGGCCGCTGCACGTGCTGGCGGCGTTGCTGAAGGACACGGCCGGTCCGGCGCGGTCGATCATCGCCAAGGCCGGCGGCGATGCGCAGCGGGCGGCGGGTATCTGTCAGAGCGAACTGGGGCGGCTGCCGACGGTGGGCGGCAGCGGTGCGGCCGGGGCCGGGGGCGTGGGCCGGGCCGGGCTTGAACTGCTGACCAAGGCCGACCAGTTGGCCAAGAAGATGGGGGACAGCTTTGTGAGTGTGGAGCACCTGCTGCTGGCGCTGGCGCAGGGCGCGGGCAGCCCCGCTTCCGGGCCGGGGTCGGCAAAGGAGGTGCTGTCGGTGAGCGGGGTGGATGTGGGCGCGGTGGAGCGGGCGATCGGGGCGATTCGGGCGGCCAGCGGGGCGGCGCACGTGACCGATCAGAACGCCGACCAGGGCTACGAGGCACTGAAGAAGTACACCATCGACCTGACCGAGAAGGCCAAGGCGGGGAAGATCGACCCGGTGATCGGCCGCGATGAGGAGATCCGCCGGTGCATGCAGGTGCTCTCGCGGCGGACCAAGAACAACCCGGTGCTGATCGGCGAACCGGGCGTGGGCAAGACGGCGATCGCCGAGGGCCTGGCGCTGCGGATCGTCTCGGGCGATTGCCCTGAGGGGATGGCCAGCCAGCGGATTCTGGCGCTGGACGTTGGTCAGTTGCTCGCCGGGGCGAAGTTCCGGGGCGAGTTTGAAGAGCGGCTCAAGGCGGTGCTGCGCGAGGTGCAGGCGGCGGCCGGCAAGATCATCCTGTTCATCGACGAGCTGCACACCATCGTGGGCGCCGGCCAGGCGGAGGGCGCGGTGTCGGCGGGCAACCTGCTCAAGCCGGCGCTGGCGCGGGGCGAGCTGCGGTGCATCGGCGCCACCACGCTGGATGAGTACCGCAAGCACATCGAGAAGGATCCGGCGTTTGAGCGCCGCTTCCAGACGGTGTACGTGGGCGAGCCGTCAGTGGAGCAGACGGTGGCGATCCTGCGCGGGCTCAAAGAGCGGTACGAGTCGTACCACAACATCAAGATTCAGGACAACGCCATCCTCGCGGCGGTCAATCTGTCCTCGCGGTACATCACCGAGCGGTTCCTGCCCGACAAGGCGATCGACCTGATTGACGAGGCGGCCAGCCGGCTGGCGATTGAGAACCAGTCGGTGCCCGAAGAGATCGACGTTCGCCAGCGCCGCAAGATCCAACTGGAACTGACGCTGGGGCAACTGAGCGGGGACGACTCCGCGCCAGCGAAACAGGAGGCCAAGGCGGCGCGGGAGGAGCTCACTCGGGTGGAGAGCGAGCTTGAGGCCCTGCGAATGCAGTGGGGCCTGGAGCGTTCGGGCGCGGGGGACCAGGCCAAGGTGCGCAAGGAGTACGACACGCTCAAGGCGGCCTTCGAGCAGCGGGTGCAGTCGCTGATGCAGCGGCAGCGTGCCGGGGAACTGATCCCCGAGCGTGAGTACCAGCAGGCGGCGGAGGACGAGAAGCGGCTGAAGGACCTCAAGGCGACGCTGGACCGGGTGGCGGCGGCGCCCAAGCCGGGCACGGCGCCGAGCAAGCCGCTGCTCAAGCGCGAGGTGGACGCGGAAGAGATCGCCGAGATCGTGGCGCGGTGGACGGGCATTCCCGTCTCGCGGCTGGTGGAGGGCGAGCGGCAGAAGCTGTTGCGGATGGAGACGCAGTTGGGCCAGCGGGTGGTGGGTCAGGCCGATGCGCTCAAGGCGGTGTCGGACGCGGTGCGCCGCGCCCGCGCTGGGCTGGGCGACCCCAACCGGCCGGTGGGCAGCTTCCTGTTCCTGGGCCCCACCGGGGTCGGCAAGACGGAAACGTGCCGCGCTTTGGCGGAGTTTCTGTTCGACACGCCGGATGCGATGGTGCGGATCGACATGTCGGAGTACATGGAGAAGCACGCGGTGAGTCGGCTGATCGGCGCGCCTCCGGGCTATGTGGGGTATGACGAGGGCGGCTCGCTGACGGAGGCGATCCGGCGGCGGCCGTACGCGGTGGTGCTGCTGGATGAGATGGAAAAGGCGCACCCGGATGTGTTCAACATCCTGCTGCAGGTGCTCGACGACGGCCGGCTGACCGACGGCCAGGGGCGGACGGTGGACTTCCGCAACACCATCATCGTGATGACCAGCAACTTCGGGTCGTCGATGATTCAGGAACTGTCGGCCAGCGGGGCGGAGGACTGGGAGATCGACGCGGCGGTGCGCGACCTGCTGCGGCGCGGGCCGGCGGGGGCGGCGATCGCCGAACTGGGCAAGGCGGCGGGGATGAGCCCGAAGGTGCTCGACGCGGCCATCAAGGCGCAGCAGGCGATGAGCGCGGTGGCCGGCGGCGGGCAGCTCATGCGGCCGGAACTGCTCAACCGCATCGACGAGGTGGTGGTGTTCCACCAGTTGCGTCGCGAGCACATCCGCTCCATCGTAGACATTCAGACGGCGCGGCTGGCCAAGCGGCTGGCGGCGCAGGGCCTGGGTCTGGAACTGACCACGGCGGCGAAGGATGCGCTGGCGGCCGAGGGCTGGGACCCGACGTTCGGAGCGCGGCCGCTCAAGCGGACGATTCAGCAGCGGCTGGAGAACCCGCTGGCGGGCAAGCTGCTGGCGGTGGGCGGCGGGGATGACGACGGGGAGGAGGGCGCGGGCGGCAATGGGCTGAACGCGACGGCGGGCGACACCGTGGTGGTGGACTACGTGGGCACGTCGTTTGTGTTCTCGCGCCGGGCCGGCGGGGCGGAGGCGGGCGGCGGAGGTCGGACCGGTTGAGTGGCGGCAACGGCCGGCGCCGCTGAGGCGGCGTCAAGGAGGCGGGCATGTGGGCGGATCGATCAGCCGAATCGCAGTGGGGCCAATCGGGCGGCGGAGGAGCGCGGATGTGGTCGCGGCGATCCTCCGCCGGCGGCAACGCGGTGGCGTGGACAGTTCAGCCGGACCGGGATGACCCGGTGTCGGTGGTGTGGCAGGTGCTGGGGCTGGCTCCGCTGGGCGGGGTCAGGCGGCGGCAAAAGTCGACGCCAGAGCCAGCGCCAGAGCGGCAGCCAGAGCCAGCGCCGCCGCGGACGCCATGGCCGGGGCGGCGATGGTGATCGGGTGAATCCCCCTCCGGGCGGCGGACGCCGGACCCCCAGCGCCGGGCTGACCGATCCCCACTGGCATGACCGCATCGACCGTCGACGCCCGGGTGGATGAACGCGCCTGCTACGAGCGGCAGTTGCAGCGGCTGCTCTCCGCCGGAGCGGCGCCGGTGGCGCTGTACGGGGCCGGCAAGTTCGCCCGTTCCCTCCGACCGCTGTTCGGCGTGCCCGAAGGGCTGGTGCGGTGCTTCATCGACGATGACCCCGGCAAGCGGGGCGGCCAGTGGTGCGGACTGCCGGTCGGCAACCTCGCTGATGCGGTCTCGCGGGGCTGCCGCGGCGTGCTGCTGACCGCCGAGGGCGAGGCGGCCCGGGCGATCTGGCGAAATCGCCGTCCGATTCGCGAGGCGGGGCTGTATCTGCTGACCTGCCCCAGCCGCTTTGAATCGCGGACGTGGGACGAGTGCCTGCTGGATCAGTATGAGGCGGCGCTGGCGATGCAGCGATCGCCCGACGCCCGCCCGGTGTACCTGCACGGGTACCCGAAACTCGTGCACCGGGCATGGGCGGGGTTGGTCGAGCTCTACAGCGGCGAAGTGCGGGCGGCGACGCCCGCCGGCCGGGCCCCGGTGGTGTGCGAGATCGGCTCGGGCACCGGCCTGCTCGGCGAGTTTCTGATTCCGTCGGCGGCGGCGTACCACTGCGTGGACTTCTCAGACCGGCTGCTGTTTGAGGCCATGGAGCACCGGTTCGGGGCCCACCTGGACAAGCTGCACCTGCATCATGACGCGACAGCGCGGCTGGCCGGCGTGCCCGACGGCGGCGTGGATGCGGTGCTCAGTTACGACGTGTTCGTTCACGTGAAGATCGACGTGGTGCAGCAGTACTTCAAGTCCATCGCGCGGGTGCTGCGGCCGGGCGGGCGGGCGCTCATTCACTTCATCCAGTGGGATGCGACGGCGATCGCCAAGCACCGCTCGCACGACCTGCCCCACTACGAGGGTCGTCCGAACTACTACGAGTACCTCCACCCGGATCAGTTGGCGGCGTCAGCGGCCGACTGCGAGCTGGGGCTGGAGATCTTCGCCGACCCCGCCGCCGATCAGCGCTCCTTCATGCGGCTTCGCAAGCGGTGATCATCTGCACGCAGGCCGATCCCCGCTGTGCGCCACACAACGGCGACGGCCGGCCGCAAACGACGCCGCACTTCAGGCACGGCCCAGGGTTGTGCGCGAGAATGCGGATCGCCGCCGGAGCATCAGCGCCGTCGCTGAGAACGGATGCGCATGGACGGGCGCTCGCGAGGCCGGACCGACAGATGTGATCGCCGCATCGTCGCATTCGCCGGGCGGACGCTGATCACCCCGCAGCCGTCCCGAGATCTTGCCCGTGGTGAACTGATCAGCGGAGATCAGCTCGGTGGAGTACGCCGGCTCAGGTGCCCCGCTTGCTTGGGTGACCCCGATCACATCCTCCATGCAGTTGTTGTTCATTGGATCGCCCTTTGTCCAATCCCGTCCCGAACCGGTTGCTCAGACCGCACACGCCCGGCGCGCGTGGGTTTGGCCGGGGGTGGGGCCGGGGGTGAGGCCGGGGGGGGCAGGCCGGGGGGGGGTGGGTTCCCCGCCAGCTGCCGCCGCCCGACCGGCACAGACTCATCCCCGCACATGCCTCCAAGCGAGTTTCGCGGGATCGGCCGCCGAAACTCGCTGAAAATTGGCAGATCTATCCATACAACTTCCGGACAGCACGGTCGGCTGATGCTCGCAGGTGGCCCCAACCTGGGATTGGTGCCATACTGGTGGGCATCACGTGGCCCGCATTCGATGGGCCGCGGCCGGCGACGGGCGGAGCGTTGCATGCGAATCACGGACCGGACACCCCCAGTTGTGGATGCGGGCGGCCTGGGCAAGGGGGCTGTGGCCGTGACCCGTCAGTCGGATGCTGCCGAACAGGTGCAGGCCCAGACGGCCCCAGCGGCGGGGGCGGCGGGGGCGGCGGGGGCGGCGGGGGCGGCGGGGGCGGCGGGGGCGGCGGGGGCGGCGGGGGGTCCATCGGCCGGGCCCCCGGGGGCACACCTGCCGACTTCCCAGTGGGTGGAGGTGTTGTATCTGGAATTGCGGTCGCTGGCGGGGCGGTATCTGTCGGGAGAGCGGCTGGACCACACGCTGCAGCCGACGGCGGTGCTGCACGAGGCGTTTGTGCGGCTGAGCGCAAGCGGGCAGCACACGTTCAACGACCGGCGGCACTTCTTCTCGTCGGCGGCAGCGGTGATGCGTCACGTGCTGGTCGACCATGCACGGCGCAAACGCGCCGAGAAGCACGGCGGCCAACGGGTGAAGCTGGGGCTGTCGGATCTCTCGGCGGGCTCCGAGCCGGTTGATCAGCCGAAGCAGGAGCCGCCGATCGACGTCATTGCACTGGACGGGGCGCTGGTGAAGCTGGCGGCCATCAGCGCTGTGACGGCGGATCTGGTGCAATTGCGGTTTTTCGCAGGGATGAGCCTGTCGGAGGCGTGCGCCGCGCTTGGGCTCACGCCGGCGCAGGGGCAGCGGGAGTGGCGGTTCGCAAGGGCATGGCTGCTCAAGGAACTGCCGATCGACGACAACCCGGTGCCGGACCGGCTCGGCGACCGATCACGGGAGACCGCATGAGCCAAGAGCCGTCATCGACGGCGCAGGGCGGGGGAAGTGCCGATGCGGCGTCGTCGGCCGGCGGGGCGTCGCGTCCGGCGGCGCTGCGGGCGATCTTCGATGCGGTGGCGGATTTGCCCGCAGCGGAGGTGGAGGCGGCGATCCGAGCCAGATGCGGAGAGGACGAACAGTTGGCCGCCGAGGCGCTGGGGCTGGTGCTGAGCGACCGGCGCGCGGCGGTCGTGCTGGATGAGCCTTCGGCCGCGATCGGTCTGGGCGATGCGGCGCGCAGCGTCGCGCCCATGGCGCAGATTCCCGGATTTGCAACCCTGAGCCTGCTGGGTGAGGGCGGCTTCGCACGGGTCTATGTCGCCGAGCAGCTGGCCACCCGTCGGACCGTGGCATTGAAGGTGATGGCGTCGTCGATCGCCGGCGAGAGCGCCCGTCAGCGGTTTGATCGAGAGGTCCAGGTCCTGGCCAGATTTGACCATCCCGGCATCGCCAGACTTTTCGAGGCCGGCGTGTACGCCGGACCGGACGGGGTGGAGACGCCGTACTTCGCCATGGAACTGGTCAACGGCTCGCCGCTGACGCGATACGCCAGGTGGGCGGGACTGGAAGTGCGGGCGATTCTGCAGTTGATGGCCGAAGTGGCCGACGCGGTCGGACACGCCCACACACGGGCCATCGTGCACCGCGACCTCAAGCCGGCCAACATCCTGGTGGACACGCACGGCCGGCCGAAGGTGCTCGACTTCGGGCTGGCGCTGGCTCGGCCGGAGCAGGGCCCCGCGTCGGGGCCGCCGCACGAGGCCGGCGCACCGGACACGACCGGTTCGACCGGGATGGCGCTGAGCGCGAGGCTGGTGGGAACGATCGCGTACATGGCGCCCGAGCAACTGGCGGGCGATATGACGGCGATCTGCCGCGCCACCGACGTGCACGCGCTCGGCGTCATGCTCTACGAGATGCTCAGCGGAAGCCATCCGCTGCAGCTGGCCGGCTTGCTGCCGCACGAAGCGGCCCTGAAGGCGACCGGTCAGCCCCTGCCGCCTCTGGGAAGCGTGAATCCCCGCTTCCGTGGGGACATTGAGGCAATCGTGTCCAAAGCGACCGCTCGCCGCCCGGAGGACCGCTACGCGTCCGCGGCCGACTTGCGGGACGATCTGATCCGGCACCTGAACCTGCAGCCGACCCTCGCCAGACCCCTCCCCGCATACGCACGCGCGACGCGCTTTATCAACCGCCACCGGCTGCTGAGCTCGGCCGCCGGACTGGTGCTTGCGTGCGGGGCGGCCGCCCTGGCGGCGCTGCATCAGGCCGAGGTGCAGGCGCGGGCCGGTCGCGAACTGGCCGAGCGAACGGCCCGCGAGACGATCAACACCGTGCTGGAAGGTTTGAGCGGTGTGGCGGGGGCGATTGAGCCCAGGGCAAGGCTGCTGGAGCAACTGCTGCGAAACACCGAGCACTTCGAGCAGGTGCTGCCCAATGACCGGGATGCGATGCTCACGCGGGCGCGGGTGCTTGAGGGCATGGGCGACCTGCTGCAGGAATCGGGGATGTTCGCCTCCGCCAGCCGGCATCGCGAGCGGGCTTTCCAGATCATCAGTCGGCTTGCCGAGCGCCGGCCCGACGACCTGGACCTGCAGGCCCATCTCTCCATCGCCATGGTCAAGCGCGGCGACATCCTCGGTGAGATGGGGGACCGAGAGGGTTCGATCCCCTGGTACCGCAAGGCTCTGGCCGTCGATGAGCGGCTTCACGCCGCTGATCCGCAGCGCCGCTGGTTCGCCGACAACCTGTGCTACTCCTATGAACGCCTTGGCGTGCTGCACCTTCAGCGAATGGAGCTGACGGAGGCGGAAGACCTGCTCAGCAGACGATTGACGCTGGCCGAGCGGTTGCTCGATCGCAACCCGGCGGAGGAGAAGTCCATCCGCAACCTCGGCTTTGCGCACGCATACATGGCCAGCGTCCATGCCGCCAGAGCTCGATGGCCCCAGGCGCGAGCCGACGGCATCAAGGCGATCGAACTGTTCACCGGCCTGTGGCAGCGTCGGCCCGCCAACCGGGACCACACGCGCGACCTGATCATGGTCAACAGCATCTACGCCGAGGTGCTCCGGGCCGAAGCGGCCGACAGCGCCGATGCCTGGGCTCCGCTGCGGCGCGCGGCCGAACTGGCCGACGCGCTGTATCTTGCCGAGGACCACAGCCCCCAGATCGCCGGCATTCTGCTGAGCACGTACGCCAACCTCGCGGAGTATCTGCTGCGAATGAACGAACTGGACGAGGCGTCCGCTGCTGCCCATCGGGTGCTGACGGTTGGCGAGAGCCTGCGTCAGCGCAGTTCAGGGGATCCGTCGGTGACCCCCGGCTCGCCCGACCCTTTCATGGCGCGGGCCCGAACCGTGCTCGAGCACGCGGCAGCCCGTTCCGCCTCGGGTCAGGCAGAAAGCGGACTTGGAGTCCGCGACCCGCAGGTCGGTTCGGACGATGGGGTCGACTTGTGGCCGTGGGATGTCATCAGCCCATGGGGCCGGTTCATGCGGCAGGCCCCGAGGCCGGCCCCCTCCGCGGAATCCTCGCTCAATGCGCCGCCCGGCCGGAGTGCTGAGCAGGCCGGTCCCTTTCCCGATGCGGACGACACGAACCACCCTGGCGACCGCACGGAGTCCGCGGCCGCGCATGGTGCAGCGGGCCATCGTCGCGGAGGCCCGCGCAGGAATCACCGGCCATGACGGCGCGGAGGCCGCGCGTCACTTCAGCAGCCGTTCCAGGTAGTGGATGTCCACCCCGCCCTTGCGGAAGTCGCCATTCTCCATCAGCCGCGCGTGCAGGCCGATGGTGGTCTTGATCGGCTCGACGGTGAACTCCGCCAGGGCCCGGCGGGTGCGCTCGATGCACTTCTCGCGGGTCTCGTCGTGGACGATGAGCTTGGCGACCATCGAGTCATAGAACTTGGGCACGACGTACCCGGGGACGACATGCGTGTCCATCCGCACGCCCGGGCCGCCCGGCGGTTCCCAGCGGTTGATCGGGCCCGGCTGGGGCATGAACTTCCTGTCGGGGTCTTCGGCGTTGATGCGGCACTCAATGGCGTGCCCGTTGACATGGATCTGATCCTGCGTGTACGGCAACTTCTCGCCGGCGGCGACGCGGATCATCGTCTTGACAATGTCCACGCCGGTGATCATCTCGGTCACCGGGTGCTCCACCTGCACACGCGTGTTGACCTCGAGCATGTAAAAGTTCCTCTTCTCGTCCATGAGGAACTCGCACGTGGCGGCGCCGTGGTACTTGGCCTGCTTGATCAGGCGAACCGCGGCCTCGCAGACAGGCCGGATGGTCTCGCGATCCAGACCGGGGCTGGGCGCCTCCTCAATGAGCTTCTGGTGACGCCGCTGCATGGAGCAGTTGCGTTCCCAGAGGTGGATGGCGTTGCCGTGCTTGTCGCCGATCACCTGAATCTCAACGTGCTGGGCGTGCTCGAGATACTTCTCGATGAACACCGCACCGTTGCCGAAGGCGGCCTGAGCCTCGGTGCTGGCGGCTTGAATGTTCGACCGCAGCGAGCCCTCGTTGTGGCAGACGCGCATGCCCCGGCCCCCGCCGCCGGCCGAGGCCTTGATGATCACCGGATAGCCGATCTTGTCCGCGATCTTCACCGCTTCCTCGGGGTCCTCGATGGCGCCGGCGGAGCCGGGGAAGACCGGCACGCCGGCTTCCTTGGCCGCGTTCTTGCAGGCGACCTTGTCGCCCAGGCGGGCCATCGCCTCGGGCGTGGGGCCGATGAACTCGATCTTGCAGTCGCGGCAGGCCTGCGCGAACTCGGCACGCTCAGACAGAAAGCCGTAGCCGGGGTGGATGGCGTCCACGTCGGCGATCTCCGCGGCAGCGATGATCCGCGAGATGTTCAGGTAGCTCTCCTTGGCCGGCGCCGGGCCGATGCAGATGGCACGGTCCGCCATCCGCAGGTACTTGGCGTCCTTGTCCGCCTCGGAGTACACGCACACGGCCTCGACGCCCAGCTCGCGGCAGGCCCGGATGATGCGAAGGGCGATCTCGCCCCGGTTGGCGATCAGAATGCGGTTGAACATGGTGGCTCGTCGGATGCGGGAAGGACTGCGGCGCAGCAGCCGGCCGGAATGCGGTTCAGATGCGGCGCGAGAGTGCGTCGACGCGGACTGCGTCGAAACGCTTTGGCTGGCCGGCGATCAATCAGGCCGGACGGATCAGGAAGAGCTTCTGGCCGAACTCCACGGACTGGCCGGACTGCACAAGCACACGCTCGATGGTTCCGGCGGTCTCCGCTTTGATCTCGTTGAACACCTTCATGGCCTCGACCAGGCACACGGTGGTCTCAGGGGTGACCGCCGAGCCGACGTTGACGAAGGCCGGCGAGTCGGGGTTGGGGGACGAGTAGAAGGTGCCGACCATCGGGCTGGTCACGGCGACCAGACCGGCCTCCGAGGCGGCGGCGGCAGGGGCCGATCCGCCCGGCGCCGAGCCGGCGTCTTCCTCCGCATCCGAGCCGCCGGCGGCGGCCCGGGCGACCGGGGCGGCCGGCATGGCCATGCCCATGGGCATCTGCTGAATCACCGGCACCCCGCCGTATCCGCGCTTGACGGTCACCGTTTCGGCCTGATCCTGCAGATTCAGTTCGGTCAGGTCGTTCTCCACCATCAGGCGGACGAGTTCCTTGAGCTTGCGGATATCGATCATGTTCGAAGCACCTTGCCTTGTCTGTCGCAAGCCGGGGGGTTGCAAAGGCCTGCGGGGTGTGGACCGACGCGTTGTTCACATCGCCGGAAACCGCTTTCGAAGCTGAAAGCGGCAGGCGACGCGGTCAGACTTCCGGGCGGGGGGCGGCGAGACAGGCCGCGGGAAGCTAGCGGCTGAGGGAGAAGGAAGGGTGGGAGATGGGCGCGAGAACGCGGAAGTTGACCAACAGAGGATATCGCCCCAGCCGAACGTTTGGTGGTCAGGTGACCGCATGGCTAGGGTTATCCACAGGATGCCGGAACGGATGTGGACAGGGCCGGGCGGCCGCCGCTGGGCTGTGCCAAGGTTGAGCAAAGGCCGCCCAAAGCCGCCCAGCCGCGGCCCGTGTGGTCATCCCCCGCCGCCCGTTTGACCAGACTGCAGCGGTGCAGACTCCCGGTCCGTCCGGTCTCAGGGTCGTCCCGAGCGGCGCATGGCACCCGCCCGACAACCCCACTACCCCCGCCCGCCCCCCTGTCCCCCCG